>JACRFG010000013.1 GCA_016234345.1 Candidatus Jorgensenbacteria bacterium
ACCGGCAATTTTGGGATTCGGTTGCAATATAAGTATCGCGTACGTCTTTTGAGTGATAGATATAATCGCCGCTAACATTTGTATTAAATCTACCATGAATGAATTTCACCGGATGTTTGAGCCACAATTCCTTCGCCATACGTTTCGCCCGTTTGGTTCCGGCCAATGATTCGGTTTTAAATTCCGCTGTCTTTTTTAAATACTCTTCTTTAGAATAGGGTTCGTTGAATATGCGGTACGATTTGTTGCGAAGATTAACGCATCCGAAACAATCGGTAAAGCCAGTACAATTTTTTGAGAACCATACATTATTACATCCTTCGCAGTCCACACTAAAATAAGTGCGTTGGCATTTTTGGCAATTCACGTTTCCTGCAGAGAGTTCGCAGTTATCAATTGCGAGGTTATTAACGCAGTCGCGGCTTGATTCCACTTCAACTCCGTACATGCAGTTTTCGTTATAATCCGAGTTAAAAAGAAGATAACAATTCTTGAGATTGCTTACTAGGTTGGTGTAATCGCTGTTTACAAGGGTTTCATAAAAATTGTATAGCGCAGGAACTGGCGTCTTTTCCATAAGCTCCTTAAACTGGACAAAAAACGGTTTGTTGATATCGTATTCTTTGCCGTAATCCAAAGGATCCCATTTATCTGAATACCAACATTGTGGACAATATATCGTGAAAGGAGAATCAGGGCGATACATGGAAAACATGTCTTTTTTGCATAAATCGCATTTGCGTCGGTAGAGTGAAAGTTCATTACGGAACGATAGTCTACGCTGCAAGCGGCAAGTCGGACAGAAAGTCGGCGGCGGAACCCCAACCTTTTCATAGAATGCAAAATCTATAGATTCGATTGCAAAGGAATTTTTACAATTTTGGCACGTTTTAGTTTCTTGGTTCATAAAATTATATTACTTCTAAGTTCAGTCTTTGTCATCCGCCGCCCGTTTTAAAAACAAAGCAAAACCACCGTAAAGGTGGTTTTGTTTTTTTTGGTGGAGATGGCGGGAATTGAACCCGCGTCCAGAAAGGTTTTGCAATCACGTCTACGAGTGTGGTCGAGTTCGTATTATGAGGATTTCTAGATTTTAAAGCCCGACGAAAACATCTTGAAATCCTTGCCGAATTGTATTCGGTTCGAGCTCCGGCGCGCTCAAACTATATCCTGATAATGAAGCCGCGTCAGCGTATCAGGTGTAAGCTGGGCGACTCAGCCTTACGCAAAAGCGAAAGCCGGTGTTCTGCTTGTGTTTGCAGTTATGTTTTTTGCCCGATTAACGCACGAGCACTCGACTCGCAGTGATTACATACATTTTCTGTCGATACCGATCATCCCCATTTTTTAGTTCGTTACTCTTCGTAACTCCCGTTCAACTTCCCGTTTTTTAATCAGTTCACGTTTATCCGTTTTCTTTCTTGATCGTGCTAAACCGATTTTAATTTTAACGAACGAGCCCTTAGTATACATCTCAATAGGTATTATTGTCAATCCTTGTTCTTTTATCTTTCCGATCAAATATTTTATTTCTTTACGATTAAGCAACAAACGGCGCGATCGTCTTTGATTATACTCGGGTGTGGTATTTTTGGTTTGGTAGGGTGAGATATCGGCGTTCAAGAGCCAGAGTTCATTATTCTGTGGTACGGCGTAACTTCCAGTGAGTTGGACTCTACCGTTTTTGACTGATTTAACTTCGAAGCCTTTAAGTTCCATCCCGGCTTCAAATGTTTCTATGATTTCGTAATCAAAGCGGGCTCGTTTATTGACAGTTACTGTAGGCATGGCGTACTTTTAGGGTAGCATATTTAATGCAACGAGAGGATTTTTTATTAATGAAAAGGCTGGTTGATTTACCATGTGTCCGATTTGGCGATCTGAATGACATTGAGCAACGTGCTATTTTGGCGGCTACGAGTATCCGGCATATGGCCTACTCCCCGTACTTTAAATATAAGGTTGGTGTAGCCGTTGTTTCGGTGACGGATAAAATCTATACCGGAGTCAATGTTGAAAATTGTGCTGCGGTTGTGCCACACGCCGAATGGAATGCTTTATCCGAGATGGTAAAGAATGGCGAGCGTCAGTTTAAAGTATTGGTATGCGTTGCCCAAAACGGTGGTATTCCCTGTAGTATATGTCGTCAATTCATGCGTGAATTTTCTGGCGATAATCTCGAAGAAGTAGTTGTTATAGGCGTTGGCCAGCAAGGCGGTGATATTATACGTTGTGCTTTTGCCGACATTATCGGCGTCGATTCATTTAGCCCTCGGAGTTTGGGCGTTAATCCTTTAGAACATTGAAGTAAGCATAAGAGCGAGAAATCGCTCTTTTTGTTTTTATGTTCACGATATTGAGGTGTTTAAGCGTTTGCTCTGAATATCTATTTATAGTTAAATCAATACCATGCCCGACGAAAGGGTTATAAAAATTTCTCCTTCATCGCTTAATCTTTATTTAGAATGTGAACGGTGTTTTTGGTTGCAATTGAATGAAGGCGTGAAGCGCCCGGAGCATCCATCATCAACGTTGCCGATGGGTATAGATCTCACCTTAAAGCAGTATTTTGATCATTGGAGAAAAAAGGGAGGGCTCCCGCCGTTACTTCATGATAAGTTGCCGGGTAAATTACTTGAAGATCAGGCGCTCGTTTCCAAATTCCGCTCGCGTTCGTTCGAATGGTTTGACGGTCATTCCAAAGCGCATTTTACCGGCATTCTTGATGACGCGCTTCAATTAGACGATGGTGTGGTTGTGCCGCTCGACAATAAAACTCGTGGTTTCCCGCCGCTTGAACCGCACAAAGCTCATGTGAATCAAATGAGCGCGTACACGTTGATATTGAGAGAAAACAATTTTAAAACCAAAAATCTTGCATACCTTATCTATTGGTTTTTTAATCACAAGAGTTTTGACATGGAAAAGCCTTTGCATTTCAATATTACCGTTGAAGAAGTAAAAACTGATCCCGATCGTATATTAGGATCATTCCGCGATGCGGTTTCACTTTTGAGAGGTCCAATGCCGCTTTCGAACATTGAATGCGGATTTTGTAACTACCGCGAGTCGGGTAGGTTATGATTATAAGATGAAGCAATTGGTTCTTGAAACGCTTCAGAAAATAACTGGAGAAAAGACGATTGATGTTTCTGTGCCCGAAATCGAAAATTTCGGTGATTACAGTACTAATATAGCTTTTGAATTGGCTAAAAAACAAAAGAAGCCGCCGCTTCAGGTTGCAGAAGAACTCAAAGAAAAACTTTCGAAAGTTGGTATTGATATGTTTGAACGGATTGAAATCGCAAAGCCCGGCTTTGTTAATTTTTGGATTAAAAATTCTGTCTTAGCGGATGTTTTGAACAAAATAGTTTTACAGCCGATTGATTGGGGAAAAAGCGATGAGGGTAAAGGCAGAACAGCTATTGTAGAATATTTTCAGTTGAACGTGGCCAAAGTTCCGCACGTAGGTCATTTGCGATCCGCAGTCATTGGAGACGCTTTAAAACGCATACTTTTGAGCTTGGGTTATAATGCGGTGTCCGATACGCATGTTGGTGATTGGGGAACACAGTTTGGCATTCTTCTTTTAGGATATAAATCATTAAGCCCCGAAGCTCAAACAAAGCTTAAAGAGAATCCTTTTGAAGAACTAGAAAAACTATATGTTGAGACTAATCAGCGGATCGAAAATAATCCCGAGCTTCGCGATGAGGCCAAGCAGGAATTTGCCAAGTTAGAACAAGGAGACGTTGAAAATAGAAAAATATGGATGTGGATGGTTGATATTTCGATGAAGAAGCTTGAAGAAAGCGGAAATCGGCTCGGTCTTTTGAAATTCGATGAGCATAAAGGCGAAAGCGCTTATGAGAAAGATATGCCGGCAATTGTTGAGCTCGCTTTGAAAAAGAATCTAGCCGATCGCAAATCTGACGGAGCTGTAATAATTGATCTTACAAGCGTTGGTTTGGATGAAGCCGTGCTTATAAAATCAGACGGAGCCTCGACGTATTTGCTTCGTGATTTAGCAACCATTAAATACAGAAAAGATCATTGGAAGTTCTGGAAGAATCTTTATCTTGTCGATGTGAGGCAATCTCATCATTTCAATCAGGTTTTCCGCGTAGCCGAACTTTTGGGATTTGAGGGGGTGGGAGATAGCGTGCATGCTCAGATTGGATTTATGTCATTACCTGAAGGACCGATGAGCAGTCGTAAGGGCACCACGATTCCGTTGAATGATCTTGTCGATGACGTTGTCGGTCGAGCAGAGCAGATTATCAAAGAGAAGAATCCTAACATTGAAGATAAAGACAAAATAGCGCATGCTGTTGGCGTCGGCGCTCTCAAATATTTTGATCTTCTGCATCATCGTAAATCCGATATCGTATTTAATCGCGAACAAGCACTTGCCTTTGAAGGCAATACCGGGCCTTATTTGCAGTACACTCACGCTAGATTTAAGAGCATCTTAAGAAAATTAAGTGATATGAACTATATGATCAAAGATTTATCGGATGTGGTTATGGATAGAGAGGAACGATCGCTTGCGGCCGCGATAGTCCGTTTTTCTGACGAAGTAAAATCCGTTTTAAACGACTGGGCGCCAAGCGTGTTGGCTCACTATCTTTTTGAATTAGCGCAAAAAAGCAATAACTTTTATCATTCACATCCGGTTGTGCAGGAATCGGATTTAAAAAAACGAAATCTAAGAATTCTTTTGGTTGCCGCTGCAGCTTATACGTTAAAAAACGGGTTGAACCTTTTAGGTCTCGAAGCACCAGAGGAAATGTAGCGACAGGACTTTTAATTATTAAACGCATATCCCAACTTGACTTGATGATTATATATGTGTTATCATATATAATAGTACAACTTCATTTTCATAAAACGAGGTAACCTATGATAGATATGTCTGGTTTGGGTGCAACAAATGCAGTGCTTGTTGCGTTGCGTATCGATGCGGCCGTTGAAGCAGTGTTTGATGATTTGGTTAAGCGTAAAGATGCGTTCTATTTTTTGGATTTGGCTTTCAAGGCCGGAGATTGGAACTATTTCATGTTTGTGATCGCCTACGGCGGCTTGGCTATCGCCATTGGATTCGGAGCTCATTGGATGGCCGGATTTGTTTTAACGATTTTGACGCTTTATATCTTGTTGCGTCTCGCGATTCGGAGATACAGAGCGCGGCGCGACATGGAAGAATGTCTTCGTTTGGACCCGGTCTACTGGGGCTCTATTTCTGAAACGTTGCAGCGCATTGTTTCTGGTTCCGGAAAATTAAACGACGGTTGGTGGCCAAGACAGATTTCTGCAATGGTGAATTAAACAAAGCGGGTCGGTAGCAATACCGACCCCTTTCCATTAAAATAATATTTATGCTTCGTGGTTTGAAACAATTTTCTCTGCCCGAATTGGAAGAAAAGGTTTTAAAATTCTGGCGAGAACACGGGATTTTCGATAAATCGTTGGAAAGAAGAAAAGGCAAGCGTTTCAAGAAATTTGTTTTTTACGAGGGGCCACCGACCGCGAACGGCCGACCAGGCATACACCACGTATTAGCCAGAGCTTTTAAGGATATCATTCCACGTTATAAAACCATGCGTGGTTTTTTTGTGCCGCGTAAGGGCGGTTGGGATACACACGGTCTCCCAGTTGAGCTGGAAGTCGAAAAAGCGCTGGGGCTCAAATCGAAAAAAGACATCGAAAAATTTGGTATCGCGCCGTTTAATCAAAAATGCAAAGAGTCGGTATGGCGCTACAAGGATGAGTGGGAACGTCTTACCGAACGGATAGGTTTTTGGCTTGATCTAAAAAATCCGTATATCACTTATGAGAACGAATATATTGAAACGCTTTGGCATATTTTCAAGCAAGTTTATAAGCGGAAATTGCTTTACAAAGGACACAAGGTGGTGCCGTGGTGTACCCGATGTGGTACCGCTCTTTCATCGCATGAATTGGCTTTGGGATATAAGGAAGTAACCGAAAATTCGGTCTATCTCAAATTTAAACTCAAAAAAGGGCAAAAAATAGGTAAGTTTGTGATCGATGACAAAACTTTTGTTCTTTCCTGGACAACTACGCCTTGGACATTGCCAGGTAATGTTGCGCTCGCCGTAGGTTTTGACATTGAATATTCTATTGTTCGCATTGGCGAAGGACGGGAGAGTTCAATATACATAATTGCCACTGGACTCATTAAAGTTCTTGATAGTAACCATATTATTCTCGGTTCGGTGAAGGGTAAAAATTTGGTTGGATTAACATATGAACCTCTTTTTGATATTCCGGTTTTGCATAATAAATATTCGTACAAGATTTATCCTGCGGATTTTGTGAGTACTGAAGACGGAACCGGGGTCGTGCATACCGCTGTTATGTACGGTGAGGATGACTATAATTTAGGTAAAAAAATAGGATTGCCTGAACATCACACTGTTGATGAGCAAGGAAAGTTCGCGAGCGACGTGAGTTCGCTTGGCGGTCTCTACGTGAAAGCTCGAGAAACCGAAGAAAAAATCCTAACGCATCTTAGAAAAGACAATACGCTTTTAAAAACAGAAGAATACACTCACGAATACCCGTTTTGTTGGCGCTGCGATTCCCCGCTTATTTATTACGCTCGGAATTCGTGGTTTATCGCCATGTCCAAGCTAAAAACCTCGCTCATTAGAGCCAACAAAGACATAAATTGGATCCCCGAACATCTAAAGAGTGGTCGGTTTGGTTCGTGGTTGAAAGAAGTAAAGGATTGGGCAATTTCCCGAGAGCGTTATTGGGGTACGCCGCTTCCAATCTGGCAATGCACGAAAAACAAACATTTGGAAGTTATTGGCAGCGTCGATGAGCTAAAAAAACGCGCTGTTGGCAAAAACACATTTCTTCTGTTTCGCCATGGTGAGTCGACGTCGAATGTTTTGGATATTTGCGGTTCTCATAAAGATACCCCTGAGTTCGCCTTTGATTTGACCGAGAAGGGCAAGAAACAGGTAGAGGCGGCAGCGAGAAGGTTGAAGACCAAGAAAATAGATTTGATTGTTTCCTCCCCGCTTATCCGTACCAAAAAAACCGCTGAAATAATAAAAAGTTTTTTGGGCATTAAGATTGTTTTTGATTCTGAGTTGGTAGACATTAACCCCGGCATATTTTATGGTCGCTCAGTTAAAGAACACCATGCGTTTTTCAAGAATGATCTTCAGAAATTTGATACTCCGCCACCGGAGGGAGAAAGCTGGAATCAAACCAAGCGTCGCATGCTCGGCGTGATCCGCAAACTTAATGAAGAACATGAAGGCAAACGAATTCTAATAGTAAGCCACGCTGATCCGCTTTGGTTGCTTTGTGGTTCTTTTGACGGTTTGACCAAAGAAGAACAGCTTAAGCTTAGGTATCCTAAAAACGCCGAATTGTATGGGGAAATAGAATTGAAATTACCTCTTGATATTGATGCTAATTTGGATTTACATCGGCCGTACATAGACTCTGTTATGTTACGGTGTGGTGAGTGCGGGAGCGATATGCAGAGAATTCCGGAAGTCGCCGATGTATGGTTTGACTCGGGAGCCATGCCCTTTGCACAAAATCATTGGCCTTTCGATGTGGTTAAGGGGAAGCCGCCGATTCAAAATAAGAAAATTAATATTGATTTTCCGGCTGACTATATCAGTGAAGGGGTCGATCAAACGCGTGGCTGGTTTTACACGCTTCTTGCCGTATCGGTGCTCTTGGGTTATGGCGTTTCGTATCGTAATGTTATCTCTCTAGGCCTTATTCTGGACAAGAATGGCCAGAAAATGTCCAAATCTAAGGGCAATGTGGTTGATCCCTGGGCGATGATCAATAAGTACGGCGCTGACGTTGTGCGATGGTTCTTCTACACCGTAAACCCGCCGGGCGAACAGAAACGATTTGATGAGATTGATTTGAATAAGGTTTCAAGGCAATTCTTTTCGCTTCTTTATAATTCGTTTGTTTTTTTTGATACGTATGTCCACGACAAGAATCTTAAATTTAAAAAAGCGGTAGCGAAAGCCTCGAATCCTCTAGACGTATGGGTGATAGCTCGGCTGCACGAAATTATTTTGACTGTTACCGATCGGCTTGATCGGTATGACGTTGGCGGCGCCGCACGGGTAATAGAAGAATTTGTGGGTGATCTTTCGCGGTGGTACATCCGTCGTTCCCGTCGCCGTTTTCAAAAACCGACAAGTCAAAAAGATTATCTTGATGCTTCTCAAACGCTTGGACACGTGTTGTATAACGTGAGTAAGCTTCTTGCGCCGTTTACTCCGTTTTTTGCCGAAACGATTCACTTGTCCTTGTTTAAAGATTCAGTGCATATCGGAGATTGGCCTCGAGCCGATAAAAAATTGATTAAAAAAGATGGGCTTGATGCTATGTCCCTGGTACGCCATATCGCTAGTTTGGCTTTAGGTAAGCGTTCGGAAGCAGGAATCAAAGTGCGGCAACCATTACTAAAATTAATTGTCAAAGATGAGAAGCTAAAAGATTACGGAGATTTATTAGACATTCTTAAAGACGAAGTGAATGTTAAAGAAGTTGTGTTCGATCGCGGTCTTGTCGATGAGATTAAGCTTGATACGAATGTCACGCACGATCTTAAAGAAGAAGGGTGGCTTAGGGAATTTGTGCGTGTTGTGCAGGATCTTCGACAGGACGCTAAACTTGAACCCAAAGACACTATTGTGCTTATGGTTGAGGTTGGGGATGAACTCCACCACGTCTTTACTAAGCATGAAGCTGTCTTAAAACGCGAGGTTAATGCCCGTATTGTCGAATATCGTAGTTCTAACAAATTTGATGCTGAGTTAAAAACCAAGCTGGAAAACTGGCCGGTTTGGGTTGGTTTGAGAAAGCTGGTTTAAACGAGACCGATTTTTTATCTCACTCTTCTTTTTATAAAGAAAGATCTTTTTTGTTGCTGGGCTGGTATTGATGTTTTAGGTTGTGTTGGAGAAGACATTTTTTCTTTGGGTGTTACTCGGAAAGGGTATAAGTTCACATGAATCGAATCGAGTGCGTTGTCGCGTTCGCCGTTATCGCGGACGGTTTCTTTCTTTTCTTTATAAATCTTTTTAACGAGAGCGTGTGTTTTTTCGTAAATAGAAGCTAATTCTGATTTGTTTACACCTTCGGCATATTTTTTGAAAGCCTCTAATTGAGCCATCATTTCTTCAAGTATTTGGAATTGTATGGGATGGTTGGCTAAAGCTTTCATGTTTTTTTCTAGGGAGAGCTCGGCTAGTTGTTTTATCGTTTGTGCGGTTGCACCGATTACGACCCGCGGTACTTTAGTAAGTTCTCCGCGGATGTTCATGTGTTCGGAGTGAAAATATTTTATTTTAGCCAGCTCTCCGCGCTCAATTTCCTGTCTTATCCTTTCAAATTTTTTGCCCATTTCCGCACTCATGGTGACGTCGATAGCTAATCCGAGATAAGAAGCCGACATCTCGTTTTCTCTGAATTCGGCAATGCTGTCAACGCCATTTTGAATGTCATCGTAGCGAGAAGTTTTGATGGTAAATGCGTCTGGGCCGAACCATTCGCTTTGTTCGGCATGTTCATGGATAGTTGCTTCAAAAATAGTGGCAAGCTTTTGGACTTTTTCTTGTTCCGGACCGCCGGTTTTGGCGAAAACAATTTCCATTTTTTTAACATGAGTTTCATCAGATTCGATCGAATCTTTGTTGTATAAATCAATGAATTGTCCCGGCTGTATAGCTTCTTTTTCCAAGGTTCTTTTAGCTGCTTGGTATGCTTGGTCTACGGTAATGTTTTCTAGAATTTCATCTTCCGGATTTTTCATGCTTTCATAGTACTCCCGCTTTATTTTTTCGTAAACCTCGTTGGGTTTTGTTATGAAATATGTAAAACGCCGCGTTTATAAACGCAGCGTTTGTTTTTAGATATTACCTTTGATATGCGCCATTTGCATGAACGTTGGCTATGGATTGCGGACGTTGCCAGCCATGCATTCGGTTCGCGAGCGTATTCGCCTTCGGTCGCAATTTCTTTTCTTCGATTTTGGAGATTTTATTCTCTTTTCGGTATTGTTCAATGAGAATTAATGCTTTGACCGGATTTCTCTCTATGAGGAGTGCATGGATTTCTTGGTAAAATTGGTTTTGTGATTTACGGGGACGCATAGCGATTTCCTTATTAAATTGTGATGAGCTTGAGTGTTCGGTGAATTTATAATTAATCCTTGGTTTTATTTTGTCAAACAGATCGGCATTTATGAGGTGAGTATCGAGTTTCCTATGGAGTATACAAAAGAGGGACGACAATTGCGTCCCCCAAATAAAATCCTTTTGCCCCTTATTCCGTATCAGGGCTTCAGCGTTCGTTTCTGTTCGCGTCGGATGCCTCGTCGCGCCATATAACGAATCCTGCTCAGGGCGCGGAGCGCCCCGTTTGAGTCGTACTGGCGTGGCATCACGCCCGCTTCATGGCAGGTTTTAACCAGTCATTGGCTACGCTCTTCCGAGGCGGTGCTCGGCCCGTAATGGTAGAAGAAGGATCAGCCCCTACCTACGAAGTACTGTGATTATTATACCAAGCCAAATAAAAATAATAGAAAAAATAATGGGGGCCGTGCTATGTTTGCACACCCCCATTTTGATATCCATATTCCCAGGTCATCCGAGAACTTGCTAAGCCATTTTGCAGGCAAAGCTGAGATTTTCGAGGAACACCTTTGTATCCCTTTTATGATCCCTTATAGGCACCACGAGTCGACTTTGGTGGTTTTTATATCCCGTTTTCAGCTCCCTTTATTTGAGCTTATAGCTTCCTGAACGAAGCAGCGGAACAGCTTATGCTAGGGTGACGCCTAGCTTGGACTAGAGGCCTAGGATTAGAGGCCCCAACCGACTTTCCATGTTTTAAAATAGCTTTTGAAACTGGATTTAGAGTGTAGCTAACAGTTTCAGTCCTGTCAATTATAAAACAAGCCCGATTTTCTTTTTTACCTCAATCAGCTTTTTATTGGCGATGCTTGCTGCTTTTTTGCTGCCAGCCTCAAAAATCTTCTTTATGCCCCCCGGCTTATTCATAAGCTCTTTTTTATTGGTTTGGAATGGTAGAAGGGATTCTACAACCACTCTGGCCAAGTCTTTTTTAAATTCAGCGTAACCTTTACTTTGGTAACGTTTTTCGAGCGATGATATTGATTGTTTGCTTAGATTCGAGTAAATAAGGAGCAGATTGCTGACTCCCGGTTTTTTATCTGTGTCATAAACAATCTCTTTTCCAGAATCAGTAGTCGCTGTTTTTATTTTGGATAGTACTTCTTCTGGAGTGTCGTCAAGAAAGAGACAACCGGCAGGCCGAGATTTGGACATTTTCTTTGTAGGATCGTCTAAACTCATAAGTCGTGGAACCTCGGTTAAAAGGGGTTTTGGCTCGGTGAAAGTTTTGCCGAAACGAGTATTGAATTTTCGGGCGAGGGTGCGGGTGAGCTCCAGGTGTTGTAATTGGTCTTCTCCGACGGGAACGAACTGCGGATTACAAAAGAGGATATCCACAGCCATAAGTACCGGGTAAGTGAAAAGACCGACATTGATATTCTCCGGATCGTTTTCGGATTTTTCCTTGAACTGGGTCATGCGGCGCAGTTCGCCGAAGGGGGTAATGCAATTTAAAACCCACGCCATTTCGGTGTGAGCGGGGCTTAGGGATTGGATGAATAGCGTTGATTTCTCTGGGTCGAGTCCAGCCGCAAGATAATCAACAGCTAAATTGTTAATCTGGTCAGTTTTTTCTTCAGGACTAAAAGTTTCGGTTAAAGAGTGGAGATCGGCAATAAAAAAGTAACACTCATATTTTCCGGATTTTTGAAGCTCGACAAAGTGTTTTAACGCGCCCAAATAATTCCCGAGGTGGAGTCGGCCCGTTGGTTGGATGCCCGAAACTAATACTGGTTTCATATACAATTAAGTATAGTATTTTATTTATAAACACAAAAAGCCCTCTCGTTATGAGAGGGCTTTTCTTTAAAACTCCACTTTCGTGGATTAGCGATGATGCATCGCGCTACCAAGCGCGATACCCGTCATCATTCCGACCATTCGTCCGGATGAAGCTTCGTCTTCAAGGGCATCAACAATCTTTTCAAGCTCTCCTTTGTCGAGCCATACACTATCGCATTTTGGACATCGGTCGATGATGAGTTCTTCAACAACTTCCTTGTCCATAGTTGTTCCATCTGCCGGGCATTTCTTTTTCTTTTCTCTTTGTGCTTCTTCTTCGAGCTTGCAGTCAGAACACATGAATTGTCCGCTGCTGTTCTTTTCTCGAGTCTGCGCCTTTTTACAGAATTCGCATTTTGGAGAGAAAAAAGCTCTTACTGTGAGTAAAAGCGCATAGCTAGCGAGACACACAGCAAAGCAGATGATAAGAAAAAATATCGTGCCTGTTGGAAAATCAGTTATAAGATCAAGCCAGACTTTCATATCAAGCCTTTCGCAATATTTATTAATAATAAATTAGCTAAAATCATTATACTATGTTTTAGTGCATATGTCAATATGCCGAAAAAGCCTCAATTTTAGAGGCTTTTCGAGAAATAACAATAGTGAAATTTACACTTCAATAATAACCGGTAATATCATTGGACGGCGCTTGGTTTTATTGAAAACATACTGACCGATTTGATCGCGGATCAGAGTTTTTACGTAATCAGCGTCGAGTTCCTGATAATGCGGGATGCGGCCGACAATACCGCGGATTTTTCTACGTATTTCCTCAAGAATTTCTTGGTTGTCTTTGAGGTAGATAAATCCGCGCGAGATAATATCGGGGTTTTTCAAGATCCGACCGTTTTGACGACCAAGAGTAGCAATGATTACAATCATTCCTTCTTGAGCTAAGGCCCGGCGATCGCGGAGAACCACTTCTCCGACATCGCCAACGCCTAAGCCGTCTACCATGACGTAGTACGATGGCACTTCCTGATTTGTTAGGTGGATTGATTGTTTCTTAAGTTCAACTACCCGGCCATTATCAGTCAAGATTGTTTCTTCCGGTTTTAGGCCGATCGCTTCTTGGGCCAGCTTCGCATTACGCCATCTCATGAAGTAGTATCCGTGGATAGGCAGGAAAAATCTTGGTTTCACGAGTTTTATCACTGTTTTCAACTCTTCTTGTGGCGCGTGGCCGGAGGAGTGGATGTCGAGCATCTTGTAGTGGTAGATTATAGCTCCCTGGCGGGCCAGGTTGTCTTTTAAGTTTTGAACACTCCGTTCGTTTCCGGGAACGATTGATGAGGAAAGGACGATGGTATCTCCTGATTTGACTTGGATATGCCTGTGTTCGCCGTTTGCGATGCGCATCAAGCTGGCTTTCGGTTCGCCTTGTGCGCCAGTGCAAAGAATAAGAATTTTTTCGTCAGGATATTTTTTTATTTCTTCAAGAGGTATGATGGTATTTTTTTCAACCTTGAGATATCCCAGTCGTTGCGCGATTTCCACATTACTTTTCATAGAAAGTCCGCTTATCGCAACGTGGCGGTTAAGTTTGGCGGCGATTTTAATAATTTCGCCTAATCGATCCAGAAGGGAAGCAAAAGTGCCGACTAGAAGCCTGCCTTTGGCGGCTTTGAATATTTTTTCGAGCTCCGCTTCCACAATTCTTTCCGATAAGGCATAACCGGGCATTTCGGAGCCGGTTGAATCAAGCATGAGCGTATGGACTCCTTGTTCGCCGACCCACTTCCACGTATCCAATCCGCGAGGTTTTCCATCGTTATCGTAATCGAATTTAAACTCACCGGGGTGGACAACGTTGCCTACGGGCGTGTGAATGATCATGCCGACGCCTTCGGGAATGTTGTGGACAACATCAAAAAAAGTTACCGAAAAATGTTCGCCGAGTCGTATCGTATCTCCGCCTTTTATGGCTTCGAATACTGGCTTGGCTGAGTTAGGAAAATCTTCTTGTCGTTTCAATACAATTTCTTTGGTTAGTTTGGTGGCGTAGATTAGGGGATTACCTATTCTATCCAGCACGTAAGGAAGAGCGCCGATATGATCATAGTGGCCATGAGTGATGATTATTCCTTTTATGTTCTCTTTTTTTGATTCGAGATATGTGGTGTTCGGAATAATGTAGTCGATACCGGGAGTTTCTTCCTCGGGGAATTGTAATCCGACGTCGATGATAATGATTTCATCGCGGTACTCGAAAAACATCATGTTGCGGCCAATTTCTTCGAGACCGCCTAAAGCAACAAAACGTACCGCATCCTTATCTTTTTCAGCTGAAGGTTTTGCGATTGAACGAGCCGTTGTTCGGTTTGATCGACGTGGTTTTTGAACTATCATATATAAACTTATTTCCAGTTGCAGCGGCTAATTTCTAAATAAACTTGTCAGGCGCCGTGTTTTAGTCTGGCGCCGTCTGTTTTTATGATTAGCAGCTTACGATTTGGAACAATTATTAATTATTTTCGACTTAAATTTTTATTATTTTGTGAGCTCTTTTTTCATCCATCGAATATATGCCGGATTCACATCATTCAAACCGATAGAACCAGTAAACGGTAGAGCATCGCTGTGTATATTTTTAACCAACATCTCGATTCTTTTTACGTAAGGCGGCATGGTTTCAAGTATGAGGATGCAGCCTTTAGTTTTTTCTATTCTATTTTTGCGTGGCGGCCAAAAATAGTAAGCAGCCAATCTCGGCACCATATCGAAACAAGAAGCAAGGCGTGCTCTAAGAATCAGTTTACCTATTTTAGTTGCTTCTTGTTCGGTATTGCAGTTAACGAGCATCCAGATAATTTTCATAAAGAGCAGAATTGATTAATACTAACGCAAACCGAGATTCATGAAACATGTGGGCAGGGAGGGATTTGAACCCTCAAGCCTTTCGGCATACGGCTCTGAACCGTACGTGTCTGCCAATTTCACCACCTGCCCGATATATTTTGTGAAGTATGGATTATTTTTATGCAATCTTTATAAGCCTTTGGGGATAGAGAGGAACTATCCGATGTTTTATATAAGATAAGCCACAAGCTCTATGTTTGGTAGCAAATAGTAATTAGGATAGGCGTTAGGCTTTCCCGGAGAGATTTAATAGTGATTACAGTGTAACGCCTGATCCTGTAATTGTCAAGTAGTCCTTACTCGATAGTTCTTGCTTGTTCTATATACCATTCAGCCACATTTTCGAATCGGTCAGACGGGTTGATGATTTTAGTACTAGAACTCCAACCATTTAGACGGTCTGTGTGTATATAAAAATATGGCAATGAAAAAAGAAAAACAGCCGGATAATCTTCCCGGATGAGCGAAGTAAGCTTGGCTAGATCGTTTGTGCGTTCATCGAAGCTGCCGTCTTTTTGTCGTATCGATTCAATTAGTTTATCGGCTTCGGTGTTTTGGTAAAGAGAGAGATTGAGGCCCGGATAGAAGCGCTGAGAAGAATGCCAAAAAGGAAAGAGATCGTCGGGATGTTCAAGAACGTTACCGAAGAGGAGGGCATCGTAGCCCCGGGGTTTTATAACGTCGTTTATAAGATGTTCCGAATCGACAACGCGGATTTCTGCTTGATCAACGCCGATTGATCGCCAAGACGAAACAACACGTTCGGCGATTTGTTTGAGAAAATCAATATTAGGTACCACCAAATTAAGTTCTAGATTCGTGTCTTTGTTGCGTTTTTTCCAATCCTCGATAAGTTTTTTCGCTTCGGAAGGATTAAATAATGAATCGTTGTTTGATGTGTTGTTGGGTTCATGGTAGTAGAGTGATTTTTTTTCTATAGGCAGAGCCTCTCCTTGAAGTGCGTCGCTCGCAATTGTTTTTGTGTCGATTGCTTCAGTTAAAGCTTTGCGTATTTCCTTAATTTTTAGTTTGGAATTGCTTAGAGGATTTAAGAAAAGCGCGTAGTAACGGGGCATTGGCAATCTATTTAGATTAAGGTAACTTGCTGTTTTAAGTGATGACATGATCGGCGTCATACTGCCGAAACCATCAACTCGTCGGAAACGGAGTGCGTCAATAATTTCGTCGTGAGTGTTGTAAAATTCGAATACAAAATTTTTAATAAACGGTTTCGATCCGTGATATCGTTCATTGACCACAAGACGATAGTTGGTTATGAAGCCATCTTTTCGTTTAGAGAAGCTTTTGAAACGGTATGGGCCGCTGCCAACTGGTTCTAAATTGTAGGTTGATAATTTTAGATTGGCGGTTGGTATGGCACCAAAAATATGTCTAGGTATTACAGGTAATTTAGCGATCGTTTCGTTAAAAAATGCATATGGTGTGGGTAGCGTCAGTTTTAATTGGAGATCGCTTATCCTTTCGGTTACAACGCCATGCCAAGGACGACTGAATGTAGATCGAGCATCTGGATTTTGGATTGTTTTTATAGTAAAAATAACGTCGTCACTCGTAAGTGTTTCGCCGTCGTCCCAAAATAAATCTTCTTTCAGTTTTAAAACATAGGTTCGGTCATCAGATTCTATACGCGAATCGTTTATGAGCGAATCGAGATTGCTGTATATAATGCGGCTTATGTCTTGATCTGCGGGGTTTGAAGAGATTATCGGATTTATGGCTATGGGTTGGCCTATTAAAGCCTCAACATAAGAACCACCGGCGACCGGAATAAATACACTTCGTTCACGAACATTTATGGCAAGCCAGGCAACAGAACTTGCCGCGAATACAACAAGAGCAATAACAACGAAGCGGTGCTCAGTATTGGTGAGCGATGTCCAAAGCTTTTTCAGGCGATGCATATATACCGACGGAGTTAAAATCTCGATAAACTTCTATTGACTAAGAAGGTTCCAAATAGCCAAACCAGCAAAGATTATCCCCGAAACGATCGTGGCCCAGAATATTGTTTTTTCGAGACCTCGGCGAGTTTGATAGGGCGTGCCACCAGCACCACCCAGAACGTTGGAAAGACCGGAAGAACGCTCTTGAATAAGAATTAGGGTAATAAGGACGGCTGATATGATAATTTGAGCAATGCCCAATATTGACATAGTTTTTTGTTATTTTATTTCCGAAAGAGAGAGCGCGCTCCAAAACTCATGAGAGTGTTCGCTAAACCGATGATAAGAGTTCCCCAGAAGAGGGCAGGGTATCCCTGAATGGTAAGTGGTTCGCTCCACATGTCAAGAAGGAAAAGAGTGAGAGCGTTTATGACAATTATAAAAATACCAAATGTTATGACAATAAGAGGACCCAAGAAAAGTTTGATTAATGGTTTTATAAAGGTGTTGATGACGGTTAAGACAACGGCAGTTATGACGAGTTCAATAAAATTACCAGCGAATGTGAAGTTAGGCACAAAATATGCTGCGGCGAGAATAGCAATTATATTAGAGCATGCTCGGAATATAAGCCCCCCTATGAACTTCATTGTTTATATTTTCTCATGTTTTTGGCCTTTGAGTCGAGTGTGTTGTGGTTTAGTGATAAAGCAGTTGATCGAGCAAGCTTTGGCCAGTCATTTCCGGTGGTTTGGGTATATGCATAAGTTCGAGAATGGTTGGCGCAACGTCTGAAAGGAGCCCTACGTTTTCCAGGGTTGATATGGGTTTTCCGGGTTCTTTTCTTTGAAGTTCTTTTGCGACAATGTAGATGGGTACGGGATTGGTGTTGTGCTTTGTTTCGGTTTTACCGCTCATGGGACCCATTAGAACCTCAGCATTTCCATGGTCGGCGGTTATAACAAGTACGTGCCCGTAGGCAATAATAGCTCTTGATAGACGTTCAAGAGTTCGGTCAACGGCCCGAACAGCTTTTACTGTAGCTTCAAAATTTCCAGTATGAGCCACAACGTCTGGGTTGGCGTAGTTGGCTAAGATAAAATCAAAACTTCCTTCGTTCAAAGCGATAAGAATACGGTCGGTTATTTCTTCGGCGCGCATTTCCGGTTTTTCGTCTTGATGTACCACGTTCCATGACGGAATAAGCACTCGGTATTCATTAGGGAAGGGATCTTCGCGGAGTCCATTAAAGAAATAGGTTACGTGGGCATATTTGTCAGTTTCAGCTATACGAAGTTGGTTCTTTTTATTATCTGATAGTATTTTGCCGAGAGGATTATTAATCGTTTCTCTAAAGAATGCCACTTTAGCGCTTGAAGATTCTTGATAACTGGTCATGGTTGTAACAGCTAGATTTTTAATCGGCAAAATATCAAATCTATTGAAAGACGTGTTAAGGAATGGTTCGGTGATTTGTCGCATACTGTCTTCTCGAAAGTTAAAGAATATAACCGCGTCGTCGTTTTTGATTGGATATGGGCCGTTTGTTGCTGTTGGTATTACGAATTCATCGCTCAAATTTTTAGCGTAAGCTTTTTCGAGTACTGCCTCCACCGGTTCGATTTTTTGATCGGGTTTAGTAAGTATTCGGAAAACCTGCTCGGTTCGGTCCCAATGTCCATCTCGATCCATGGCATAATGGCGGCCGCTTATGCTCGCGATAACAACTCCATCGTGTGTAGCAATTATTTTAGAAAGTTCTTTAATCATAGGGAGCGCTGATCGTGGGGGGCCGTCGCGACCATCGGTGAAAAGATGAAGATAGAATTGTTTGGCTTTTTCGCGGTGAGCCATCTCAATAAGAGCAAGCAAATGTTTAAAAGACGCGTGTACGTTGCCTTGCGTAAGAAGTCCGATCGCATGAACCGAACCGTTCGTGGCGCGCGCATGTGTAAAAGCAGCGCCAAGAGCTTCGTTTTTAAAAAACGATCCATCGTCAATAGATAACGATATTTTAGGAAAGTGTTGATAGAGAATTTTACCTGCGCCGATGGTTAGATGTCCGACTTCGCTGTTACCCTCTTCGTCCCACGGCAAACCAGCTGCAATTCCTGAAGCTTGGAGTGCACCAGCAGGAAAGTATTTTTCTATTGTTTCTATTGTTCCTGGTTTAGCGACGTGGATAGGATTGGTTTCGTCATGTCTTCCTAATCCCCATCCGTCGAGTATGGCCAGAACTAGCGTTTGTTTCATGTTTTTATTCTAGCGCACCTTAGTCAAAGCTGGCAGTGTTTTGACAGGTAATCCAGGGAGATATATAATTTTTATGTAAAACGTCGACAAACCCTCTTTAAACAGAAAGTTTAGTTTGTCCGTGCTCAATATCACTATCGGTATTATGACACAATATACAAACGTGCTAGCCACGTTTATCAACCGTATTAAAGAGAACGGTAAGGCCTTTCTGGGGGGGATGAATAAATTTAAACGGTCATATTTATACCATGCAGACAGAAATAAGTCTTTTGTTCGTAGTCGGTTTAGTGATCTCTGGAATCGCCTTTGGTTACTTCTTAAGGCTTGCGATTGCCAAGCGAATCGGTGCTTCGCTTGAGCATAAGATTAAGGCTGATCGTGAAGTAGCCAAATCCGAAGCTAATCAGATTGTACTCGCTGCGCAGGAAAAGGCCGCGACTATTTTAGCTGATGCGCAACGAGAAGATCGTGAACGCAAGCAGGAAGTTCGACGTCTTGAAGAACGTCTTTTGAAGAAAGAAGACGCTCTTGAGCATGAACGGGCATCTTTTCATAGCGATATTGATAGATTAAAGCGTGATAAAGCCGATGTTGAGCGTTTGCAAGAAGAGATACGCGTTCGTGAAGAACAAGCGGTTAAGGAGCTCGAGCGTGTCGCCGGCCTTACTCGCGAAGAAGCAAAAGTTAAACTTTTTGAAGAAATTGAGTCAGTTAACCGTCAAGAACTAGCTCAGTCTTTAGCTAGATTGGAGCGTGAACGGCATGATCAGATTGAGGCGCGGTCGATAGAGATTATAACCTCATCTATTCAGCGTTATGCTCGTGATCATGTTGCGGATATCACCACAAGCGTGGTGCAGCTTCCTAACGAAGACATTAA
>JACRFG010000079.1 GCA_016234345.1 Candidatus Jorgensenbacteria bacterium
ACTCCTTAAGAACACCACCTTCATTAAACGCGGGGATGATAAAAATATAGTCTAACGTTTCCGTATTTTTTTTATCCATATTATAATCTTAGTTAAATAAAAACTGCGGCCATCCATATGTTAATGGCGCAACGAGGAGAAAGGCTATGATTATTGTCGCGATAAGTAAGGTCATAATCATTGATTTCTTGGAGGAAATAGACAACATGAGCTCGTTTTGAATGAAGAGCGAAGCGATACAGATACTAAATATAAGAGCGGGGAAATAGTGGTACAAGAATGCCGGCCGTTCAATAAGAGCGAATGGTAGAAGAGAAGAGAAATATCCGATTATAAGTAGCCAGAAATTCCGGTGTTGTGCGTTTTGTAACAGATAGCGTTTATTGTAGGCGAGGACGGCCAATACAGAAAAAAGACTTAAAGCCCATATTACTGGGTTGCCAACGAGACTAATGCTTTGGGTTGCTCCGGGACTTTCTCGAAAGTATGGCATCGTTTTAGTCATGAATGGCCACGTGTACCAATGACTTTGGAATGGATGCGTCGGTACGCCCCCGGTATAACCCGAAAGCATTATATAGAATTCGATGGCCGAAAGTTTTATATAAGGTGCGATAGGATTAAGGAATGAAAGTGTGCCGCCGAAATTCAGACTAGCTGCAGGTTTGAAATCTGATATCAGTGATTGGTAAAGTTTAAAACTTTGATTGACTGGTATGATGGATGGGTTTACAACGAGTAAAAAAAGTGCGAGTACGCCAAAACCGGTGGCGAGGAAAATCAAAAATCTTCGAATAGCCGTCCACCTAGCCTCACCTTTTGTTAATACAATCAAAGCGATAACCGGACCTATAAATACAACACCAATAAGTTTTGTGCTTAAAGCGAATCCCCACATGAGACCAGCCAATAATGGAGCCGGCTTTTTTTTGAAAAAAAGCGCAAGAGCAAAAAATCCAAAAGTCAGATAAACCCCATTTAATAGAATAAGTCTTGTTTCAAGGAGAAGCGCATTGTCAAAAATCGTAAGAAACATAGCCAGTATTGCCGGCAGTTCTTTGTGGGTTAATGCTTTTGTGAAAACGTAAACGGAAAGCCCGAGTAGAATACCGAAAACGGCGCTCATAATTCTGAGCGATAGGTAAGGAAAGGAGCCGAATTCTTTGACCGGAGTTTTTATTTCAATTTCGTCCGTTTTAGGATTCCTTTTTATTTCAACAAAACGTGGATTAGCCTGATATCGGGCTGGATCGTTCAAGGTAAGTATCGCAGAATAGAGAATTTTGCCGAGCGGCGGATGGATATCGAAGAAAGGCGTATGAGTCGCATAATGCGTTGCGTAGCTTGCAAAATGTGCTTCGTCAAAAACAGGTTTAGCCGGGTACGAAAGGTTAATCGTATGCAACCCCACATTTATGAGGATGAGGATAAGAATTATTGATAGTAAGAATTTATTTCCGGTTTCGGATTGATTCATAGCCGTTCGTTGGTGTTTTTATGATAGATTAGAGCTTGAGTAAACAAAACACCCCTACAGACGGGGGTTTTGTTTTATGACTATGAAGCGTATTAAACCGAAAGTAACGTAACGACGATTCCTCGTACGGCTGTAGCCATGACCGCAACCGCAAGTGCTACTGCCGTATAGACTAGCATTTGCTTTGCGCCGCGAACTTTTTCTTCATCACCACCGGCTGTGAGGTATCCGAATGCCGCGAGCACTATGAAAATTCCAGCAATACCAAAGAAAATGGCTTGGAACCATCCAAGAATGCTGTTCAAAAGCGTCGGTAATTGGGTAATCGAAGTAATCGGGGCAGAAACCGGCGTTGTCAACTGAGCAAACGTAACTAATGGTATTGTTCCAATAGTCACGCTCAATGTTTTTATTGCTATTTTTTTCAAAAACATAGGCAATAATAGTTTAAAAATCGACCCTTTACGTTTGATGTGAATATACTATTTTTGTGCATAAAAAGCAATCCCACGAGTCCGAAGACTAATGGGATTACAAGACTAAACGTAAATAAAGATATGTAGATTATACTCGGAGAAGACTTACTACTATACCTTGTACGGCTGTAGCCATAACTGCGACAGCAATGGCGACAACTGCATAGATAACCATTTGTTTAGCCGATTTTACTTTTTCTTCGTCGCCGCCGGCGGTCAAATATTGAAAGGCCGCGAGTACGATAAAGATGGCAGCAATACTGAAAAAGATTACCTGAAACCACCCGAGAATACTGGTTAAGAGTCTTGGTACCGTGGTAATTGATGTGATTGGGGCGGTGACTGGCTGAGTGACTTGAGCAAATGAAATGAGCGGAAGTAACGCCATTCCCACCGTAGTCGCTACCTTAGTAATTGATTTCATGATAGTTTCCGTAGCTTATTTTTCGACCTTTATGCTACTAATCTATATATTAGCATAACATTCTTTAATTGTTAAAAACAAACGCCAGGAAATTTCCTGGCGTTTGTTGTTTTAGAGTCTATATTAAATAGTTTTTATACTCTCAAGATGCTTGTAACAATGCCTTGTACGGCTGTGGCCATAACTGCGACAGCAATGGCAACAACTGCGTAGATGATCATCTGTTTGGCTTTCTTAACCTTTTCTTCATCGCCGGCCGCGGTCAAATATTGGAAGGCCGCGAGTACGATAAAGATGGCAGCAATGCCGAAGAAGATGACCTGAAACCATCCGAGAATACTGTTTAAAAGTCTCGGTACCTGCGTAATGGAAGTTACCGGAGCGGTGACTGGCTGGGTGACTTGAGCGAAAGCTACAAACGGTAGCGCGATTGCTCCTACCGTAGCTGCGATTTTAGCGATTGATTTCATGGTCGTAAACTTAGATAAAGTCTCTAATGATTAAAGATTCGACCTTTTTCGACCTTTTTAGGATCGTTTTTTTATTATAGCACAGCTGTTTATTGAATAATGCTGGCTATAATGCTGGTGATTCCACCAGCAACTAATACTATAGCATATCCGATGACTGCGTACAAGATTGTCATTTTACCCCGGCTGAATTTCTCCGGATCGCCTGAAGCGAAGAGAATTTGAAAAGCGCCGACTACAACCATGATGCCGACTAAGGGTGGCGCGATGTAAACCTGGAGTGCACCGAGAACCGCGTTTAAAATTGCGATTGTGCTTGTAGCTCGGATGTAGTTTGGTAATTCAATGGTCGTGGTTGTTTGAGCAAGCACCCAGGGCACGGCGAATATAAAATTTACTAGTCCTATAACAGACGCTATGAATTGTTTTATATCCCTCCTCATTTAATGATTTGATTTTAACATGTTACTCGATTCCAGGGGAGGGCAATGTTGCCGGTTAAAATATGAAGAAGGGTGTTTACAATAACCCAAGCAGCTAGAGTTATACATAATCCAATGAATGCAGCAGTGATTATTGATTTTGATTGACGTACTCGTTCCTCCGACCCACCCGCGATCATGAGTATTACCGCGCCGTAGACGATTATTGCTACCGCAATGGGAATGGCAATGTCAAAAGCGAAACGTATTATGTTTTGTATGACAACCAAACCATCGCAGAAACTGCAAGGTTTATTAGGGCCGCCGATATAGCTTGTGGCTGCGCAAGTTGTTGATGCCCAAATTCCCTTTCCGCCGGGGATAGGAGGTCCGGCTGATACGGTTTGGGTAAATACAACTAGAATTGTAATGCCCACAAGTATTAATGAGGCGATTTTCATATCTCGTTATATTATAACGATCGGCGGGACAATATGCTTGTGACTGATCCTTGGGCTTCTTCAAGAGCACTTCCAGGATTTTTCGCGCCCGTGATTACTGATTCTATAAGACCGGAGAAAACCTGATCAACATTTAAAGAGTCAACTTTTGGCCATGCCCGAGCTATAAGCGCTTGTTTAGCAAATACAGCCATATCCGGATTTGAAGGATCGTTTATGGCTTGGTTTATTAATGTGAGCAAGGCTGGCGGCCGTTTGGTTACGAAGAGTTGGCTCGAAACATTACTTTCGTTCGTGGTGAGTTCAAGAATAAAATCCCAAGCGACATCAGGAGCTTTAGATTGTTTAGAGGTAACGTAGCCGAAGTAACTTGCGTAGGTTATGTGCTTAACAGCACTTTTCGGTTGGAGTATGGGAGATACAAAAGCATTCAGGAAAGCGTTTTTAGATTTCGCCTCGGCAAGCGTGGTTGAATAGCCGAACATCATGGCTATTTTTTCTTGTCCGAAGAAATCAACGTCGCGAGGCAGCGTGTCGTTCCAGGTGTAGCTGTCCTTGGTGGCATCAGAGAATTGGGTGTAAAAATTAAGAGCATTTAAGCCTAGTTCGGATGCAAAAACAGCCGCCGACACATCATTTTTAACCATAGTAGTGCCGGTTTGAAGCATAAGGAGCGAAAGAATATCGGAGGCAGCCGTCACTGTTTTTCCGGATCCGCCGATAGAAGCTGCGGCTTCGACTATCTTTGTTCGTTCCTTCTTTGTGAGTTTTGGAATCACGCTTTTGAAATCTTCCCAGGTTCCCGGTGGAAAAACTATGCCGGCGCGGTTCAAGATATCACGGTTAACGATGAGCGCGAGCGTATCTATTGAAGTCGGCAGGGCAAAGATAAAGCCTTGCGGTGCAAAATCTTGTTCGACTATGGCCGGAAAAAGTTCGCGGAGACGGTAGATCGATAGCTTATTCGGGTCAACCGGTAAGGCTTTATTGGTGTATTTCAAAAGATCGGTATTTTTTATTGTGAATACGTCCGGTCCACGCCCTTCGGCTAGTGCTTCGATAAGATCGTGTTCGTAGGTTTTGATATCGTTAAAAGAACGATATTTAACCGTAACGTGCGGATATATATATTTGAAATTTTGGATAGTAGCAGTATAGGCATCGGGACCATCAAATAATCCCCAGAATTCCAGAGTTATTTCTTTCTCTGTTGGTCCGCCGCCCCCCGGCTGGAGTTTTAGTCCCGGAATTATGCCTAAAAATAGGAGCGTAACTATTGTTATTAAAAATAAGATAACGCCGATAAAGATAAATTGATTTTTGGAGATCATGAATGTTCTAAAGAGTTACAATTCCGATCAAGGTGTCGCCAGTCTCGAGATTTATAATTCGGACTCCTTGCGTTGAGCGGCCAGCCAGTCTTACCTCAGAGAGTTTGGTTCGGAGGGCCTGCCCTTTTTTGGAAAACGCGAGCACTTCTTCGGTTCCGACGCCGACAACGTGTGCGCTTATCACCTCCCCGGTTTTTTCGGTAACTTTAGCCGATCGAAGTCCCTTTCCGCCACGCCGCTGCAATTTATATTCCTTGAGTGACGTTTGCTTGCCGAATCCTTTGGACATTAAAACAAGAAGACGCTGTTCTTTGGGTGCGGCTTCTCCTTTTCTAATTATATCAAGCCCGGCGATATAATCGCCGCGGCCAATCTGCATTCCTCGGACTCCTGAAGCGGTGCGACTCATTGGTCGCGCTTCGCGTTCTTTAAATCTGATACTTAAGCCCTTGGCTGAAACGAGCATAATTTCATCTTCCCCGCTCGATGTTTTGACCCATCGGAGTGAGTCATCCTTTTTCAAGTTTATGGCAATTATGCCAGTGCGTCGGACATTGGAAAAATCTTTGACTTGGCTTCTTTTTACCAACCCATTTGTAGTGGCCATAACCAGGAATGATGGAGCTTTAATTTTTGGATAGCTTACTATAGCACTCACTTTTTCTTCGGCTGGAAGAGTTAGGAAGTTATGAATCGATTTGCCGCGAGCAGTACGTGCGGCAGCCGGGATTTCGTAAGCCTCGGTTTGGAAAACCCGTCCGCGGTCGGTGAAGAATAACACCCGGTCATGGCTGTGAGCAGTTATTAATTCCTGAATCTGATCTTCTTCTTTGAGTTCAAAACCTATCAAGCCTTTGCCACCTCGCGCCTGGGCTTTAAAAGAAGTTGGCAGCATCCGTTTGATGTATCCGTCGCGAGAAAGGGTGAGTATTACATCTTCTTCTGGTATCAAGTCCTCTTCTTTGAATTCCTTAAGGCCGCTTTGTATTAGTTTTGTTTTTCGTTCATCGCCGAAATTTTGTTTGATCTCTATAAGCTCCTCTTTTATGAGTCCGGCTATTTTAGACGGGTGTTTAAGTATGAGTGAGAGATGAGCAATAAGTTTTTTCTTTTCAACAAGTTCGTCTTCAAGTTTTTTTTGTTCCAAGTGAACCAAAGATTGAAGACGCATTTCGAGAATCGCATTGGCTTGAATCACGGTTAGTTTGAATTGTTTGATTAGGTTGGCTTCGGCATTCCCGCGGTCTTTGGATTTTTTGATTGTAGCGATTACTTTATCGATTGAATGAAGGGCAATAATAAGTCCTTCGAGTATATGCGCTCGTTCTTCGGCCCGTTTCAAATCAAAAGCGGTTCGGCGACGGATGACATTGGTACGATGGTCAAGATAGTGTTTCAACACTTCTTTAAGAGACAACACTTGCGGTTGCAAGCCGTCTACGAGCGCGAGCATGTTGAAGTAGAAATTTTTCTGGAGTTCAGTGTATTCGTATAGTTGGTTTACGACTTTTTGCGGAACACTTGATGAGGAAAGATCTATGACGATGCGTATGCCTTCGCGATTCGATTCGTCGCGAATATCTTTGATGCCTTCTATTTTTTTTGATTGAACAAGCTCGGCCATTTTAGTTATAAGATCAGCCTTATTTACCTGATAAGGTATTTCGCTTATTAGAAGCTGATGACTACCCCGTTTTCCTTCTTCGACTTCAATAACCCCGCGAGCAGTAACCGATCCTTTGCCGGTTGTATAGGCGGTCTCGATTGCGCTTGCGTCATAAATAACTCCGCCTGTTGGGAAGTCCGGTCCGGGTACGAACTTGAGGAGTTCTTTCGAAGAAGCGTCGGGGTGATCGATGAGATGCGTGGTGGCATTTATAACCTCGGTTAGATTGTGAGGCGGGATTGAGGTAGCCATACCAACGGCAATACCAACGGTGCCGTTTATAAGCAAGTTGGGTAATTTGGCCGGAAGAAATTTTGGTTCTTCGCGTGAGCCGTCGTAGTTCGCGTGCCAATCGACAGTTTCTTTATCGATATCTATCAGAAGTTCTTCGGCTATTTTGGAAAGCTTGGCTTCGGTGTAACGCATAGCTGCCGGCGGATCACCGTCTAAGGAAACCCAGTTTCCTTGTCAGTCTACGAGCGAGTAGCGTAAAGAGAATTCTTGGGCCATACGAGCTAATGCGTCATAAACCGCCATATCGCCGTGGGGGTGGTAGCGGCCGAGAACTGTGCCGACTACGGTCGCTGATTTTCTAAGTTTAGCGTTGGCTTTAAGTCCCTCTTCCCACATAGCCCATAGTATGCGTCGTTGAACTGGTTTTAAACCGTCGCGTACGTCAGGCAGTGCACGAGAAACTATTACTGACATGGCGTAATCGAGATAGGAGTCGCGAAGTTCGTCAGTAATTTCCCGCGGTTCTACGTTTTTTGATTCGATGGTTTTATCCATATAAAACTTTATGGCAATTTAGTTACTGGCAAGGGTGGTGGTATTTTTAGTTCGAAGTTTGGTTCAGTCGGTTTTATAGCAAAATCATTAGTTTCTTTTGTTTGTTTATTTAAGCTTCCTAAGCTGTGCGTGAGTTCGTCCTTTAATTTAGTCATATCGGCGCCCAAATCTTTTTTAATTTGTGTAAATCCGCGGCTCAAGGTAGCCCAGAAAGATTCTTTTTGAATATCTTCTCTTTCTTCGTTAGCTTGAGGAGTGATGCGAGGGAGGGTGACGTTTACGTATGTAACCCAGAGCATGAGAATAGCGACCATAAGAGTGCCTGATGCGGCAATGAGCCAGCGTTTTTTGCGGTCTTCGGGAGCTCTTTGGAGTCCTCGCACGTATTGCCGAGTTTCCGTGGTAAGTTTATTTAGATTCATTGATGTTTTTCGAGGTTATCAGCAATTACGATTTTAGCCAAACTACCGTAAGACTACCCGGTTTTAAATCTTTTTTCTTAACCACTAATTTTTCGTCGGGTTCTTTTTTGGTCACACCCATTTCTTTAAGGAATGTTTTTGGTTCGTCGGTTAGGGATGGAATTATAATGCTCGGTTCAATCTGGCGGGAAATTTTGGCTATTTGAGCTTCTGATAAAAACGGCTTGCCGCTTGCCGGGACAATTACAATATCAGTTCCCTTTAATTCTCCGATAACGTTTGGTGCTGGTTCGCGCTTAAGGAATCCTAAGCAAGCGATCGATAAATCATCGACTGTTATCCGGTAGACCGTTTGCTCGCTTTTTTCTTTGGCATCGTATCCGGCGCTCCAGCCGCGTACGTGAATGCCTTTTATTTCATATTCGCCCTGATGACTGAGATAGAAAGGCAGTGATGGATTTTCTTCGGTTCCGGATTTTATTTCGGTTAAGGGCGGGTGAAGCGTGGATATAACAAGGTTCGCTCCGCGTAGGGATCTCAGGTTTACTGGGTCGATGAGAATAGTGGTTTCTCCGGAAACCAGCTTAAAGTAATTGTCGCCGTGGTAGGTAATAACCATGTAATACAGGAATATTTTGGATTAAACGCTTATATATCAGTCTTTGATTCGTATATTCAATTTATCTTATTTTCCCTTGCTTTTCAATGAATCGTTATGCTACTCTTTACCGCGATGGGTGCACAGAAGAGTACTAACAATATTGTTTCTCTGTTGTCTAAGCTTGAACCAGCGGCCTTTTCACTTTTGAAGCCCGGCGATCTTGTCGAGGGCGTGGTTCTCGATAAAGGATCCAACAAACTTCTTGTTGATTTAGGCAAGCATAGTACCGGCGCTGTTTATCGGAGCGAGCTTCAAGAAGCGCGCGACTTGGTTAAAAATCTAAAAGTGGGAGACATTGTCCACGCTAAGGTTATAGAGGTAGATAACCGTGATGGTTATGTAGAGTTGTCGCTTTCCGAGGCCGGCAAACAGAAATCTTGGACAGAAGTATTAGAACTTCGCGAGAAAGAAGAGCCGATCACTGTTGTTATAGGCGGCTTTAACAGAGGCGGTCTTACGACAAGCATTAAAGGGCTTGGCGCATTTTTGCCGATATCTCAGCTGGCCCTTGAGCATTATCCCAAAGTTACCGGTGATGACCGAACTGCTCTTTCTCAATCTTTAGAGAAGCTGGTTGGGGCGGAGTTAACTGTAAAAATTATTGACGTTAATCCTCGGACTGACAAACTTATAATTTCAGAACGCGAAGCGACCAAAATTTCAACCAAAGAATTGGTTAAAAATTATACGGTGGGCCAGATTATTGAAGGTATTGTTTCCGGCATTGCCGACTTCGGCGTGTTTGTTAGGTTTACTGATAATCCCGATGTTGAGGGCTTGGTTCACGCAAGTGAGCTGGACCATCGCATTGTTGATAATCCCAAGGAAGTCGTAAAGATCGATGAAGCAGTTAAAGTAAAAATTATTGATATCAAAGACGGCAAAATTTCGCTTTCGCTTAAAGCCTTACAGGACGATCCCTGGCTTAGCGTGGCTGGCCGTTTCCGTGAGGGAGAATCTGTTTCGGGGAAAGCGTACAGCTTTAATCCTTTCGGCGCGGTAATTGATCTCGGGGCAGGCATTCAGGGACAACTTCGGGTGACTGAATTCGGCGGAGTTGAAGAGATGAAAAAACAGATTATTCTTAGCAAAGACTACATTTTTGTAATCGAAAGCTTTGTGCCAGAGGAGCGCCGGATTGTGTTAAAGCTTAAGAAATAAGGATACTTGACAGATTCATCGCTCACTGCTATAATTATAGCAGTTTTTTCGTCATCAAAATAACTAACCGATTCTACAACTTCATTCTAAGGAGATTTTCCATGAATACGACAGCAATTGGTGTTTTCCTCATGATTAAGGGAGAACACAAAGATTTGATTCAAGAGCTTGGCGAGAAGACCGCGCGTTTGGTTTTCGATCTGTGGCGTCGGCCGGTAACGCAGATTCTTTGCGAACTTACCCCGGCGCAGTCCCCGCGCGATGGCGAGTGCCTGTTCGAGGCTTGTCATTCGATTGATCTCGCGGCGACACCGGACATAAGGTTCTGGTTCGAGTTTGAACTTCGTGAAACGTTCGATAAGCGTACAAACCTCGCTTCCGTGGTCACGAACCGCGAAGGTAAGCGTTTGGCAACGGCGTTTCACGGACGCGGCAGACGGTTTGTGAATAACAAGCCCGTGCCGACAGGGTTCGCCCGGTTCCGTACCACGAAGAGTGACTTGGTACTTGTCGAAGTCGGAAAGTATTCCGGCGACGGCAAGGTTCGCGCGTATCGTCTCGTGACCGAAGGATTGCGTTGTTTCCTTGTGGAACAGAATCTCGGCGTATTCCATGTTGCCGGTTCTACGGTGTACCATAATGAGGACATATACAATTTCAAGTGGACATCGGATTCGTTCTCTGGCGAGAAGCAGAAGGAGATCCAGGCGGCGTTTGCTCCGGTAGTGCAAGCGGTGGTCACGAAAACCGACCATAACTGTTTCCAGAACTGTTGCGAACCTCACTACGCCATGACGGTGGAAGAGGAACGCGAGTTCAGGAAGCAGATGGCGGATAACCGTCGCGCGAAGCAGAAGAATCCGAAGACGAACGTGACTCCGACCTCGACGAAGCCCGAAGAGCCGACTGAAATCGTACCGACCGAAATCGTTCCTCCGCCGGTTTCAGAACCTTCCACAGCCGAAGTCAGTGACAATGACAACGGCAAAGGAAAGGGTAAAAAGCCAAAGGGAGCGACGAAGCGATCAAAGAAGGGTGATAACGGAACCGCCAAGAAAACAGACGGTAACGTTGTTACAACCCCGGTCGACGAGCCCACTTCTGTGGCGGCTGGCTGACAGGATCAGTTGGTAGATCTTTAGAGTAATAATAAGCCCCACCAAACAATTGTTTGTGTGGGGCTTTGCATTTTATTTTGATAGCTTGCATATCTTATCATTTTGTTGTATTATGCATTATAGCTATTCTTAATTCACTCAGGGTTTAACCCTATAAAACCGCGTTTGATGAGGAGATACTAGGTAATGAGAATGACCGTGCCGGAGATAGATTCGCTCCACGGAAAAGCTACTTCAGCCCTTACCAAGCTTAAAAAGCGAGGTATTGTGCAATCGTTTAAAGTAGAGCGGCCAAAGAAAGACAGTGGTGTTGAGATCGTATGTATAAACGCTTCAGGTGATGAAGCGCGGCAGAAATTCCTTGATCTGGATATCTCATGCGACGATATGCGTAAAACGATTGAACAAGCAATGAATATAAGGAGCAGTACGCTATGATCAGTACGTTTCGACGATTAATGCGACGGTATCGCCGTAAATCACAAGACCCGGTAAAGGCCAGCGAATCATCTATCCGAGCCGTGTTAAAGAGGCTTCGCGACGAAGAAAAAAGAATTTTTGGTTATATTGAAATCAATCGCGCCAAACATTCGATTACGTATAGCATTGTAATCAGGGCCAATAAAAAGCCGGTTAAGGTTCAGTTTATGAGAACGATACGCCGCGGGCTGCCAGTCGAATTCGCTTATTTCCATCAAGTATTTTTGAGCAGTCCCATACCGGACAATATTGCTTATCGAATTTTGAATGCAATAGTTGAAGCGCGGGAAAAAGGTTGGCGGCACGAAGATATGTTTTTCGAAGCGATGCGAGCGCTGGTTTCATCGGGGCATTCCGAAATTGCCGATGCGTTTTTGGCCTCAGACCACGATGATAAGCGGGGTCATGATATCAGAATTGTCACGTATTTCGACGATCGACGGTTTGAAGTTCCGGTTAACGTCAAAAGCTCACGAGCCGCTCAGAAACATCATGTTGAACGATACGGCAATAAATACGCTTCGGTTAGAGTCTATGACAAAAACAGTCCTCGAACGCTTCAAGCCAAAGGCTTACGCATTGTCCGAGGGTATGTACGCGGTAAAATACTCCATTTGTAGTTATTACGAGCCGGTTCGACATTTCTGTCGAACCGGCATTTCTTTATGTATGGAAATGTATCGAAACAAGCCGACTGGACATTGCCGCGAGGTTTGATAGAATATCGCTGATTAAACATCTATGCAGCAGCTCAGCAAACATTTTCTTTGGGCCTTTATAGTTCTTTTTTTTATTACTCTTGTTTTCTCAATGCTTTTTGACGTTGATGCTGGACGAGAGAATGTTTTGAGTTTGAACGAGCTGGTTAAAAAAATACAAGTTGGCGAGGTAAAAAGCGTGGTTGTGAGCGGTACTGAAGTAAGGGTGGTTTTGGCTGACGGCAAAAAAGCTTTAGCTAAGAAAGAATTAGCGAGTGATTTAACCGAGACTCTTAAAAACTACGGCGTAACCGGGGAAGAATTTGCAAAGTTCGATTATCGGGTTGAAGAAGAAAGCGGCGCCAAATATTGGGCTTCGGTGCTTATCCCGGCCATACTGCCCGTGATCATCATGGTTTTGCTTTTCTGGTGGATTTTTAGGCAGGCCAAGACCGGCGTAAACCAAGCATTTTCTTTCGGCAAAGTTAATTTAAGACTTTTTTCGCCGTCGAAAGACAGGGTAACATTTAAAGATGTGGCCGGGCTTAAGGAGTCCAAGGAAGAGCTTGAGGAAGTAGTTGATTTTTTGAAACATCCCAAGAAATTTTTGGATATAGGTGCCCGTATTCCTCGCGGCGTGCTGCTTATGGGGCCGCCCGGCACGGGAAAAACATTGTTGGCTCGGGCAGTCGCCGGTGAATCAAACGTTCCGTTTTTTCACATCTCGGCTTCGGAGTTTGTGGAAATGTTTGTCGGTGTCGGGGCTTCGAGAGTTCGCGATCTTTTTCAAAGTGCCAAACGTGCGGCACCTTCGATAATTTTCATCGATGAAATTGATGCGGTTGGCCGTGAGCGTGGCGCGGGTTTGGGCGGTGGGCACGACGAACGAGAGCAAACCCTGAATCAGATTTTGGTTGAGATGGATGGTTTTGACCGAGATACGAACGTGATTGTTATGGCTGCAACGAACCGTCCGGATATTTTAGATCAAGCTTTATTGAGGCCCGGAAGATTTGATCGCCGCGTAATCCTTGATATGCCCGATATTAATGCCCGTGAGGAGATTTTGAAAATTCACAGTCGCGGTAAGCCATTGGAAAAAGGAGTGGACTTGAAGGTGGTGGCAGCTCGCACGCCGGGATTTGCTGGTGCAGACCTTTCCAATCTTATGAACGAAGCAGCTATAATGGCTGCTCGACAAAGCCACCAAAGCATAACTCAGGATGATATCGTAAGTTCGGTTGAAAAAGTTATGCTTGGTCCGGCCAGAAGAAGCCGGGCGATTTCACAGAAGGAGAAGGAAATAACCGCCTATCATGAGGCAGGTCATGCGCTTGTAGCCGCAGCTCTGAAAGATGCCGACCGGGTTCATAAGGTTTCGATTGTGAGTCGCGGAATTGCCGGCGGCTATACATTAAAACTTCCGTTAGAAGAACGACGCCTTCATACACGGACACAGTTTCTGGCTGATTTAGTGGTAGCGTTCGGCGGCTACGCTG
>JACRFG010000016.1 GCA_016234345.1 Candidatus Jorgensenbacteria bacterium
CAGAATGGTCCACAAGCTTACTGGCTAGAGCTCTTCGAACTCCATCGGTGGCCGCGCCATGGATCCCCAATACAGAGAACGCCAAAACCAAACCAAGCGTTGTATCCAAGATCGCAAAACCGACATAAGCCAACGTTGCGGCAATAAACCCGCCAATAATGACGGTTCGCTGGCCGATTTTATCGGACAACCGCCCTAAAGGCACCGCACCGATAACAAAAACAAGACTAAAAAGAAAATAAAAAAATGGTACGGCTTGTAACCCCAAACCTATCTCCTGTGTACGGAGCAAAACAAGCGAAATCGGCAATGCCCCAAGATCAAATACAAAAGTTGCAAGAAGAAAAATAAGGAATGGTTTATGTGCCTTAAGTAATTGAATGTTTAATTTAACTGGCTTTTTCTGTTGTTCGGTTACTTTTTTTGTTTCTTTAACAAAGGCAAAGCTGAAAATGGCGAAAAGACCGACAACAAAAGCGATAAGAAAAATCTTTCTGAAGTCGTTATTGAAAAATGGCAAAAGAGCGAAGGCAACGAGCGGACCAACTGTAGCGCCTACCGTATCCATCATTCGGTGGAAACCGAATGATTTGCCCAATTCCTCTTTAGAAACGGATTCGGCGATAAGGGCGTCTCTCGGTGGATTCCGAAGTCCTTTACCGATCCGATCAATAATACGCAATCCGAAAACTTGCCAAAAAGTGGATACGCCCACCAAAAAAGATCGGGCTCCCAAAGAAAACGCATAACCTAAAACCGCGGGCAATTTACGGCGATTGATTCTATCGGACAACCACCCCGAAAAGATTTTTAAGAAACTTGCGAGTGCATCAGCTACACCCTCGATAAGGCCGACGAAAAGCGCTGGCGCACCGAGCACGCTCGTCAAAAACACCGGCATTACCGACTGTACCATTTCTGCCGAAAAATCATTGAAAAGACTAATAAGCCCTAAGAAAAATACGTTGCGTTCAATGCCCAATATTTTCATAGTCCCATCTTCAATCTATCACCAATACTAATACCTAAAAGTTTGACCATGCCGGAATTAAGTTCGAGAACAGTATCGACTGGCGATGGCGGAAAATACATTTTAAGTTCCGAATCCAAAACGCCGATTTGAGGATCAACACGCTCTTCAAATCCCACCACTGCTCCGTCTCGAATCCAGATTATATCCAAAGGAAACCTCATATTTTTCATCCAAAAACCGTAAACGCCGAGCTCCTCAAATAAAAAGAGCATGCCATGATTGGGTTCGAGAACTGCGCGGCCGCCAAGCCCTAAATTACGCGCCTCGGAAATTGCCGCGATATCAACCTTAATTTCTTGACCACGAATAGTAAGGGTGGTTTGACTACCCAAAGATCGCGGCGATGTTTTTAATCCAAATAAACTCACAACAGCAATACTAAGGGCCGCACCCAAAAGTACAGTAACAATCTTGGATGATTTAGTCATGAATTTATTATACTAATACATTCAGCCAAAAATCACGCACTCAAAACATTTTTATCTAGAAAAACTGTATACCACAATCCCGAAAGCCACACTTACATTCAATGATTCTTTATGACCATACATAGGAATTTCTAAAATTGTATCAGCTCGTCTCAAAATTGATTTTGGTAATCCCCTTACTTCATTACCCATAACTAAGGCCGCCTTGTTAAATTTACTCGACTTAAAATCTCCGTACGGTATAGATTTTTTATCTTGTTCAACAGCAATGATATGAAAACCGTCTTTTTTTAGCTTATCTATAATGCGCGTTGTTGATACAACGCGTTCCCACGCAACGTAATTTTCAGCGCCTAGAGACACCTTCGTAAGCTGCGGTCGCGACTTACCCAATCGATCAACCGGCGCCGGCGTAATCCCACCAAGATATAGTTTTTTAACACCTGCGCCATCAGCTGTTCTAAAAATTGATCCAACGTTATGGATACTGCGAATATTGTGTAATAGCGCAACTATTTCAATCATTAACTAATTATAAAAGCAAAAGAGCTGATAATACTATCAGCTCAAAAATGTTCATTAACTTATACTTAATCTACATATGCTTATCTATAATAGCTAACGCCAAGACAATCCAGAATATCAACATACTCACACCCCGTGCCGCGATACCCGTACCAGCATCATCATCTTCGTTTCGAAAGCAACGGACAAAAACAAGTAGAACGGTAATGAATCCAATAGACAGAAACCCTATAATTCAAAACAGTTCAAGCGACATAAACAATCTCCTATTGTGAACCTCGGTGACTTGATTCTGTAATTATATTTGAAGGTGGCGTAACTTCGGAAGTACTTTCTCCACGATGCTGTACTGGTGCAACGTTCGAACTACCACAGTTTGGACATCTCGGTCCACCACCAGAACATTCACCGCAAGGTATGGGAGGAAATTCATTCGCATTGCCTTCGTGATTACAACCACAACAACGGTACCTTGTCACTCTTTTCTCCTTTATTTATAAATTCCACATAAATTACCTAAAATATTATAAATCATCAAAGTAATCTATGTCAAATAAACAATGGTGATTTTCTCGTAAAAACAGCGAGGTAGTGACCGTGATGTTTTTCATAACTCACATCAAAATCATTGCTGTAACGACTTGAGAAGCGTTTGTCGAAAAGCGCACGATATTCGTCATCACTATGCCACCGCTCAATCTTATTAAATCCGTCATCATCAACCACACTGAAAATCCAACCGAGCAACTTTCCAAACATCCCCCACCGCCGGGTGATGCTTACAAACGACGGCTCAACAACCACAACTTTATTACGAGCTCGCGGAAAAATAATATCAAAAAGTTTTTTATTCTGTTCATCCTTAAAATGATGGACTACATCCACAACCAACATAACATCATGAGTGGAAGAGTATTTATTTTCGTCTAAGGCATTACCAATCCGCACATCAATACCTTGCGCCACCGCATGGCTAACAAAAATAGGATTCAAATCAATGCCGCTATATTTGTTCGACTTATCAATATGACGAGCCAGGCGGCCATATCCGGCTGCCACCTCGAAAATACTCTGTCTAATACCCACCGTATCACAGATTTTTTTCAGGAAATCTTTGGGATATAAAAAAGAGATTAAAAACTGATAAAGCCACGGATGACGATAGTGCAATCTCATATCAATCAACAATACCTATTTTCATATACCAATCAACTGGCCCATCACTATAAAGACCTCCAAAACCACAACCACAGCTTCCACTCAACCCCTGAGCTATGCCATAACCAGCTTCGCCATTTGTGTACATATCATCACCTTTATATACCGCGTTCCGCCACTCGTTTCTAAAATAACCACGAGGTATAAAATAAGACGCGACATCCAGCACTAACCAATATCGATTCCCAGTACTAACTGAAATAGGCACGGGAAATAAGAAACTAATATCTTGATCTGGCGCAGGGTACGTATTATCCCACCCCGTATCAAAAAGAGCCGTTCCTAATAATTGGTTGAAATCCGGTTCGTTACTATCGCTATCGGCATATACAGCCAGACGTAACACGGTTTGATCGCCGCCACTCTCATGCCGTAACCGAAGCATAATTTGATTAAAACTCAAATCTTCCGTCGGAGAAAAATTCTGGAAACTCGCCGAATCCGGATCATAAACATTTTGACTAACAGTACCTATGGATCCACTCCACCCATTGCTTTCTGATTGAATTATCGAAAATTTATTTATTGGATAAATCCACGAAGCTGTGAGAGTATCCGATGAAGTATTACCAAAATCGTCGCGAGCCCGTACCGCAAAATCAATATTATCCCCTTCTCGAACGATACGTTGATATTCCAAACCGCTACCCGCAAACTGCCAAGTAGAAGAATCGAACTCACCTGTTGTAGAAGAACGACTAAAATTAACGTCATAAAAAATACTGCTGTCATTAGTGTCCAGATCAGTTGCCATCGGCCATGAGAAACTTACGAGCGAACTTGATCGATCGAAAGCAACGCCGACCTCACCCGAAAATTGCGGCGATTGATGAGGTGGTGCCGCATCTTGAAATTGATGATGAACTCTATCAACCGCGACAAGTTTAAACGACATTCCCGGTCCTGATTGAAGCAATGAATAAAAAGCTGCGGTAACGTAGTCATATTGAGTTAACACACGATCGGATTCCTGAATTACCGCCTCTAATATAAGATGCTTATCTTCTCCCGGCGACATTGCAAGAGTATAAATTCCTCCACCCACGGAACTACAACGTTCGTTCGTATCGGCCAAAATTAGAATGTTGCCTGGCGAAGAACCAAAACCAGAACAACGAGGATGTTGAATAGCTAACACACCACCTATATCGGATGGATCCCATGACCCCAAATGTCCGAACAATATTTTTTCTTTTACTGCGTCTTGATTTAGATAAAATACCAAAACCTTCCAACTGTCGTTGACTGTATTCCAATATGGATCGGGAACGAAAGGATACTGACCATAATGCATATCAACGACATACTTTGTACTCGAACTCCGAGGATCAAGATAAAAATAAAGACCGTCCAAAAAACTGGGTATATTAATATCTACCGTTCTCGAGACGAGTTCAGCGCCACCAACATCGTAAACCTTAAATACAAAACCATACGAACGGCCTACCTCATCTATAACTTGTCGGAAACCAACCGTGCTTGTACTTGAAAACCATATAACACTACTTGAACCGACGATCTCAGATATCTCATAAGTTAATTGGGTATTTGTACTAAAAATCGTTTCTATACCATCCCAATTAAATACTAACTCCATCGTGCTTAAATCAAACGCAACATCGAAATCCATATTATTATCCGGAATGCTCGAATCGCTTGACGGAGAGGGGGACGGCGAAATCGATAGCAAATCTTGATCCGAATCAGTGGAATTTATTGAACTCGGCGCTGAATTATCTTGAGGCGGCAAACCGCCTCCTGTAAAAACAGGGGGGTGATCGCTAACTGTAACGAGATCAACCTTAACAGGCAAAGACCTTAGACTATCTACTAATTGATTAAGCTGATTAATAATAGCCGTGAGTCTTTCTAGGACTTCCGGCGAAAGTTCATTTTGTGTAACACTAACCTGCTGAAGAGAAGCCGCTGCTTCTTCAACAACAGAGGAAAACCCTTCTTGATCCGTAACATCAAGAGATAGATGATCTATAACGTCCTGCGCCTCATCGAAAATATGATCGTGGGCAGAAATATTAGCTTTCGGATAACTAATCAACGCATCCGCTAAAGACGAAATTGTTTTCTCGAACGTTTCGATAAAATTTGCAGTCAACAAAGATCCTTGATTACTAGCATTCTCTGCTTTTGCAACTTCATCAAAAAAAAGTTTGATGACCCCAGCGCCATATTGAACAGCTTTCGTCGACAACCGCGACCAGTAATCATTAAGCAAAAGATCACTTTTAAAGTATTCTGCTTTATCCCAATTCAATCCTAAAATTATTGCGGGCGATTTTATAAGCTTATAATCACCGAATTCAGAATCTATCTTCATCCCATATTGGTTGCCATCCAATCCAAATGCAAAGTAGTCAATATTAGGCAAATCGTATCCACTATCAAACCCAATACTATCTTTACTGTAAAAATTATTATTAGAGTATTGAGCCATCGAATTAAAATATTTATCCAGATCGTCTAGTACAACCGCTTCTTTATCCTGCAATCGTTCTGATAAATCTTTATCTCGCTTAGTTAAAGTAAAACGGGCTGTCCAATTCTCGTAAGGGCTATCGCCTGGATGAGAATCATTTCTGGTATGATCCGGCACGCTAGCATCTTCAATTAAATGCAGTATGTGCCCTAAAACAAAGACGGCCTTTTCTTTTTCATGATTTGACCAATAATCCAAAGCTCTTCTCCAGGTAAAATCTGCTTCATTATCAAGATTATTTAATTTTTCTTGCTGAACCGCTGTCAAAATAGAAGCAATATTATCACTGCCTCGATATATAATTTTGCTCTGATATTGAGAATTCTGCGCCCACTCCTTAGACTTATGCCAATTACCTAAACTTGAATTGCTTAATCCTCGATCATATATCGGATCATAAAAATGATTCATCCAACGAGGACTGTCATCTTCTTGTCTAGCGCCATCAATAAGAAAATCCTTAAGATTTTGCGGAATTTTATTCCTCTGAACTTTTTGATTATAGAAATTAAAAATTACTTCAGTAAGATATGCGTGCGTATCCACGGTGTACGCTAAAGCTTGTTTGACGATAAAAACGTTAATGGCAAATAACACCAACAAAAACCATCTTAAGCGAACAAACATATACTCGAATTAAAGACTTTCTAATTTCCAAACTCCTGAATATTTATTGAATTCCATATTAATCTCGGATATCAAACGATCATTTTCATAAATCGCAAACCCATAATCTCCTTCATGAATTCGATTGGTATTATCAGGCCTTACTGTATTTAATAGATTAACCAAATTTTCAAGTTTATTTTCTATTCTAAATTCACGCAATGCTAATAATGGTTTTTCTTGCGTTAAATATGCTGGATCTCTTTCATCGAGTTCTAAAATAAAATACCGGCTCGCTAATTCAATATCATCCTTCTTAAGAGCCTCAATGAATAAATTAAGTGTTTCCTGCGGCGTTTTGCCGCCGTACGTATCATTTCGCATTGCTTCCTCAAAATCTTTCATCGCTTGAGCGGCTCGCTCATACTGACCTACTAACTCCCGCTGTTTCTGAAACGCTGAACTTACATACACAAACCATACGTACGCGATCAATAAAAGAAACACGATAAACGTACCGACGATCAATCGACGTTTTTTAAAACGCGAATGGAGCTTATCAGAATCTTCTGCTATATTATTTGATTCTTCCGATACAATCATACTGTGCTTGTAAAAACACATGCCTCAATTTTCACGCATATGCGTGATTTTTGAGGCAATATTATTTTGGTCTAATTATTCGACAATTTAAAATGTTTCTTCAATAACGAATCTCCTTCAATAATATCAACTACCATGACGGTACAATACTTATCTAGTTCGCGCTCAACGATTAATCTCCAACATTCTTCAGCAATATGCGTCGGACACACCCATATGCTTTTCTGAAGTGGATAAAAATTAAATTCCTTGAGCAATGTCCGCAGTTGATCTCGTTTTAGATTGTGACGTACCGGCACATCAAAACCAATCAAACGCCATCGTCCATCCCACGATGTTTCGGTAGACGCAAAATTGCCGTAACGTTGAAATAATCTTATGCCCTCGCCAGTTAAATGTAGTTGACCACTTTTACGTATTATACATCCACGGTCAATCAACCGTTTCAAGCTCTGTTTTAAATATTTTGTCTTTTTCGCACGAGCAATATAACGATCAATCATCTCTTCCGCAATTGTTTTGCTAGCCTGGAATAATTCACTCAACTCACGTATATGCTTTCGTGCATCAACTGATGTTTTAGCCATAATTAATAAAAATACCAATCCAGTATACCATCGCCCACGCCTCAATTTTCACGCATATGTGGATAAATTGAGGATAAGCTATTTTAGTCATTCATAGCATGTGTTTTTACCTACAACCCAACAAGCTTAAATCTTACAAACCAACAAAACATGTAGCTTCAAAAATCACGCATATGCGTGATTTTTGAGGCGGAACATATTTAATATATTCATGCTTCTCCTCTTTTTATGACTACCGCCCAACTATCTAAAAAATAAGTTCAGCGATCCAAAACACCTATTAATTCTTTTCAGAATTTTGAGGAGTCGGGGAAGATTGCACTACAAATTGATTACTATCCCACGAGACACGTTCATAGCTTTGCCCTTTTGGTATTTCATTCCAACTTATTTCTTCAACTTTTATACCGGCAGCGTTATACAAAATAACGCTGTTATTTGTATAGGCTAAGGTATTTGAAATTGCCCATTTAACATCGGGTGTCACGTTACCGTTGTAACCGCCCGCATTCACAAGCAAAAATCTACGCTTGGGCTGTATCATCTTCCCTCGCAATCTGTCTGTTGCAACAAAAGATGATTCGCTACCAACAGACGATCTCTTTTTGATAGACCAACCACTTAAATCAATCGAGACTGTGTTTGGGTTATACAATTCAATGAATTCATAGTTAACATTGCCCTCAACTCCAACCATAATTTCACTTATAAGCGGCGAGCTCAAAGTATTAATCGGAATTTTTATTAAAGGCTTGGAAGAATTTTCTTTTTTCGGCGTTCCGAAAATAACGGATGACGTATACCACTCCATGCCATCTCTATCTCGTTCCATGGTTTTCTTTGTATCACCGTTGCCGGCCGGCCACGACGGCGAAGCAACAACACCATCCACAAAATTACAACTTGTATCAAAAAGTTCCAAACCATCGTCAGTATTTTTTAGATTACCTGTATAAAGCAAATCAGCCACTGCATTGCTTACAGCTTCCTCTTTACGCTCTAAAAGATAAAATTTACCTGATTCAATACGCGCACCCAAGGGGAAAGTAATACTGATTTGCTGATCTCGATCAATAAGTTGCCAACCCGATATATCAACAAGACCCACAGAAATATTTTTTAACTCAATCCACTCATCCACTGCTTCTTTAGCGCCCATCCATGCTACTTCATTAATAATTATCGATGGATTTACACGCGTGCTTGGCAATAACACAAATGAACATATCATTCGATCTTCTTCAAAAGCATCGCCTGTTTTTCCTGAAACCTGATTGTTGTTCAATGTTCGGCTATCTCGACCGTTTAATTGTATTTCTGCTACTAATTCGCCGCGCGAAGAAAAAGTTTCACGCATCAAAGAAACAAAATTACTAAAAAAAGGCGGATCTCTATCCACATAAACAATAAAAAAATAACTACCAAACAAAACAACAATTACTAACCCAGTAATAACAAAATACCTCTTTTTCCGTTTACGGTGTTCTCGTAGAACTGCTAAATCGCTATTATTTTGATCAAGTTCGCTATAACCTTCCAATGGCATATCAATCGATAGATTAACAAAAACACTAAACCGACGTCAAAGTTTTTTGTTAAAGACCATATCCTCAAAAATCACGCACCCGCCTACTCGCCCCGCTAACGCTCGAGCGAAGCGGGCCGTCGGGCAGGCCCGCCTTGCCAGTCGAGGCGGGTATGTGCGATTTTTGAAGATGGAAGATTTATCTTGTAATCCAACAAAACAACTACCAATAAATTTTTAATGCTTAAAATTAATCTCCAAAATCAACACAGAGTGCTCGGCCAAATGGAATTGGCGTTGAATTACAAGAACTTTGCTCAACTCCTGTTGAACTCCAGTACGCGATGCAAATATTCGATGTTGGTGCATACAGGTTACACGTTGACTCACCCGTGCGGTTTGACGCATCTCCTACCGCAACGTATAAATCAACGCTCCCTACAACACCAGAATTTCCACGAAGACGCAATTGTTGACCAGACGTGCTCGAGGCAACTTCAAGCCGCGCACTCGTTGAAGTGGCACCAACAACAACACTACCCGCAAAGTAAGACTGAGCTCCCGCAGCAGAATAGATCGCATAGTTTGATGCGCCAGCGCTCGGACCATTAATTTGTACACCATAATTCCTCGTGTTACCTGAGGCGCTAAAATACCCACCCACATTAGTACCACCAACCACACCACTACCAAGACTATCACCATAAACTGCAATTGCACCAAAGCTGGCACTAGCACCACCAGTATGATCAGTGCGAATTCCATAGGTATAACCAGTACTGCCGGCACCACTCTGGGTAAGGAACAAAAGCGGATAACCAGACGGTGAAGCACCTGAAATTCTTGCACGATAATTGGTATTAACTGTGGTTCCAACAAAAAGATAATCGCTCTGAACAGACCCTACAACATGTAGTGGTGCTGCTGGGGTAGACGTACCAATACCAACTGAACCTGTAAAGTACGACTTCGCCGGAGAACTTATATACAACGCATAATTATTTGCTGAAGCTATGGCAGGACCACTTATCTGGATACCGCGATTTTCTGTGTTGCCATCACCACTAAAATAACCACCAACATTCATACCGCCGGATGTTGTCGTGCTATTACTATCCGCTTCCAACGCAACAGCGATTCTACCCGCTGTGGCACCACCCCGATGACGAGCAAAGAGCGCTCCCTGAATCGTGAAACTATCTGTTGGATCACTTTCTTCAACATACACTAACGGGAAATCGGTTGGGTTTTCTCCCACACCTCCCTTTATATGAAGTCTATATCCAGCTGTTGGATTAGCATTAATACCTACACGATCAAAACTAGCGGACCCCTCAACATCAAGCGCTGCCCAACTCACCGGCGTTGAAGTATTAATACCAATTCTTCCTGCTGAATCTTGATAAAGCGTTGATGTTGAAGAAAGAGTCGAAGCACCAGTCCAATATGGAAAGTATGTAGCGACACCAGAACCGGTCACAGCTCCAGAACTAAGACTTACGCATGAACCGCCCGTCACAATGCCTCCCTGCACGGTGGTTGTGGCAAGCACTTGTCCTGAAGGACAGGTTACAGTCATGCCTGCTGCACCACTTTTCCTAAAAACACCGCTTGCATTCACGTCACCCCCCACATCAAGAGCGTATCCTGGAGTAGAGGTGCCGATTGCAACACCAAGACGACGGGTTAAGAAATCGCCGTAGAGGAGGACGCTTGAGGTTGCTGAAGTATTCGCGATATACAATTTATTCGAACCGGTTTCGTTGTAGCCGGCTTGGTGACCAAGGAAAACATTTGAATTTCCACTCACATTACTATACCCCGCATACGCACCAATTGCCGTATTTTGAAGTCCTCCGACTGTAGAAAAAAGAACGTTTGACCCAATACCGGTATTCAGACCACCTGAACCGCCGGGATTAACATTCCTCAAAGCTGAATTTCCAATTGCGGTATTTTCAAATCCCGTAGTATTATTCGTCAAACTATTTGCCCCAACTGCGGTGTTACTAGTACCGCTCGTATTCAGTTGGAAGGAGCCAGATCCAAGGGCAGTATTCAACGTGCCCGACATAGTAAGATTACCAGCGTTCAGACCTAATACGGTATTTGAAAATCCAGTTCCAGGAGCAAAAAGAAATCTATTGCCATTACTCACCGATATAACACTCGAGGTTGCTGATGCTACAGACGGAAGATCAAACCATCCATTAATTCCAACACGTGGAGTAACTCCAGTCACCTGATAAACACTTGATGTTGAGGAAAGTGTTGAACTACTGGTCCAATACGGGAAATGGGTCGCGACACCACTCCCCGTCACGCCACCACTACCACCAACACAATTAGCCCAAGCACCGTTCTCAAAACATCGGAATTTATTGGTTACGTTATCGTAGTAAACCACGCCATTTGCACCAGTCGGCGCACTTCCTGGCTCGAGACGAAGAGCGTTATTTATATCAAGATCATACGCTGGAGAAGAGGTATTAATACCAACCAAACCTAACGGCGTAATAGTCACAATGTTCCACCCGCCTACGCCGAGCGGGGCACTGCGATCAATAACAAAATTATCGGAACTGTTACGTCCAAAAAAATATCCGTTTGCGCTTCCAGCCAATATTCCCTGATCAGTACTGCTCCCCGGACTTGTAAGACGGATTCGTGCGCCAATAACAGCCGAAATAGTATCTATATGAATCATGTCTTGAGGCGTATTCGTTCCTATACCGATATAAGCCGGAGTGCTTGTTGTAATAATAATTCGCTGAACTCCATTAGTGTAAAAAGCAATCGGCGTAGTACTTGAACCATGAATTTGAAACTGATTACCCTGCCCCTCAATACGACCGCTCGATCCCATAAATAAATGCGTCTGACCAGTTCCATCACTCGTCATACGAATAATACCGCCTGATGCACCATCGAAAAGGCGCAAAGCAGAAGAACCAATAATGTCTAACTTAGCCGCAGGAGAAAAAGTTCCTAATCCGACATTCCCCTGCACGTAAAGGCCATTCGCCGGTAATCCAACAGTAGTCGTAGTACCGATAGCCAGAGAGCTTGGAAAAGCGTACGCATAGGTACCGTAGGTTGTACCAAAGGAAGCAGGACCCGTCACGTTCGTCGCGGATAGAGAGCCAGAAAGATTACCGATCAAGTTATTGGTAGCTCGGATGTCACCGACTACGTCGAGTTTGTATGCGGGAGAAGTGGTAGCAATGCCAACGTTCCCGTTCGGGAGAAAAATGATATGTTTATTTGCTGCGCCACCAACAGTCTGGAAACGAAGCTGAGACTGCTCAGAATAAACCGTAGTTGAAGCAATACCAAAACTAGTAGAAGTTGAAACCAAAAAACCGCCACCTACGCCAGGTGCAGTAGTGGGACCCACAAAAGCTGAAGTAAAACCAAAAAAAATTGCTGTTAATAAAAGGAAAGCAAAAACAAACAAGGAAAACTTCCAAATCATCTATTAAATTATAACACGGTCGATTTGTTGAACCTATCTAAGTAAAGCTGATCCGGTACCGTTAGCGCCAACACTCTGTAACCATACACCAATACTTGTACCAGGACCTGGTGTTACTACACTTCCCGCCCTACCAGCGGTCCCTGAAGTCACGACATGCTGTCCGCGAACAGCACCCGCTCCACTCGCATGCACGTTAACTACCCCACCAATAGCTATACGTCCTCGTGCGCCACTCGCAATACCAGCCGGCTCATACACAACTCCCACCACGCCAGTACTACTAGCTGTCGCAGTAGTTGTAACAGTATAATCAGCCGCACCCACAACTACGATATCTCCAACTGATAATGCGGTCCCGGCAACCAACCAAATAACAATAGGGCAATTCCCACAATTAATACCTGCGTTTCCTAAACCAATATCGGAGCCGCTCTGCAACTTACTTGTTGCGGTACTTCCACTCAGCAAACCGACACCTAAATTACCCGTCCACGAAAGCGTTGCCGCATCTGGAGCAGAAACAGTCCCGAATCGCAACGTCCCTCCATTATTTTGGATCTGTTGAGCACCGCTACCACCAAAAACAATTCTCGGCGTACCTCCAAAATTTCCTAGCCACACACTACTCGTCTGATTATCCGAAAGAAGGGTACCAGAAACCTTAAGACCAGTGCCGCCAACTTCAAGAGATGCTCCTGGAGTTGATGTACCATTTGCAATACCAAGAGTACGAGTCGAAAAATCACCATAGAGAAGTATACTTGATGAACC
>JACRFG010000080.1 GCA_016234345.1 Candidatus Jorgensenbacteria bacterium
CACGGTACCCACTTCAAATTCGTTCAGTATTGCCTGACAGAGCGGATCTGCCGCACAAAGAGCGATATCCCAGCCCGGGTCAGAAACACCAAGCCAAAGCTTACCATCCCATACGCCATCAGGCCTCCAGTAAACGCACCGACTCATTCCTTTTTTATCACAACGCTCCTGAACGCATTTATTGATAAACTCGGTAAAAAGCGGCAATGCTTTCTTGAAGTTGGTCATCCGCGCAACCTGTCCTAAAAATTTCTGAGCTGATTTGGTCAGCCGTATTTGATATAAATCTCGCATTCCTAAAGTCATCAATCGATTCCTTACCTTGTGATCGATCGAAGCGATCTCTTGATCCATGGCGAGTGGCCATCGAGATATTCTTCTTGTTGTGTCCGGGGATTCACGCGAACGACGTTTTTGTAACATTTGCTGCAGCTACCAACAAGAACTCCATCGCCAAGTGATGCATAGATCTTCGAATTACAGCAGGGTGACCGCAGGTTTTCCCTGAAAGTCATATACGATCTCCTTATTAATATGGATAAATTGTTAATTTGACTATTAAAACAAAACTGTCGAAATAATAGCACAATATGTTTATATAGTCAATCAAAATAGTGTCATTATAATTTAAAAGGAATCGCTTGAATAAATACGGCGATAGACGTGAACAATTAAAGACGAATTTTATTACACCCTAAGTCTTATAGGTCGGGTGTGTTTCGCGTATCTCAAGCATGTGATTTACGTAGCGGGCCAAGGCAAAAAGCAAACTCGAAAGGCGATTTAAAAATTTAAGGAGTGGCTGATCAATCTCATGCGTACGTTTAAGCCACAAAACTTCTCGCTCTACTCGGCGAGCCACAGTTCTAGCTACATCAAGCCGAGCCGAAAGCTCGGAACCGCCCGGAATTATAAACTTAGTTATCGGCGGCACCACCGCATCGATTCGTTCCATGACCCGTTCCATAGATAAAATCTTCTCTTCGGTCACCTTCTTTTGATTATCCTTTTGGCCGAACCCGATTGCCGCGACTTCAGCCTGAGCGATAAAAAGAACTTCCTGAACTTCTTTAAGAATAACCGGCACATCAAGAGCGCCGCGTATGGTTCGAGAATTCATCTTAACCGCCTCAACCCGACATAGACCGATCCATGAATTTAAAGTATCGAGTCCGCCAAGCGCCCAAAAAATCGGATCGTCCTTCGGCAATTCCGTCTTGCCGACCTTGGAAGAACCACTATCCCCAGCTCCGGTGAAAAACTTTGTCCGCATAATATTATTTTACCATCCATAATGACTAAACACCCGTAATACATAAATCCGCCCAATAAGGGCGGATTTATGCTGACATTCGATATATAGTTAAAGACTCTTTAGGTCGTTATCAATAGGGGCAAAATCTCCTTCAACATTACCCACATCAACATTTCCTAAATCATTTACCATCATTTCCGGCGTATCTCGACCCGGCACAGGCATCATTGCTCCATCCGGCGATACGGGCCCTACAGACGGCATACGCGACTGCGACCACCATAACACTACAACAACCAATAAAATAACAACGACAATGATTCCGAAGATTTTTTTATTCATAACAAACTTAAGTATACCAAATATTAAGGATTGCTTGAAGTCGCAGTTGAGGTTGCTGTAGTGGTTGCGTTAGGTTGTGCCTCGCCGCGAACCTGGCCAAGCGCAACTGCTGCCTTATGAACCGCTTCGCGAGCTTGAACTACTGCATCACGAACTTTCTCTAAATCAGTATGCAGGGCTTCTCTTGCTTGTCCCACATCAGATCTAAGTTTCCCCTCAGTAGTCACGGGAATTATATAGGTCTTACCGGCCTGCATCGCTACAGCCGCTCGCGCATCACTCACGGCTTTTTCAGCCGCAGTAATAAGAGTACGAACCGTTCCTACGTTCACACCCCTTGATTCGGCAGTAGCCGTACGGTTTTCTATCCGATCCAACACTTTCTCCAGCTGGTCTAAAACATCAGCGAGATGTTTGGCCCAACGATCGTTCAGATCATGAATTCGATCACCAATTCTTGAAACAACCTCACGTTTTCGCTCATCTTTGATTTTTTCGAGTTTTGTTTTAAGTTCGGCGCGCATCGCTTCAATCTTAGTCTTAGATTCCATGCGCATTGCTTCTATCTTATCCCGCATTTCTTCGCGTTTCGCTTGCATCTCTCTTAACATAGCCTCCCGTGAAGTGCTGGTCACTCCCATCATTACTTCACGCTTCGCTTGCATCGCATCGCGCGTCTCATCGCGCAACGCTCGAACACCTTCACGCGTGCCTTCACGAACGTCTTGCATTTCATTACGAAACTGCATCCGGGTATCACGGAGTGTCCCCGACGAAGTACTCGTCTGGGCTACGGCGCTGCCAGCTAAAGCGAACAAAGCAACCAACGAAATAATAAATCTATTCATATGATTGTTTAATTAAAATCGACCTTGAATGTAATGTCAAAACGACAAAATGTGGATAACCACATCAAAGAATAATACGGTATTCCTGATTTAAAGTTACATGCAATGGGGGTCGGTAATCATACACTATATAAGGGCTTATTTTGTGGAATAAAAATCGGCGACCTCGTGGTCACCGATAATACTATCAAAACATTCCTTCTGCGGACTTAGAGTGGTCCGCAGACCTCCCGCCTCTCCAATCGATCGCGCTCTTCTTTTCCGTAGTCATATAAAACTATGACCATTGCCCCGAATTTACTTGCTCCATCCTCTGATTTTAAAAAGCTGATAATTCCGGATTCAATATTATAAATCTCTAAAAATTCTTGTCGGGTTCTTTCAAGATTTGCCAAATCTGTTTCGTTTTCTCCGATCAATTTTAAAGTCGGAAATACGTGGTCGGAGATATTCATCGTTGATGTCTCTATCTTCATCGAACTGTCCTTTTAGTTAATGTTCTCGCTCATCAGGCCGGCTTCGGGATCATTCCCTTCTATTTGAAATAAAGCCAAGGTCTCACTTGAAAGCCCCCCAACAATCAGAGCCTCTTGAGTAATGACGTCTACTGCCTTCATGTCTCTAGCTTGGGGATGGTTTTTGAGACGGTACAAAAAAAGTTGTTGTTCGTGAACGGACATCCACCGTTCCGGAAGCACAAACATCAGCGAAGCGTCTTTTCCTAGTTCCAATGGTTCGTGTCTTAGAACCTTTGGAATTAATTTACTTCCCATTTCGCGGAAGTATTCAAACATTGAATGTCTCGGTGTCACACTGTATCCGGGAACCAAAACACGTAAACGGAATGGAAAACCGGGATCTAAACCCCTGATACTTGAGCCACCCAATCTCTCAAACCACGATTGTGGTGTTTGCACTATCATATTCATGCTGTCCTCTCGTTTTTTTGGAGTAAATTGCTGACTATATTATGGTAAATAAATTATAAATATGTCAAGTATCCACAAATATGGTTCAAATCTACAGCCAAATTTTTACCGGGGTACCTAAAAGAAACTAAACAAAATTTCACGAAAGTGAAATTTTCTAAAACCCAGCGGTTTTAGTATTTCCGCAACAGTAAAACTCCCGTTTTTCCGACCCCTTTCCCGTTCGAATCCCGTTACAAACACGGGAATAACAAAACAGCGATCTTTATTAGATCGCTGTTTTGTTTCTCTGGGGTCGGTTAATGGATGAAGTTAGAACTTGTTTGATGAGTAGTTAAATATACCCTACCGTGTTACTCACTATAGTTTTGTTTTTAATTCGCCGTAGAAGTGGTGGTGGAAGAAGGCGCTGGAGGAGGCGGAGCAACGGGCGGGGTCGAGGTCGGAGTCTGGGGAGAAGGCGTGAACGATGCGATCCTAGCCTGAATCTGGGCTTTTTCTCCCGGAGAAAGAGACTGGTAGCTGTTGCGGGTGTTGTTGCGACTAATGTCGATGTTCAGCAAAATCTCGTTGGGATACGCTTGCAGTAATTGTCTGGCCTTGGGATTATTTTCGCTAAGCGTCTTGAGTTGAGTTGTTGTTAGATTCTGATTTTGACTAATTAGCGTTGTAACATTTGGAAAAGAATTCACTACGTGCCAATCGTCGTCTGCCTTGGACCGTGTCGCGAGAAGATACGTCGATCCAGGCTGGAGTAAATAACCGGCGCCGGGTGCGTCACTGACGACCGGAATATCCTCGATGAAAACGTATAAGATGCCATCACGATAACCCCCGAATTGGTCAACGATAACCTTACCCTGCAAATGTCCTTTAATATTTGATATCACCTCTGCCTCGAACTGCGTCTTAGGCGTCGAACCCTGGGTCTTATTGCCAATCTGCTTAATAATCTTGGCTACGAAAACATTATGTGATCCTCCTAACAGAATCCGGTCGTCTGCAAAATTTGCCGCAAATTCACCGTGAATATGCTGTATGATGGGCGTTTTTATCAAAGACGAAGACATATTATTTATCGTAAGGGTGCTCGTAATCACCGGCAACGTTGAATTGTTGATCCCTAAGTTAGTTTTCACATAAAGACTGACTCCCAAAGAAATCATAAGTGCGACAACAAACGCGAATATGAGAATATGTTTCTTCATCGTCTTTGATAATTATAACCTTTATTTAATATCATCAATCATGTAGCAAGAAAAATAACCCCATAAAATTCGGATTATCTTAACAAGTTTTACCTTGTCCCGCCGCTGGCGGGATACTAAATTTTATAGTTTCGCTTCGCTCGAATAAAATTTGTGGGTGCCTAACGGGAATCGAACCCGTGTGTCTGCTGCCACAGAGCAGTGCTTTACCATTAAGCTATAGGCACCATGACGACTTTTTAATTTTCAAGTCAGACGTAAAAACTACGTTTACTTGTTTCCTTTGGTCGATAAACGTCTCATGCGCTTCTTTTCGCCAAGAACCTTTTTCCCGCGTATACGTTTATCGGCCAAATTTCGAGGAGGCTCTGTAGGAATCCGACGCAAAGGAACTTTAAGCGCCTCTCCGATCATATTATTCAAATGTTCAAGAGCTCTCTCGCGATTCCTGGATTGCGAACGATCCTCTTCACACCAAGCCTCAATTTCATCGCGATGATTAATGTGATGGTTCAGCTTTTCCCGAACCAATTTCTTCTGGCTCACATTCAAAGGAAGGTCGTCTACCTTAACCCAAAGCTGGACCTTAGTAGAGCGCCGATTAGCCCTGGAGCCGCCGGGGCCGCTCGATCGAGCAGTCCTCGAACGCACACTGTCTTCGGTAATAAACGTATTCATGTCTAATTATAGTCGGAAACCGAAAATATCGTATCACAGCAAAGCTTTAAGCGCAAAGCCAGAAAAATAACCTATCCGTAGTATAATAATTGAAATACATGAGTGGGATTCTGGAAAACATAGGCCAATTAGTACTCACGCAACCGTCGTGGAGCTATATCATCATCGGCGTTGGGGCACTTATTCAAGGAGAGTTAACTGTTCTTATCTCGGTCTACTTAATCGTAAGCGGACACTTAGAATGGGGCGGATTTATCGTAGCTACCTTGGGCGGCGTATTCCTGGGCGAAATTATCATATATATTGCAGGAAGAATATTGCGGCACACTCGATTCGGTTGGAAAATATATCGGCGCCTCAAACCGAACCGCCGCATCCAATTCTATACCTACTACCTTAAACGAAACCTTTATAAACTATTTATAGTGGCCAAATTTCTTATCGGCGCTAATGTTCTCGTAATGCTTCTAACCGGATGGTCTCGCACAAAATTTTCTACATTCATAAAAGCGTACTTGCCGGGCCTTCTTATATGGTTTTCCTCTATCACGTTTGTTGCATACTCTCTTGCCTCGAGTCTTGAATTTCTTAAAACACAAAAGATTTTCCGCCAAGTAGAACTTGGTTTAGTTCTTTTTATAGCGGCTCTTTTTGTCGGGGAAACGTTTCTTCGTAAATTTCTTAACCGTAAAATGTTTGGCGGAATCAAACCAGAGGATTTAAAAGACGTCCTTGAAGACGAAATAAAAACCCCATAAGAAAATTTGTGTTTCTAATGGGGTTTATTGGATTTTTTGAATGCTTTGGCATAGGCCAGTACAGCCTGAACGTAACGCGAACTATGATTGTAATGCAAAATCGAGCGTTGCTTACTCTTTAGATTTTTGCTGTAACCGTGATATTTCAAGTAATTCGCAATGCTTAGAATTGCATCGGATTCGTCACGCAAATCAATAATGCCGTTTTTGTCGCCATCAACCGCAAAACGCAAATATGACGTCCAAAGGAATTGAGGCAGAGCCCATGCGCTCATATATGAGCCTTTCATTTCAAAGACATTCCACTTATTCAAATCACATACGGAGATAAAAGCGGTAAGTTCATTAAACGCAAAGTCTTTCTTTCGGGTAGTGGTGTAAAGCGTAAAGAGAGAATTTACAACGAGCTTGTCTCCCAGCCACTCGCCGAAATTGGTTTCAACGCGCATTATTCCCAAAATATCAGACGCATCCACCCCGTACCTCGCATACGCCGAATCAAACCATGCCCGATTCCTATCGTAAAACAGCTGGCCACGAGAAATAGACTCATGAGTTAAAAGACCGAAACACGCCGAGAAATAATCGCAAGATTTCTTCTTCGGTTTAATTATCGTGACTATGCTCGGATCATACTTAAACCGCGAATCAACAAAAATACTATCAATGTATTGAAGGTTGTCAGGAAGAACTCTTTTAAGTTCCTCGCGCAGAATCTCCTTTTTCTCGGCTGGCGTCTTTTTAGACCACGGCGTTTTACTTGGTTCACGTTTCTTCGAAAGCGGTTTCTGATAACCACTCGAATCACCAACAACAATCAATGCTTTATTACCCCTTAAAACGGTGGTATTTCCAAATGATCGAAATTCGTTATAAAACAGCAAAAAACAAAGAAAAACAATGATTTTAGCGATCACCCTTTAGTGCCCTATCTTGATTTTAAAAGTACTGCCTTAAAGCTAAAATAAGAACGTTGTCTAATCAAGGACCTAAAGCAAAAACCCCATTATGAAGAATGGGGGTTTTTACATTAACGCATCGATCTTTGCCGCTACAATAAAATCATTTTCTGAGAGGCCGTTAACGGCGTGAGTCCACAACTCAATATGGACGCGATTGTAAAAAATATGGATATCCGGATGATGGCCTTCGGTTTCAGCAATGTCCGCCACTCGATTTACAAATTTCATAGCTTCTACAAAATTTTTAAAAGAAAATGCGCGCCATATTTTTTTAACCGCGCTGTCCAACTGCCACTCGGATACCTTTTTAAGAAGTGTCTTGGTTTCCTCACTCGTAAGCGAAGGCGTGCCTCCCTCGCAAGGAATGCATTTTTTATCTTTTAGATTCACGTTTAAGAAATTTCCTAAGTTGATCAACTTTGTTAACTGTCTCCCACGGCAATTTCAAATCCCTCCGACCGAAATGGCCGTAAGCAGCTGTCTTGGCATAAATCGGCTGTAAGAGCTTCAAATTTTTAATAATCATGCCTGGCCGTAAATCAAAAACTTTGGCTGCAATCAAAGCAATTTTATCGTCAGGCAACTTGCCCGTACCATAAGTATTTACATCCACGCTCAAGGGCTTATTCATACCAATAGCGTACGAAACTCTTGTTTCTACCCTATCGCATAGTTTGGCGGCCACTAAATTTTTAGCAACCCATCGCATCGCATAGCTTGCCGATCGGTCGACTTTACTTGGATCTTTGCCTGAAAACGCACCGCCGCCGTGGGCGCAAGCGCCGCCATACGTATCAACAATAATTTTACGGCCAGTAAGCCCGGTATCCCCTTCAGGACCGCCAACAACGAATCGCCCGGTCGGATTTACTAAGATTTTTGTTTGAGGGATGAAAAATCTTTTTAGAATGGTCGAAAGAATAACATGCTTTGTTATAAGACGTTTAAGCTCTGTTAATTTCATTGTTTCGCTGTGCTGTGCCGAAATCAAAACACTTCGGACATATTCCGGCCGGCCATCCCGATACGCTACAACGACCTGGCTTTTACCGTCCGGATACAAATTCGGTACAATGCCCTTTTTGCGCACGTACGCTAACCGCCGGGCCAAAGCATGAGCTAATACAATCGGAAGCGGCATAAACTCTTTAGTTTCGTTGCTGGCATACCCATACATCATCCCCTGATCGCCGGCGCCTTGTTCTTCGATTTTCTTTTTTTGGACGCCACGGGCGATGTCCGGCGATTGAGCATGGAGAAGAATTGCTATTTCGGCTTCGCGGTAGTCCAAGCCTTTTTCAAAACCGTCGTAGCCAATATCCCGCATGACATTTCGCGCAATCTCCTCAACATTCACAACCGCGTGACTCGTAACTTCTCCGGCAATAGTAAGATGATTTTGGGTAATAAGCGCCTCAACAGCAACGCGGGAATACGGATCTTCCTTAAGATACGCGTCTAAAATTGCATCAGAAATCTGATCACAAACTTTATCCGGATGCCCCTCAGTCACCGACTCTGAAGTAAGATATTCTATTCTAGACATAATGCTTTAAAGATTAACGCACAGATAATCAATGGGCAAGGCCATTTATCAATATCTCCTCGATAAAACCTTAGCAATAACAAAAATCCCGTCCGGTTCTTACGAACCAAAACGGGATTCTATGATGCTATGCGCTTCACTTTCCGCCAATTGATTGTTGGCTTCCGGCGAGGACGCTTGATCTTCAGATCGCACATCTCGAAGTACGGGCAGTTCTCGGATGCATCTTTGATGCATTGCTTTTCTCGATCACACGGCTTCACCGCATACTTGAAATTGAAGTCACAAGTGCTTCTACTCATGCTTCTCCTTTTTTCCAGATTGCTCCTGACTATCGAGTGACGTGAAATACTTGCTTAAAGCTCTTTCGAGCGCCGTCTCAAACTTCTTGCTGGCACGCCAAGTCACGTATTCGATAACTCCGGCATAGATCAAGAGAGTACCGATTAAACCGAGAATTCCTGAAATAATTGCGGCTGTACCACCATTCGTGAAAAATTTCCACAGTTCTATCATATATAACTCCACAAAGTAATGAATAAAATATTGTCGATTTACTAAATAAATTATACCATATATTCATAAAAAGTCAAACGATAAAACCGAGCTTAGCTCGGTTTTATAATAATAAAAAATCAATTGTGCCAACGATGTAATACAAGAGATTTGTCTCTTACAGACAACAACTTTGCTTTTCGCTCATCTGCGTAACAGCGAAAATATCCACGCGCTTCTTTCTTAGATTTCGCCCTGAATTCAACAAGAACTTTTAATGGGCTCGAGTCAAGAAGAGCGCGTTTCATAAGAATGATGGCGAATAATTTCTTTGTCGCAAAACTTCGTCGAAGCACAAGATAGTGCTTCC
>JACRFG010000015.1 GCA_016234345.1 Candidatus Jorgensenbacteria bacterium
GCCGGCCTCAATCGCTTGAGGCCTCCAATTAACCGGAGCTTGTGACGGAGGCCACGCCTGAGGAGATTGAGCCGAAGTATTAACGGGAGGCGCTTGTTGAGTTATGGGAGCACCGGACCGTAAAACATCCTCTAATTTCCGTACCCGACCGCGAAGAGATAAAACTAAAACAAGACTAATAATTACTCCAATAAAAGTAAGAAATTCCATATTGAGAAGCACCAACCACCAACTCCAATCTTATAATTTATTATACCATAAGATATTTAACGTTTTATGGAATATATTGCTAAACCAGTAGAAGATTGATACAATCCCCAAGGAAAGTTGGACCCGTGGTGTAGCCTGGTTAACACGTCCCCCTGTCACGGGGAAGATCGCCGGTTCAAATCCGGTCGGGTCCGCCAAAGAACTTTAAAAATATAAGGAGATCGCATGGACATCAGAAAATTCGAGCTTGATGATATCAATAAAGGGTTTCTGGAAACACTGGAAAATCTTGCCCCTGTCGGCGAACCAACGCGAGAAAGATCACGAAAGGTCTTTGGAGCCGTGCTCACGAATCCAGTCTATAACATTTTTGTTGCAGAAATAGACGGAAAGATAGTCGGGACAATTACATTACTTATCGAACACAAATTTATTCACGGCGGCGGAAAAGTTGGTCACATCGAAGATGTCGCGACGCGTAAAGGATGGGAAGGACGAGGCATCGGACGCAAACTTGTCGAACGAGCCATTGAAGAAGCTCGCTTCGAAGAATGCTATAAAGTAATTCTTGACTGCAGTGAAGACAATGTACCTTTCTACGAAAAATGCGGTGCTAGAAAACATGAAATCTCTATGCGATGGGATTTAATTTAATGATAAAGCCGCGACGATCGAGTCACGGCTTTTCTATATCTCTTTTGAAAAAGGGATTCAATTTTATAATAATTAAATTGGTTTCTACTGCCTCAAAAATCACACATATGCGTGATTTTTGAGGCATGTATAACTACTTCATATAAAATGAATTGGCTTTACAGAATCCTAAACTAAATCCCGTGAGTACAAACTCACGGGATTATTTTTTACTTATTACCCTTCTCCGCCAACATCATGCGGTCTCATTTCGCCCCACGAATCTTCGTCGTCTTCATCCTCAGGATCTCGCCTGGCCGGACAATGTTCTTCATGAAAACTGGCTCTACCCGCAATACGTTTCCCACAATAACGGCACTTTTCACAACAAGGCATAATATGTTGAATGCTCATTCCCTTATGACAATCACAATGACATTCTTCTAAATCAATGGAACAGCCGCCGGGACCCACCATATTTGTTTATCTCCTGATTAATTTATTTTTAGCAATGTATCTGTGGAATAGTATACCTGACCACAATAGCCTTGCGCAAGTCAATGCCTTACTTTAGAATGGAGGCGATATGAAAGCCATAATTTTAGCTGCCGGCAAAGGCGAACGAATGAAACCGCTCACTCTCTCCAAACCAAAACCACTTCTTATGGTCGGAGGTAAACCAATTCTCCATCATATTGTTTCGGCATTGCCCGAAGAAATAAACGAACTCATTTTTGTAACCGGCTATCTCGGTGAACAAATAAAAAACTACTGCGGCAATACATTTCTTGGGAAAAAAGTGGAATACCTAACCCAACGTGAACAAAGGGGAACTTATGATGCTCTCTTACAATGCAAGCATTTGCTTAAACCCAACGAACGGTTCGCTGTGTTCTATGGCGACGATCTCATCGACCGGCGGGCGGTCGAAGAAGCCTTAAGCCGTGACCTCTCAGTCATCTGTGCACATGCCGAAGATCCCCGACGTTTTGGGGTTGTTGCATTAAAAGATGATGGCACCATAAGCCACATAGAGGAAAAACCGGAACAACCAGCTTCAAACCTGGTCATCACGTCAGGCATTATTTTAGACCATCGCGTATTCAACTACCCACCATCCATGCACCCAAAAAGTGGTGAGTACTATCTAACCGTAGCGATTTCACAAATGGCTAAAGAGCATCCGGTGATCCCGATTAGAACTCCATTCTGGATGCCGCTCGGCACTCCGGAAGATCTTTCTCGAACCGAAGAAATTATGCGTAAAAATTACTCCAACCCCTCATAGAGTTGCCCGATATTTAAAATATCCGATTCATGAAAATGCTTACCGATAAGCTGGAACCCTATCGGCAATTCTTTGTCTTGAAGAGGATATTTTTTTACCGGAATAGAAATAGCCGGAAGTCCCGCCAAATTCACCGGTATAGTTAAAATATCCGAAAGATACATTGATAGAGGGTCTAACACCTTATCACCCAACTTAAACGCCGGCGTGGGGCTAGTCGGCGCTAAAATAACATCAACCTCCTTAAATGCTTCGTCAAAATCATTCTTGATGAGACGGCGAACTTTCTGTGCTTTAGCGTAATAAGCATCGTAATAACCGGCCGAAAGCACGAAAGTGCCGAGGAGAATCCGGCGGCGAGTCTCAACGCCAAATCCCAAGCCTCTGTTTTTGAAGTATGTTTCGCGAAGATTTTTTATGTGGCCTTCGGCTGCGGCAACCGAGGCATAACGCACGCCATCAAAACGAGCTAGGTTTGTTGAAACTTCGGCCGGCAAAATAATGTAGTAACAGGAAAGGGCATATTTTGTATGAGGCAAACTAACTTCTTTTATTTCAAACTTTAAGTTTTTTAATTTTTTAATTGCTTCTTCCACGCCGCGAGCTACTAAATTGTCCAAACCGGCAATAAAATATTCCTTAGGAATGCCGATGGTAAGTTTACGTACTTCTTCAAGGTTATTTTTAGATAATCCCATTTCAAAGGCACCAACCGGTCGGTCAACGCTCGTTGAATCATATGGATCTTTGCCCGCGATTACCTTAAAAACCAAAGCAGCATCCTCAACTGTCTTAGTGATAGGTCCAATCTGATCAAGACTAGAGGCCAAAGCAATCAAACCAAACCGGGAAACAGCGCCGTACGTCGGCTTAAAACCAACAACGCCGCAGAGAGATGCTGGTTGTCTGATAGATCCACCCGTGTCAGAACCCAATGCAGCCACAGCCATATGTGAAGCCACGGCCGCAACCGAACCGCCGGAAGAACCGCCCGGCACTCGCCCAAGATCATGAGGATTATGGGTAAGCTGATAGGCGGAATTTTCAGTGGAAGATCCCATCGCAAACTCATCAAGATTAGTCTTGCCTAAAATAACCACTCCCTCTTTTTTAAGTTTTTTGACCACGGTTGCATCATAGCTTGCAATATAGCTTTCCAACATTTTAGAGGCTGCCGTAGTCCGCACCCCTTCAATCAACATATTGTCTTTTATGGCGAACGGCACGCCGGCAAGCGGAGGTACAGCTTCATCTCGTGCCACCATAATATCAACCCGTTCAGCTTGGATTGTTGCATCCCGCTCAAGAAGCGTGAGGTAGGCGCCGACTTCCTTATCGCGAACACTAATGTGTTTAAAAAACTCTTGAGTAATTTCAAGCGCTGAAAATTCGCGATTGAGCAATCCATCATGAAAGGATTTGATTGTAAAATCAGCTAAGTTTTTCATATATTCAGATCTATTCAAAAACCGGCGGCACACGTAATAGGCCTTTCTCTTTATTGGGGAAGCTTTCGATGGCCTTTTCGTTTGATACTCTATTATCCGAAGCGTCGTCGCGTAACACGTTAGACAAAAAAGTGCCACCGGTCATAGGTTTAACCGACGAGGTATTTACCTCTTTCAATTCTTCAAAATGCTTCAAGATCTTTTCGAGATCAGCGAGTAATTTTTCTTCTTCATTCTTTTTGAGCTCGATCCGCGCAAGCTCGGCTAAATTTTCTAAATCTTTTTTAGTAATCATTACTATATATACTAGGATTTACCCAATCTTAACACATTATCACGCAATTCAGGCGGTAACGCTAAAAATTTCTTTAGGATATTATTTTCTATATAGTCGGGGGCTACAACATCAACTAGTTGAGCTTTTTGTAATGCTTGGCTTGGTTGTTCTTTTGCTTGTATGGATTTTTGATACAAAATTGCCTGTTTTAATGCATACAGAGTAGCATAAGCCTTAATCGGATCAGCACTCACAGTCAATTCATCTCCCCACAATGGTTTAAAACCGGCCATCTTAAGATTTGTTCTAAGCAACGAAAAAGAAAAATATATATCCTTGGGATGATAAAATTTATTTTTAGGATCAGCACCAACCTCTTTTTTGAGACTTATGGGCGGGGATGATTCTTTAGGATTTCTTATGAGTTCGTCAAGCAAGGTATTAGTATATTGGAACGCATCACGTTTAACAGCTAGTAATACCGCGCCTAAATGTTTTCGCTGTTCCTCGTCGGATATGTTTCTAACTACAACATCAAGTGTTTCAAAGATGTTCTGATCCAAAGGCACTGGAATCGGTTCCTTAGATTCAAACAATGATTTATTTTTGATGTCTCCTCTCTCCATATATGTATTGTATTTTTATATTAGATTCTCTCAATTTATGCAACTATCTTCAGAAATTCCTCTTCATTAAGAACGGGGATGTCTAGTTGTAGCGCACGAGCGTGCTTCGAGCCGGGATCAACACCTACCACAACATAGCTCGTTTTTTTGGAAACATTTTCCGACACTTCGCCGCCTAAAACTCTTATTTTTTCTTTAGCTTCCTCACGGCTCAACGAACTTAAAGTACCTGTAAGCACAAATGTCTTGCCCAACAAGATATTGCCACGCTCAAGAGGTTTGCTTGATTTAAGAGATACGCCTGCTTTTTCTAATCTTTCAAGCAACTTGATATTCCGAGCTTCCTGGAGCCACCCATGAATACTTTCCGCAACTTTAGGACCTATGTCAGGAATTTTTTGCAAATCATCAACACTAAGATTCTTATATATCTTCATTGCATCGTGGATATTCGATAAACGGGGGGGAAAAAATTGCCGCGCAAGAAGATTGGCTGTTTCTTCGCCCACATGAAGAATTCCCAAACTATATAAAAATCTTGGCAGAGTAATATTTTTTTTGGATTCAATTTCCCTAACAATATTATCAGCTGATTTTTCTCCGAATCGCTCAAGCATCTTAATATCGTCCTCACTTAAGGTGAAAATATCGGCCGCATCGCTTATCAATCCCTCATCCAAAAATCGATCAATAATCTTCGGTCCAAGACCTCTTATATCAAAAGCCGACCTCGAAACAAAATGGTAAAGCGACTCACGAAGTCTCGCCCCGCAACGAGGATTGGAACAACGATATAATGCCCCTTCTCGTATAACCCGAGATCCATCAACAGGACATTTATCCGGCATGTTTAGTTTCTTCTCTTTGCCAGTTCTAAGTTTCACCAAAACCTGGGTAATCTGCGGGATTACGTCACCGGCCCGGCTTACCACCACCGTATCGCCTATTTTTAGGCCTAAACGCTCTATTTCGTCGTAGTTGTGAAGCGTTGCGTGGCTTATCGTCACGCCGCCGACCTCTACCGGCAGAAGCTCAGCCACCGGCGTCAAAACGCCGGTACGACCCACTTGTATCTTAACGTTTCTGACCTTGGTCGTCGCTTCTCTTGGAGAAAACTTATAAGCAATGGCTCCTCGGGGGGCCTTCCCGACAATCCCCGCTTTCTCATTGATCTCGTTATCGTTTATAGAAACAACTATGCCGTCAATTTCATAAGAAAGTTTTTCTCTTTTGTTTTTGACGTATTCATGAAACTCAAAAATCCCATCCATAGATTTAACCACTTTACCCTCCGGATTCGGCGATATGCCGTATTTTTTAAGCATTTCGTACTCTTCGCTGTGCGTTCGACAATATGCCCACTGTGACGAATCCCTACCCAAAAGACTATACGCGAAAAAACTAAGCTTCCGGCTTGCGGTTATTGCAGAATCTAATTGTCGCAAGGAACCAGCCGCCATATTACGCGGATTAGCAAAAACCTTTTCTCCTTTCTTAGAGTTTTCTTTGTTAATGCGTTCGAACTCTTTTTTGGTTATAAAAACTTCTCCTCTTACAAAAAGTTTCGGGGGAAAATTACCTTCCAACTTCAACGGAATAGCTTCTATTGTTTTAAGATTCTGTGTTATGTCCTCGCCAACCTCACCGTTGCCGCGAGTGCTGCCCTCAACAAAAATCCCATTTTCATATTTTAATTCCACGGCCAATCCATCCATTTTGAGATCACAATAAAATTCTCGTTCTATCTTTCTTCCTAAATAATTTTCGAGGCGCTCAAACCAAGCCATTACCTCTTCCTTAGAAAAAACATCATTTAAAGAATTCATTCTGACCGGATGAATTACTTTTCTAAACTGCGTCAATGGTTTTCCACCGATTCGCTGCGTCGGCGAGTCTAGCGTTACAAATTCAGGAAACTCGCGTTCTAAATCAGTGAGTTCTTTTTTAAGTGAATCGAGCGCGGCTTCAGAAATGAGCGATTGATCCAAAACATGATAAGCGTAACGATACCGATTGATTTCGACTTTAAGTTTTTCAATACGTTCTCGAGCAATCCGTCTATCCATATTATGTAAATTACCTTAAAAAACTGATTCGAGAGCCCGCACTGCCCGCCCCGAAAAACCTTGAGAAGTAATCGCTGTAGAGGTGCTACTAATTACGGTCGTGGTGGCACTGGCTGATAAACCAGGAGTAGTAAATACAAGCGGTAGCGGAGCAGTACAAATTGTTCCGGGCAAAGCGCATACATAATCATATGTCTGCCATTCAAGCGCTGCATCGGCAGCAAAAAAGGCTCTTGTAGACTGAACCGCATCGTTAGCCTGACGAATCTGATAGAGCATGAGAATGCCGGCAATCGCAGTAGCACTTACCAAAATTCCGCCAAGCATTATTACGGACAAAAGCATCACTTGACCTCTATATTTATTCTGTTGATGTGTGGTTAACTTAGTCATACTATGGCGCCTCAACGGGCAAAATCCTGGCACTTACGACCGTTTGGAGATGCAGTATATTTTGTGTAAGTTCACGGTTATTAGGATGAGCAGCAAGTGTAATTAAAATACGCCACGGAAAATTCGAATTGATAACATTTTCGGTTTCAGCGAAACAAAGCTCATCAACAAAAACATTTGAAGCGGTCAACGGTTCGAACGGTTCTCCACTTTCGCTACGATCGATAGAATGGGTTGTATTATTCCACGTATAGGTCACTGTTGAAGTGCCATTACCCCTAGGACGAATGAAGGTAATAGAATCGAAACGAGGTATAGTGATATTAGGATATGGAGGCTTACGAATAAAATCTTGAGTACAACCAGAACCATTAACCGAATTTAATGAAAAATTATATCCGGTACGCATCTCTCGAGCAATCTGCTCAAGAACTAAACTCATATTACTATTCAACACCATAAGACTATTAGTCATCTGCTGGGAACGAAGCGCTTGTATAAATGCCCCGGCAATTAAACCGGTCGCAACAGTGAACACGCCAATAGCCACCACAAGCTCAACAACAGTAAACCCTCTTATATTTTTTTGCGTGTTAAAATCTTTCATAATTACTGCCTCCAATTAAAAAAACTGTCTTCGAGTTCGACTTTGCGGTTTTGGCTATTTTTTGTCCACTCTACAATAGATCGAACCTCCATTTTGTAATCATCGCCATTACTATCCTGACGATTTTGTATCCGAATCGTACGACGAAAAGGGGTTCTAAGTACTCCACCGCCACTAGTACGATAACGATAAACATTGCTCGCAACATAGAACTCTAACTCATTTGTACTCGTTGCATTACTCGAAGATTGAGGACATACACCCGATCCAATACGCCACCTACACAATTGTAGGTCGGGGTTGGGATCACTATCAAAAAAAGCGAAATATTCAAATTCATAACTACCGTCTGTGATACCTTCATTCCAAACACGAGTACCCGGCGGTTGAGTGGTATAATTTACATCTATTAGATTTTTTACTATCTCAATGCCCTCCGCCGCCAAATATATCGCTGTAAACTCATCGCTTTTTTCTCTGGTTAAAGCAAGTGAGCGAGTAAGAAGCTGTATGATGCCGAAAAGCCCCACAATCGCGATCATAATAGCCACGATTGCTTCAACCATAACTTGTGCGTTTTTATTATTTAATCGGACGGGACGCATAAACAAAACTACTCAGAAGTAATCTGACCGGCCTTAGAAACTTTCACAAGCGCATAAGGCGCGGGATTGATGGGTTGGGGCGTGCGAGACGGAGGCGCTTTAAGCCGATTTTCGGGAGGATTACCTTCTTCGATTCTAATTGTAATGGGTAGAGGTGCTGTTTCTAAACTACCACCACTATTAAGGCGCGTTGAGGTGGTTGTTGGATCGGGTGCAATAAAAAGAATATAGGCGTCTCGTAAACTTTCTGAGATTAGACTACTGTCAGCAATCGCGAACCTCAAACGGGAACTTAATGTTAGAGTTTCTATTTCTTCTCCAGAATCAAGTTGACTATTCCCTTGATACGCACCACCTACCTTGCAATTCGGCGATCCAGTACTAATCAAATCTTGAAAAATTACAAAATTGCGACTATAGGGGGTAAAATGAATTCCAAAACCACAAGTGTCCGGCGCAATATTGAATTTTTCAATCGCCAAAGCCTTAGTTCTATTCAATGCTCCCACAACCACAGCTTGATCACGGAAAAGCTCGAGCTGTATTTGCGTTCTCCGATTATATGTAAGAAGTGTCGCTGAAAGGAAAAGAGTTATGCCTATAACCACCGCAATTTCAATAGTAGTAAAACCAGCTAGAGAACGCCGTGCGTCAACCGACAGGCAAAGATTTAATTTCGGCTTTAATATTTTTCCAAAATTTTTATCCGACGGTCTGATCTCGCTCAATTTTATCGCCATGTAACTTAATTATACTACACCAAACGCGCTGAAGTATCCGTTTAAAAGCTCGGCGCCAAAGAAAAACGTGATAACAAACCCAAGCACAAAAAACGGCGCGAAAGGCAAGAGATCGCGCATTGATTTTTTCTTGGACAAAATAAGAGACACGCCGGCCAATCCTCCCAAAATAAAAGAAAGAATCATAGCCAAAACAATATCCGGCCACCCCAAAGCAATGCCAGCCGCCAACCCCAGTTTTACGTCCCCATACCCCATAGCTCGGCCTCGGCTCGAAAAAGCCAGAAGGCCAAAGAGTAATCCACCAACGATCATCCCCAAAAGATGCATTAATAATATATTTTGGCTCGATGAAAACATTAAACTGTAATGCCTAAAAAATGACTGTCGGAGAGGCGAAACAAATATTGGCTCCAAACTTAAAATTACAGTAATTAAAACTCCAAAAATACCCAATAAAAGGTTTAGTTCGTTGGGTATGAGATATTCCCGTATATCAATCACGCTCATCGCAAGAAGCGTAAAAAGAACCAAAATCCAAAGAATGACTAATGAGTAGTAAAGCAACGGTGCGTCAAACGACAAAAAACTCTCAGTATTTATAGAATAGAAGCTATTGAGATAAATTGGAGTCACCAGAAATACTAATCCACTTAAAAGTTCCACCAAAGGATACTGCCATGCGATCGATTTTCCACAATATCGGCAACGGCCAGCCAAAAGAATAAAACTTACTAACGGCAACAAATCAAACCACCGGAGACCGTGGTTGCAATGCATACAATGAGAACGACCGCCTAAACGTTTCATATCGAAAAGCTTGCCGTCAGGATTATAACGAATGCTCAAAACATTTAAGAAACTGCCCATTCCCAAGCCGAACAAAAATAAAATAATATAAAATCCGTAAGCCATGACTTTAAGATTACTAAAACAAACCCCGCCAGTCTATGGACTGGCGGGGTAGTTATCTACATAAAGATATTTGCTTTAAATCGGGCACTGTTGTGCGCTTGAGAGATCGTTCGTCGTGTATCCGGCACGCCCGGTGCTATCAACACAGAAATAATTTACAATCGGACTTTCGGTAGTACCAAGCTTAAGATTCAAAGACGAGTAAACAATATACCGGCTGGCTCTTGATGAAGGATATTTGTGTACCGTAACAGCCCCGCCTACGCGGCTAATATCATCAACCAACACCCGAAGATCAGCGTTGTCTATCGCTGAAGCCGGAATTTCCGGTACCGCATCATAATCACCGTCATTCATACTCTCAAGAAGAGCACGAATTTGGTTAATTTCTTGAATGATACGGGCGTCTTTAGCTTTATCGCGTGATGGACCAAGCGCTGTAAGAATTACAGACGAAAGCACGCCGATAATCGCAACGACAACGAGCATCTCAATCAAGGTAAAACCTTGTTTACGCATCAAAATCATAGATAAAATTTAAGTGCTTTTATTGACAAGTATTCGCGCTAGCCGGCGGCGTACCAGCACCCTGAAAACTAGCTTGGGTATTATCAGCACAGTAATAACCACCAAGATTCAATGTTGCCCATACCCGATATCCGGTAGTACCGCCTTGTTGCTCAACCGTCAATACTCCTCCAAGATTAGCTACTTCGGTTACGGATGGAGTAAAAACAGCATTAGAGTTGGCAACACTATCATACTGGCCTGTTGTGGGGTTATATAACCCTTCAGCAACTGCACGGGCTTGGTTTACAGTAGAAATAATCCGCGCATCGCGAGCTTTATTCCTCGATGGACCGATCGCAGTCAAAACCAAAGCGGCCAGAATGCCAATAACACCGATTACCACCATCATTTCGATTAAGGTGAAACCTTTTCGTGTATTCATATTCTGAAAATAATAGTTAAGATTCAACTAATTTGACCTTTTTCTAGATTACATCGACCTTTGTATGTAAGCCTACCCATTATAGCACATTAAACACCTAAAAACGTCTAACTTATACACATACCTAGAACGACTGGGTTAGATTGTAGAGAGGAAGCAATATGGCCGCAAAAAGACCGCCGATCATAAGACCGATCACCACAAGCATTATCGGCTGAATCAACTCGACTAAATTCGAAACCAAATCTTCGACTTCACGACTATAATAATCGCTTATTTTGGAAAGCAAAGATTCAAGTCGACCGGTTGATTCACCAACCGCGATAAGCTGTGATACTAACGGTGGAAAGTAAGGCGAATTTTTTAAAGCTTGGGAGAGAAGCTGTCCTTTCCTAACGCTTTGAGCGGCTTCGTGAAGAACATCGCGATACACATAGTTTCCTATTGTATGCGACGAAATTTCAATAGACTGCGGAATAGTAAGACCTCCCTGGATCAACACCTTGGCTGATTCGGCAAACCTAGCAATATAGAGTTTACGGAAGAGGCTGCCTATTATGGGGATGCGAAGAGAAATTTCGTTAAATACAGCTTTACCTTCCTCGGTTTGACGGTAATTAATAAGGGCGAGCACGATTATTATCATAATAATCGTAAGAGCCCACCACCATTTAGCCGCAAAGGAGCCGCCTACCATTATCATCTTTGTAAAAAATGGCACTTCGATTTTGGCTTCAGCGAATATAGGCGTAATCTGCGGCAGTACCATAGTAACCATAACAATAACCGCGACAACGAAAAGTCCTATCACAAAGCCCGGGTAAATTAATGCATTCCTAACTTTATGTATCAAAATAGTCTGCTTCTCCAAAAAATCGGCTAAGTAATCCAGAACCTCGGCCAAACGTCCGGTTACTTCGGCAGATTTAACCATATTAATATAAAACTCCGAAAATACGCCGGGGTGCCGTGAGAGAGCTTGAGACAAAGAAAAACCGGCTTCGATGTCAGCCACAATCTCGTAGATAACATCCTTCAAAACAGGTTTAGTGGTTTGAGCGTAAAGATTTCGAAGACTGTCACCGATCGGCACCTGAGAGGCCAAAAGCGTTGCAAATTGTCTGGTGAAAATCATTAAATCGGCGCCGCGTACCCGTTCGAAAAAATCTAAGATACGTGAATACCACGCCCCCTCTTTCATCGGTTGAATGCTCAGAATAAAAAGATTATGACTTGTAAGTATGGCTACTGCCGAATCGCGATTGGCTGCTTCAACGTTACCTACCTGAAGTTCTCCGTCTTTAGTTCTGGCTGTATAAGCGAATTTCATCTCGTTAGAAAGATAAAACTATTGATGTAGATATATAATCTATGCACATTGCTATGTTCTTTCGAGAAGGATTCGTAGTTCGGCCGGATTCAACGAGTAGCTCTCGGCTTGCTCAAGAGATATTTCTTTTTGCTTAACCAGATTTACAAGAGAACGATTAAGCGACATCATTCCTTCCTGTACTGAAGTCTCAATAACCAAATCAATTTGGTAAATCTTACGCTCCCGGACTAAATTTCTTATAGCAGAATTGGTAAGCATGATTTCGGTAGATGGAATTCTCCCGCCGCCCAATCGCGGCACCAATCGCTCGGAGATAATAGCAACCAACGTTGAAGCGAGTTGAGACACAACCTGACCTTGCTGTTCCGGGGCGAAACTGTCTATTATGCGGTCTATGGTTTGGGAAGCTGAATTAGTGTGAAGCGTGGAAAAAACAAGGTGGCCGGTTTCGGCGGCCGTCATTGCGGTCGCGATAGTCTCAGAATCACGCATTTCACCGATCATAATAATATCTGGATCCTGACGAAGGATTGCCCGGAGCGCTTCATGAAATGAAGTTGCGTCTTGTCCTATTTCACGCTGCGAGATAATAGAACGATCTTGAGCAAATAAATATTCTATCGGATCTTCAATGGTAATAATGTGATCGGTACGCTTATGGTTTATCTCGTCAAGAATAGCGGCAAGCGTAGTTGATTTGCCATGTCCGGCTGGCCCCACCACAAGCACGAACCCCTGGTGCAGCTTGGTGAAATCGTGAAGAATTGGCGGAAGATTTAATTCTTCTAATGTTTTTATCTGGGCGGGAATCAAACGCAAAGCCGCAGCTACAAAACCACGTTGATAGTAAACATTTACGCGAAAACGGGCACGATCTTCAAAATTATATGAAAAATCAAGCTGTTTTAATTTGATAAATTTATCCTTCTGTTCATCGGTAAGCAGAGCGAATACCAATCCTTCCGCATCTTCCTTGGTAAGGATTTGTTCTTTAGCTAAAGGCACAAGAACGCTATCGATACGAACAGTCGGGCGCCGACCAACACCAATATGCAGATCGGAAGAATTCTGACGAGCAGTAGTAAGCAATAATTCGTTCAATTTTTGTTTATATTCCATAATCTACTAATTAAAATACCAATATTCCAATAGAAATATTATACCTTATAGACGCGATCTCGGAAATACATTCGTATACCTCTAACTTATTGGTATATTCGAGAAATTTAAGTTGTTTCTCGTAAAACCTCTTCAAAAGCAATAGAGCCGTCAAGAGCCTTAAGAACGCCATCTTGCCTCAAGGTAACCATGCCTTGCCGACGCGCTTCATCCCAAAGCTTTCCTTCACCAGAAGACGTACTGATAAGCTCTTCAAGTTCTCGAGTCATCGAAAAAAGCTCAAAAATAGCTATACGGCCGGCCGTACCCTTGCCTTTACAAACTTTACAATTCTCTTTTGGCTCGGCCTTGTAGATAGTGTATGGCGATTTCCACTGTATGTCTGCCCTAATTTTAGACGGTAGGGTCGATAGAGCTTTTTCGATAACTTCCTGAACTTCCCCGATAGCTCGTTCACCTTTTTTGCATTCCGGACAAAGCTTTAAAACAAGACGCTGGGCTATCATAAGATCCAAAGCCGAAGAAAGTAAGAATGTCGGAACACCGAGGTCAACAAGGCGTGGTATCACTCCAACAGCGTTATTGGTATGGATCGTCGAAAGCACAATATGACCAGTCAGAGCAGCGTTTACGGCCAGACCGGCTGTTTCACTATCCCTGATTTCTCCTACCATAATCACGTCCGGATCTTGCCGTAAAATTTGCCGCAATCCGGAAGCGAAAGTATAATCGATCTCCGGCCGCACCTGCGATTGATTGATGCCCTCCATGAAATACTCGACTGGATCCTCCAAACTCAATACGTTAACCGATTCTTGATTTAAACGCTGCATAATAGCATAAAGGGTTGTTGTTTTACCCGAACCGGTAGGACCACTAATCAAAATCATGCCGTACGGACGCGCAATGGCGGATTCGAGGATTTTTGCATTCCACGACATAAGACCCAAAGCATTAAAGTTTTTAAGACCGGTTGTCGGATCAAGCACACGAATCGCTGCTTTTTCTCCGCTTGGTGTAGGAAAAGTAGAAACGCGAAAATCTATGTCACGGCCAAAAAGTACGGTGCGGAAACGACCATCTTGAGGAATTCTAGTTTCATCAAGTTTAAGACGAGCCAGAACCTTAACGCGCGAAACTAGAGGCTGAGCCAAACTTGCCGGCAGACTAATAACCTCGGTTAATTTACCATCGGTGCGAAAACGAATCCGTATGCGGGTACGCTGCGGTTCAATATGGACGTCCGAGGCTCCTTCCTCAACCGCCTGACTCAAAGTCGATGCGACGATTTTAATAATAGGTGCTTCTGATTGAGATCCACCCTCCTCAAGGGATATAGCGCGTTCTTCGCTGGCAATCTCTCCGATTTCTTGAAGCGCTGCTTGCACCTCGCTTTTGTATGGAGCGTAACGGCGCCACACCGCTGCCATATCCGAAGGAGTGACTACATAGACCCCCACCGACACTCCTTGCTGTTTGGCAATAAACTTGAGCGCTTCTTGAGCACGAACATCGTCAGGTCTAAACATTCCTACCACAAGCAGATTTTTGCTTTTATCAAGCTCAATCGGAATTACTCGATAGTTCATCGAAGTATGTCGAGGTATCATTTTTAAAATATCTTCCCCGATCGACTCAACAACAATTTTTTTGTAAGGCGCACCGATCAAATCGCTTTTAACCTTGGCTACGGCCGCTTCATCAACAATGCGTTGTTCGTAAAGAATTTCTTCAACTGGTCGTTGGGTAACCCCGGCATCGTTTAATAAACGGGATGCTCGCGCCTCATCAATAAGCTGGCGTTTGACTAACTCTTTTAGTAAGTCTTGATCGGTCATGCAAAGCTACGGATATATGAATTGGTTACCAAACACGGTCTATAGATATTGGTATATTCACGTTCCATTCGTAATATTTGTCTAGTTTTAGAATGGCTGGAACGGATTCTCCCTGCCAGCTGGCGCAAGCGGAACATCGGTAGCGTGCCGCTTAAACTGTTTAGTCAAAGTGTCAATAGACGGCTTAGGATTAAAATCTTTAATCTTGTAATAATCTTCAAGAGCTAATAACTCTTTAGGCAATATAACTTCAATAGTCTTGGGTTTTTTGAAAAATAGGTAATAACCTCCCACAAACATTGAAATAACAATAAGAAGGGTGGTTAGAATCGCTACCCAATTCACCTGCGGTTTGTCTTCTTGAACAACAATAGCCATATTCTTAGTTACTCTTGCTGATAGTACATTTCGACCGATATATTCAGACTGTCGAAAACAGGACCCGTACGACCACGTTCGGGAACGCCCGGCTTGAATTTAAACGAATTGACATTAGCTACTCTCACGCTCGTCTCTAAAAGCTGTAAAAATCGTTTAAGGTCATTGTAACCGCCGGACAACGTAAGCGTGATATTCAAAATACCCAGTTTCTTAATGAATGATTTGGTCGAAGCTTTAGGAACTATTGCTTCAAAACCAACACCAGAAACATTTACGTTGCTTTGCCTGGCGATTGCCTCAATTTCTCTAAGGGCTCCAATGGTTTCTTCACCGCTCGGAACAGCCAAAGAGATTGCGTCCTGCAATACTTTCAATCCTTTAAATTGAGCGATAAGTTTTTGAACCTGTTCAACGGCATTGTTTTGATTGTCATAAAGGTTCTGTTTCGAAGCTACTATAGCTCGCTGTTCGTCGATTGACTTGGCGGTACCACGAATAATCGTAGAGTAAACCACCAACGCCCCGATCAGAAATAGAACCGCGAGCCCGATACTTAAAATTCGTTTGGTTGAAACGCGGATCATAAATATTAAAGCTGTTTACTTAAAACCTCGGGCTTAAAAGTGAGTGTGAGAGAGAAAATAACACCTTCGGTCTGCACGCTCACATCATCCAAAAGTACGCGATCAACTTCCTTAGCCCGTTCTAAAATAGCCATTTGCTGCGCCACGGTTTCAAACGAACTGCCAAAACCCCTAAGACGTATAGCGCGATCTATAACGGTCATGTCGGCATCAGTAAAATATACCGTTCCAATAGTGTTGCGTTCGAGAAACTTAAACACATTGGATGTATAAAGATGTTTATCTAAAATTGTCTTTAAGTTTACAGTTTGGGAATAAAACGCGTGGAAAGCCGCCCGGTCCGCCTCGGGAACACGCTCTGATAGCTTCTTCAAATCACTGTCTAAAGTTTTAGAACTAGTATCCAGATAAGAACCGTATCCAAAACGCAACCCAATATATACAAAAATAGTGAAAGCAAATATTATGATAGAAAAAATCAGCAAACGCCACGGCCACCCGACCGGCAATTGCTCCATAACAAGATCTTCGGCTTCATTACTAAGTGCCGGCGTAGGTTGAGTTATTCTATTGATATCCATGTATTTATAAATAGAACCTTAATGCCAAACCGACTGATAGAGCGAGCTCGGAAGAAAGAATTTTCATCGCCGGCTCAAGCGCTGGAGGATAGGCAATACGGGCAAATGGTCTGGGCGAGTTAAGCTCCAAACCCAACTGATCTTCAAAATATTTCTCAATTCCCGGCAAGTTCGCGCTTCCGCCAACCAATGTGAAACGCTCTACTTTTCTAGAATATGTACGCTCATAAAGACTCTTTACGCGTTCGCACTCCTGTATTATAACACCCAAAAAAGGGAGTAGCGATGTTGATAACTCATACTCTCCGCCGAAACCAAGAAGGCCGCGACGGCGCTTGAGTTCTTCTGCTCTCGAAGCGGTTACTCCTAATCCGTGCGCGAGTGCCTGAGTCAACGATGCACCGCCATAATCCGACTGGCTGGTATATCTGACCGCGCCGCCCTGAGCAACCACAATACCGGTCGATTCGCCACCGATATCGATCATAAGCGTTGTAGGATCGGTAGGTTTAAGAAGCACGCGCTCAAAAGCAAGAGATTCGACTTCGATAGACGAAAGTTTCAGACCAACGGAGTTGAAAATTTTTTTGTATTTATGTATAAGCTCGCTTGGTATGGCAATAATTAAAATACGCTGATATCGGCCGCCTTGGGGATTATCATATTCCTCTATTTTGGACCACTCGAATGAAACTTCAGAAATAGGAATAGGAATATACCTCCTGGCCTGAAAAGAAATCGACTTTGATGTTTCTTCAGGAGAAAGTAACGGCATCTCTATGGGAATAACAAATGCAGCAAAAAGCGGTATCGAGGCGATAACAGTACGCGCCTTCGGTTTAACCTCATTAAGCAAAACGTTCAACGTTTTAGCCACTTCATTTTCTACAAGCTTAAGAGAGCTCGTCTGAAGCGCTTCGTTAGCACGTTCAAGATAACCCTTGGATTGTAATATTCCGTAATTTTGTAATATGATACGACCGTTCTGTTCGGCAAGTTCTACACACTTCAAAGACACTGTTCCCATATCAATACCCAAAACCGATGTCGAGCTGACTAATTTACCTACGTCTTTGAAAAAATCAGTAACGCCCGAAAATTTTGTCCCCCACATAATCTACATTTTAGCACATAAGAGTGAAAATAGACCTATATTGCGGCATAAACTTTTATGTACTAGGCTGATGCCAATATGAAACTGCAAAATTTATTAAAAACTGCTCTTGATATTATTTTCCCGCCGCAATGTGTAAGTTGTATTAAAAAACTAGAAGCCGCGGAAACAATTCTTTGTAAAAGTTGCCTCGGAAGCATAATACTGAACTCAAGCTTATACTGCCCAATATGTAACCGCCGCCTCTATCTCGCAAAAACCGTATGTCACACCGAAGCCAAATGCATTCTCGGAGCCGCAAGCTCTTATGAAATTAAAGCGGTCCGCGATCTCGTCCACGCCCTAAAGTACAATCACGTTAAAGTTACCGCCTTACTTATAGCTGAAATAATCAAAAAATATTTAATGCCTCTCATTGCAAATTCAACCAATCAATCGATCGGACAAATAAAATACTTCACAGTCCTACCAATTCCTCTCCACCCGCAGCGCGAACGCGAACGCGGTTTTAACCAAGCGGTATTAATCGCGGAGTCCCTTAAAAATACAATAGCTCCAATCATACATGTTACAACTTCAAAAGCCCTTATCAGAAACAAAAACGTGCCGTCACAAATATCATTCTCGTCTTATAAAGAAAGGAAAGAAAATGTCAGTAATGTTTTTGAAGTTACGACATATGAAGAGATAATCGGCAAAAATATATTACTTATTGATGATGTAGCCACCTCAAACGCTACTATTAACGAAGCGGCCCGCGTCTTAAAAGAAGCGGGCGCTAAGAAAATCATCGCGTTAGTTTTCGCCAAAGCTTAACGTTCGCGGAAGATGCGGCGAATAAGTCTGGTGGCGCTAGACCCTGAACCACCCACATTTAAGTCACTAACACTACAAGCCTTACCAAGCTGGTCAGCGACAGTTAATGTAACGGTTGAAGTCGGAGTACTAAAGGTCACGCCGGATACGTTTTGATTTGAATCAGTTAATGGACTGCCATTCGTAAATACCCAACTCCACGTATCAAGCGGTACCAACCCGCCGCTTCTGTCTTGGCTCACATCAGTAAAATCATACGATGAACCGTTCCAGGCCCACGTAAAGCCTGCGAGCGGCGGATAGTAACTCGGTGTGGTCGTGGAATTTAATGAGGTTGAGGTTGCCGAACGGACTCCGTCAAGGCTCACTGCACTTACTTCTACTCTAAATGTTGTATTAGGACCTAAACCATCACCCAACGGCGGCGGGTCAGATAACGGATTATGAAATCTCATGCCGGCACCGCTTCCGGTCGTAGTAGCAATAATTAATGTATCGTCCGATGGATCAGCCGTGCCTTGAGTATTAATAAAGTTAAGATCGGCCGAAACCTGCGGCGAGAGGGCTGAATAATCCCAAGTTACACGATACTGCGGATCAAACGAACACCATTCTCCACCATCATCCGGCGGCGGAGGCGGGGGCGCAACCGAAATTCTCACGTTCGATACAACCGGTGCTCTCGGTAAAATATCAGCAATAACATTACAATCAGCTGTACCATTGCCTCGCTGCTCACAGCCAGCCGGATCACTAAACTCAGTACTGGACTTAGAAAAAGCAATCCAACCAACTTGATCTCCACCCCACGCTTCACCACGAACTCTCTTCGATACCGGATCGTACCAAAGGCCGTATTCATTGGGCGGAAGCGGAGATGGATACGGCGTAGGATAGCCGTAAGCCGGAGTTACATACGGAGTGCCATAAGCCGGTGTCGGATATGGATATGGATAAGCCGGAGTCGGATATGGATACGGATAAGCCGGAGTCGGATAAAGATACCCGGGCGTCGCATAAGGAGTACCATATGGTGTTCCATATGGAGTGCCGTACGGCGTTAAATAACCATATTGAGCTTCGGCTTTCTCTACTACACCGGTAAAAATATTCCAAACACTTTTTGAAAAATTGGGTATTAACGAAGCTAAAAAGCTATTTACGGATCGCTTGAAATTCCAACTATAAGGCGTGTTGTAGGGCGTTGGATATGGATAAGAAGGTGAAGGATAAGCATACGATCCGCTCCCGATCGCGCCTCGCAAACTCACAAAACCTCCCCAGCCGCCACCACTAGAATAAGCGGGTCCAAGAAAACGCATCCAACCGGAAAATTTATTGGTTGCCGGATCAAATTGCGCTACACATGGTGGCCCAGGCGAAACTTGAGTCGGAGCATCAGGACATTTCCAAAGATCATCTTGGTTAAAAGAAACCCAGCCATAGCCGTGGTAGCCATCTGACATGCCCCGAGCCAAACCAGAAACTACTCCGGAACTGGATATTTGAACACTGTATTTAATATCCGACGAATGTATATCTCCGTCCCAATCACGCGTATCACTGTTCATACTAATCCAACCAACACCGCCACCAATAACATCGAGCGGCAAACTATTAAAGCCAAAATTGGTCTCTGACCAGGCTTGTCCGCTTAAAACAAGAGCGATGTCAGCCTCAACCCGGACAGTATTAGTCGGCTGCGATCGTGCGGCTTGACGATATGATCGAACTCTAAAATCATAAGCTGCACCAACTGCCACAAAAGTCGATGTCTGATTTTCTAAATCAGCGGTAAACAACCAATCAGAAAAAGGTCCGCCATTCACTGATCTCTCAACCACAAATCCTTCATGACCATAGACTGTATCGGCTTGCCAGGCAAGATAAACTAAAGCTTGTTGGGTAGTCGAAGCAACATAAATAAGATTGGCCCGAAGATTGGCTGGAGCATTCAAGCCAGATGCAGCACTAGCTTCTTGAGAAAAGAATGAGCAAGCTTTGAGGCCGGGAGTGCGACATGCTCTAACCTTGTAGTAGCAAATATTGCCCGATGGACACGTATCATCAACGGTAGAGGTGCTATTTTGCGGAAACGTACGCCAAAGAGAGGGGGGGGTGACGCCGTCAAGCGATCGCCACATCTCATATTCATCTTCATTGCCCTGACCCCCGGCAATGTCGTACCACGTCATTTCAATTGTATTATTGCCGTAATTAGTATCAATGGTTCGAAAAATCGGAGCAGCCGGAATTACAAGCCATGGCGGGTTCGGAAATGGCGACGATGATGTAGTAAAATATATATGCTGATTGTTATTAGGATCACAACCAAAACCACCGACTTCTTTATTACGCACCATAAGTCCGTGCGATCCCCTCACAACCGTTGCCGTATCGGAACCTGGTGGATAACCCACCACTGGATTGCCCGTTGAACTCACCGCTGTAATCGTAGGCAAATTTAAACTCCACCCGACATTTTCTCCTGTAGGCAATCCACCCGTTATGGCCGAGCTGCTTGCAACCGGCGCTACCGAAGAAATAAAAGACGTGCCTGAAATATCAGTCGATGTTGATTTATAAAAAGTAAAAAAACCATACTCATCAAAAAGTGACGACGTGGATGGCCCAGGGATCTTGGTATTAACTTGCCAATTTATTTTTAAAGTAGTTGGTTCAATGGCTTCGATCGCAACAATACTCGAAGATGCAGTTGAAGTTGGCACAGGAGCCGTTGATACCCAAAAAGGAAGACTGGATGAAGTTGAACAAATATTCGTTGTCGTACAAGCTCGTACTTTATAGAAATACCTGAAACCGGCTCCTGGATAAATCCAACGGTTGGCCGAATTTTGGTGAACTTCTATATAGTCATGGAATCCGGGGCCAGAGGTAGCAACATCATAGAAAGGACTCCAACTACAGGCGTCACATGTTTTACGAGAAAGTTGAAATTTATCAGCATTAACGCCACTCAAATTACCTTGATCCCAGGTCATTTTAATAGCGCATGATGAAGTAGCGATAAAAGAAAACGATTGCATGACCGGAACATCAGGCGATTGCGCATAAACAACGCCAAAAATAATGCTCCCAAAAAATATAGGAACGCCAATGAAAAATGTCGTAAAGATTCGTCTACGTACCATTGCTTTTATTATAGCAAATCAAAAGCCAAGCACTAGAAGATTAAGGAATTAAGATTAAATGATCAATTCCTTGTCCTAAAATAATTATATCTAGCCTCCTGACCGCTAAGATTACGACCCCAATCGGTCATCCAAGAAGGATCGGTAGGGCGCCCTGGAATTGAGCCAGCCGAACAATCATAGTGACTAGGATCTTGATCGCAAGGAAGTCGATTGCCATTATGGTTAAGATCCCATTGATCGCTATCGTACGGATAGTAATACTGGTGAGGATCAAGCGTGTAATCGGCTGCGGTCTTCTTAAACACATAATATCGTTGCAGTGTAGCGTCTGATCCAGTAATACGTGAATCCCACGGCCTATACTCATCATATACGTATTCGGATGAAGTAGTATAAGCCCTCCAAAAAGCGAAACATTCAGCCCGCATACCAGTATCACATGAAGCCCGTACTGGTGCTGGACTAAGCGTTGAGATTTTAGGATCACGAAGACCGGGACCATAATAAACTCCCAAGAATTCATAACGATATGTACACGGCGTCCCGACTGCATTACCTAATTCATTAAAATGCATACGACTGATTACTCCGGTGATGCTATTCCATGGTGTAGCCACACCGCACCCGTCATCATATGCGGTCTGCATTTCTGTAATATCACTCGCTCTTATCTTATTGCCGGGTGCGGCATTACCGGACCACGTATATGCCGACTTGCCATTTTTTTCGCGTATACGATCAATCTCCCTTTGAAGATCTTGTACGTGAGCTGCTCTCACGGGCTCGCCGCCTTCCAAGGTTTGAACTAGTTTTCCCATTCCCCATTCTGCCCGATTTGATGTATCCGAATTATATCCCCCAACATAAATAGTTCCGGGCGCAATACCCACGTCAACCGCCATCGCACCAATCCCATCGTTACGCGATGCTGTAGCATCAAGCTCTTGCCTCCAAAGGAGAAGCCCTGTAGTAAGATCGCGTTTCTCAATAAACCATTCATTGTCACCGCTCGGCATAAGAGCTGAACCAGCAATATAAATTCCCGTATCATCAACCCCAACCGAACTCAATCCGACCGAATACGTAGTTACGCCCCTTGTGATATCTACAAGTGTGTAACCGGCTCCACCCGTACCAAATCCGGAAACGAGAGCGCCGTCGCTCTTATTTCTTTTTTCAAGCCGTCCCTTGCTGTTCGTAGAATCCCACCCAACAGCATAAAGATACGTTGCATCAAGAGCGACGCCGCTTGCAAAACCCGACCCGGCATTCTTCGGCCAACCACTCTGAAGCGCAAGCGTTGTACGATCCCGTTTCTCGACTTCCCATTGATTGTTATGACTCCCGCCAACATAGATATAACCACTATCGACTGCGATTGCATATGCACCGGCTTGATCAGACCCGCTTGTTCCCACTTTAGCTGCTTGAAGCAACGCACCATCTGAAGCGTTTCGACGTTCAACTCTCCACTCATAATAACAATCGCTGCAAAATCCACCGTTGAATTTGACTCCAGCCGCATAGATATCACCGCCATAGAGCGCGAGCGCTCGAACCGAGTCCATAGTAAATGGATCAGAGGTCTTAATCCATTGAGTTGTTAAATTATGATCATACTTACGTACGTACCACACGCCGAGCATCGGACTGTATGTATCATCTGTTTGTCCGCCAACGTAGAGCGCGTCGTCATCTGAAACGGCGGCGTGCAGCACGCCCGGCCATACCGCAAAACTACTGCCGCTATTGGCTCTCGAAAGTAGCTGCCCGTCTTTTGATTTTCGTTTTTCTAATATCTGTTGGTTGCCTGCACCATACCCGGCCGCGTACATATTTCCGAACGGATCTATAGCGACACTCTTTACTTGGCCCGCGACCGGTACATCAGTTGTAGTAGTGGTCGGAGGTGGCGTAAGCACTCCGGAAAATTCTATCGCAGAGTATCCATCTGAAGCTTCAAATGTCCTTAAACGAGCAAACCGACCACCAAAAAAACCATTGTCATTCCCTACAACATGAATACCTGGATTCCCTGATATGCTTTGTCCCACAACTACCGACCACGCTGTACCCGTTGCTGATGTAAAAAATCCACCAGAACCGAACTCTATGCCATCACACGGTATAGGGAATGTTCCGTGACATAAATCTCCGGTACTTCTCTGTCTTTTCTCAATACGCCAAGCACCGCTCGTCGTTTCACCAACCACATACACATACGCCGCATCAATACTTAAAGAACGTGGTTTTCCGGTCGGTTGAATTCCGCGATTCCAAAGCGGGTATGGACCACCAGCACTTTGAAAAAGTTTGGTGATTCTCCAACCACCGGATGAAAGTTGAACACCGACATAAAGATCGTCGCTTATACCGGCCGCAATCGTTGTTGCAATTCCAGCTTGCACGGCGGAGTTAGCAGAAAAACCAACGTCCACTACGCCTGTCGAAACATTATATTTTTCGATCGCCCAGGCGCCAACCGAGGTATCAACTCCCGCAGCATACAGATTTCCACTGCCGTCTAAAGCGAGCGCATATACGTCACCGCTTACAATATTTGTCTCAGCCACTCCGGCGTTGCCGAAACTCAAATCGAGATTTCCGGTTGCTTTATCTCTTTTCTCTACTCGCCACAAACCGTCATCAGACGAATACCCAGAGACATAAACCGATGTTGCATCCACCGCAACTGCGGTAGAACTACCATTTACTGATGCCACAGCCCAAATTAAATTTCCATCTGCCGCATTCAAACGTTCAACCCGCCATGCGCCATTACTTTCGCCCACTGCATAAAGCGATGAACCGTCGCGCGCTAAAGTATACGCCACACCATTTACATACGTTGCTGCCCAGAGAGGATCACTAAAAGAACCTGCGGATTCATCCCATTTCTCAACGCGCCAATTACCTAAGTTTTCGCCCCCCACATACACATACGATGTTCCCGGATCAGTTGCTACTGCGTAGCCCCTGCCAGGATAGCTCGCTGTGGTTGTAATGGTAGTTGTTGCAACCCGAGCTTCCCATATACGGAAACCAATCGCGTCCACGTCTCGTACGCTGATTCCCAAAAACAAAATAGCTGTAATTACGACACCAACAGCTATACTGCCATATAAGAGAAATAATCTTACCTGCTTTGGCATATTGACTGAAGACGGATATTCAAAATCCGACCACAAAGTTGCATTTTTTGAGACGAATCGCGCATAACAAGCTTGATTGCTTCACAATCAAGCTTTAAGTTTGCGCTCAACGAATCGCAACGGACTGCTCCGGGATTTACCGCTAACTGTTCAATCCAAAACATATCTTCACAGTACGACCGCGCCCCTTGAGGAACCTTAACACATAAAGAAATATTCTTTTCGGTTATCGCTTTTTGTATCCAGTAGCTCACTTCACATTCATTTTTAAGCTCTTTAGTCGAAATACTTGCGCATACACGGAGATCTTTTTCGCGAACCATCCGTTGGCTCATAATTTGACGCTCACAACTCTCTTTACTCACAAGGTAATCATCTAATTTCTCACACCACAAAAGATCGAGCGTCGCGAGAGCTTTATTCAAAGCAATATTATTTTCACAGACTATACGATAATCAACATTATCTACTGTTTTATACTGTATACGGGCACACCCTTCAAAATCACCCGAAGCCACGATACGAGCTGCAAGCATTTCTTGATCGTTTCGCCAAATTTGTTCTTCGTCTGGTGTTCTATATTTTCGAAATAAACCGTTCTCGTAACCGACTAAATACACGAGCCCGCCTAGCACAACAAGGGCGGCGAGTAATAATAATAAAACGCGAAACTCGTGGATAGATTTCTTCACCACGCTTTATATTATATCATTTTCTTATACTACACGTATAAGAAACCAAAAAATAAAGTTTTTACTCTAAAAATTATTAGTCCAACAATCGCTGCTAGTGCTGTACGAAATAAGCAACCAGTTAATACCTTAAAAGCATTTATCTTATTAGTTAGTAGCAACCAACTTGTACCCGAGTAGCCCAAATAGTTGCTCGTGGCGAACATCGGCTAAAAGTATCATCCCATTCTTTTGCAATAGTACTTTCAAGCGTCCAATTATCACTAAACCCATGAGAGCTAGTACACTGCGTACCGCATCGTTCGTCAAGAGCAGCGCTACACGTCCGTTGCGTAGCTGACCAACCTAAATACTGCTGCCAACCTCCTCCCCCACCAGTAACCGAGGCGCAACTAGCTGCTGAAAAACGACAGAAATTAGAATAGATCGTCCCCCCGGCATTTAAACAATTTACATTCGTATGCAAGTTATTCACCAGATAGTAAGGCACGTAACACTCTGAATCCAACTCAACACTACCATCGGATAAAATATCTTGGCTCATACCCTCAATACCGCGACTTAATTCATTAAAATGTTCTGCCTTGACCACAGTGTTACCACTCGAGATCGATGATCCACTCCAATTCGGACAAATTTCACGGAACTTACTTTGAAGCAATGAAAGATGTGAAACACTCACCGGCGTCACGCCTGCAGTGATGGTACCAATAGAAACCGTTGAAGATCCAAGCGCTTGCCTAAGTCGGTTTAATTCATCTTGCAACCCAATAATGTGTGGACCTCGAATGATCGTGCCAGCGTTGACTTCTTGCACACTTTTCTCAAAACGCAACTCAGAATCATCAAGAAGACCAAGATCGTGAGATCCTGCTACATAAATAATGGATGGTGGAATTGAAGTATCGAGAGCAATACCATAAGCGACTTCATCGCCATTAACCCGATCGCCAATCTGCTCCCACAATAGATCACCGTTCGTAATGTCTCGCTTTTGAACAAGCCATCCTTCACCGCCAGCCGATACCCCAAAGACATTACCGGCAATGTAGACGCCATCGCCATCAAGCGCAATCGCTCGAGCTTCTTGCGCTGTGCCACCGATTTGAGTCACATGGTATTCGCTTACTGCGCCATTCGTACCAAATGCACTGACAAAGCTTCCATTTGTTTTGTCGCGTTTTTCAACACGTACACGGGTTAAGCCAACAGTTGCATTTTCATAACCAGCCACATAAAGAGAGGAGGCATCTACCGCTACAGCTAAAGCGGCATCATTACCGGACGTGTTATATCCCGTAATGCCATCGGTCTCAA
>JACRFG010000081.1 GCA_016234345.1 Candidatus Jorgensenbacteria bacterium
CCTCGCAGCTTGCGCTGTTGCGAACATTTGCTTTCGCTTCGGCTCCTCTTCGTATGAAGATTAACCTCGCCGTTGAGACAAACTCCCCGCCCCGTTTTTCAAAACGGATGATACGACACTGTTCATCTTTCTGAAATTCCTTCTTCTCAGAAGTTCATTCAAAAAAATACATTCCTTTCGCGCCGTATCTGACCATAACCAGTTGGTTTCAGATCTTTTCACCTCTTGCCAGAGATGCTTTTCAGCATTTCCTCACAGTACTAGTGCGCTATCGGTCTTGAGACATATTTAGGGTTGGCTCTCGATAGAGCCATATTCCTGCTGCATATCCGAGCAACAGTACTCTGGAGGCAGCTACAACTCACAATCTTACGCATACGGGGCTTTCACCCTCTAAGGCGCCTCGTTCCAGAGGACTTTTGCTTAGTTATGAGTTGATGTCGCTGCTCCGAACATCACATCTCTTTACTCTTGCGAATAAAGATTCAATTTGCCCTTTTCCCTTTTCTATCGCCTTTACTAAGGGAATCGCAATTGTTTTCTTTTCCTGCGGGTACTAAGATGCTTCACTTCCCCGCGTTCTCTCTCTCAGTGAGTTATGCTCTCTATTAGAGAACATAATGAGGTCACATTCAGGTACCTCCGGATCTAAGGCCGCATGCGCCTCCCCGGAGCATTTCGCTGCTTGCCGCGCCCTTCTTCGGTGCTCAAGCCAAGCCATCCACCAACTGGCGTAGTTACTTTTAACCCAAGTATCTTTACGCTTTTGCAGGACCAATGTTATTTCATTGAGCGCCGCAAAAATTTGCGGTTGAAACAAAGTTTCATTTCAGCTTTAAGAATAGGCAAATCTGTTAAATTGGTTCAGTTATCGGTAATCGGTTTTCGGTAGTCGGTACTGATTACCGATTACTGAATACTGATGACTGAATTTATTTCCCAGATTTGTGCTGTGCCCTTAAACTTCACTTGCATCACACATATGTGTGAAGAGTTGCATTTTTTGGTGAAATTGGCTATTATCGGTATCCGGTAACCGGTTTCCGGTATCCAGTACTGATTACCGGTTACTGGTTACCGATTACTGAATTTATTTCACCGCGCTCTAGCTCACGCACAAAACAAGAAACAGAAAATATGCCATGTTAAACAGAGGGCACCGTATTTCTTCGCAGAAACACAAAAAAATTAACAGTCACGCAAATAATCGTGTTAATCAGCCAATGCGTACTGTTCTTGTTTTCATAGTCGTGTGCTAAAAGCTCTTTTAATATATTATAAAGAGTATTTAAGGTTTGCGGATTTGATATTTCCTCTGGCGAATAACTTTTGCTGTCATCCGCTATGCTATTGGTCATGTTAGAAGAAATTATATAAAAATCTCGCTTAATAGTTGTTATGTCCAATCAGCCTCGGGGCGCAAGAGATATATTTTTAAAGGTAAAATATTTATCATTAAACATGCGCCCTTTAATAATCATAATTCTTGTTATTGTTGTCCTATCCGTAGGATTTCTTTACAAAACAGGTTTTATTTGGACGCCGGATAATTTGCTAAAACCGGTACCAGCGCCCAACATTACTGAAAAAATCAAAGGTTATTGGAGCTCGCAGGGTGCTATGGCGTTTTCTGATTTAGACGACGCTGAAGAAATGAAAAAAATCGGGATAAATACAATTACTTTTTCGCCAATGCTCTCTCACGATCAGGAGGGAAGAGTGTCTGAATTTTTGAATAGCGAGTCATATGTTAAAAAAACTATCAACAAAGCTCACAAGGCAGGATTAAGAGTAATGCTCGAAACAACCCCGATGAACGCTGGCGCAGTTGACCCCAAAGTAACCAATCCTAAACTTTTTCAAAACGAGATGACCAAGTTTGCGCTAAAATACGCCAAGATTGCCGAGGACTACGATGCCGAGTATTTTGCCCCGATTGTTGAGCCTGTCCATCATATGAGTGCCGAAGAGGCTGACATTTGGCTTCAAGAATTTCTGCCCAAGTTAAAGCAGGTATATAAAGGGCCGATAATGTGGAAAAAGCAATCAAATGATCTTGAGCAACCTAAAGAATGGAAGAAAGACCATATTTTTAATATGAGGTTTAAACTCGATGATTCTTATATTAATTTGCGTTTAAAATCAACCCAAGAACACAGCATTAATTTAAGTATCGGCACTCAAAGTGTTGAACTGGCAGAATATTCAAA
>JACRFG010000082.1 GCA_016234345.1 Candidatus Jorgensenbacteria bacterium
CGCCTTAAAAGCGGCCTCACGGCAACATTAAACATCCGAACCTCGGAGAAAGAAGGTGTTATTATAATTCCCCAATACACCTTGATTGAAAACGATGAAGGGACATTTGTACGTAGGGTAGATAACGGTTCAACCAAGGACATTCCGGTTACTATAGGTATTCGCGGTCAAAACGGCATGGTTGAAATAATCTCTGGCATCAATGAAGGCGATAATCTCATTAATATCGGGACCAAAATAAACGAACAGTGATATCAGTCAATAATCTCATTAAAGACTATATTGACGACGGCTCGACGACGAGAGCTTTAACCGGCGTTTCATTTGAGATCGAGCATGGTGAATTTGTAGCCATAATGGGACCATCGGGCTCGGGTAAATCAACATTGCTTCACATTCTAAGTTTTTTAGACAGGCCAACGGACGGAACGTACACGATTTTCGGAAAAAGCATAAACGACCTCTCCGACAACGAATTGGCCCGCGTAAGAAACAAGCAAATGGGATTCGTATTTCAAGCTTTCAATCTTCTTGGGCGTTCGTCGGTTTATGAAAACGTCGAACTCCCTTTACTCTATAGCACCGTTCCGGCCTCAAAACGCAAACACTTAATCGAAGGGGCGATTAATGCCGTTGATTTGAATGAAAAAATCAAAATAGAAGCAGGCAAGCTTTCCGGCGGTCAGAAACAAAGAGTGGCTATCGCCCGGGCGCTTGTAAACGAACCTGACTTACTATTCGCGGACGAACCGACCGGAAATCTAGATTCAAAATCGGGCGCACAAGTTATGGAAATACTGAAAAAACTAAATGATTCGGGAAAAACAATAATTCTGGTTACACACGAAACTTATACCGCAAGCTATGCCGGCCGAATTCTTCATATGCAGGACGGAAGTATTGATCGGGACGAATTTGTACCACTTGAACGACGAACAAAAAGAGATTTATTTAAATAAGTCCTATGAAACTAAAGGATTCTATACGCACGGCTTTACGAGGACTGACTCACGCTAAAGTTAGATCACTGCTTACAATGCTCGGCATCGTCATCGGTATTGCCTCGGTCATTGTACTTATGTCCATCGGCAAATCAGCCGAACGACTAATCTTAAACCAGGTACAAAGCATTGGTTCAAATCTTGTCTTTATCGTCCCGGGCGCAACCAAAGGATCGCGTTTTGCTTCACCGCCATCGGTACAGGGCGTGATTATTAAAACACTCATCAAAACCGACCTCGAAGCGCTCCGACGAGAACCGACCGTTGAGCGGGCTGCTCCTGAAGTACGCGGTCAAGCTAAAATAGTATTTGAAAATAACGACACCACCGTAACCTACACCGGAACCAGTGAGGAATTTTTTACGATTAGAAACTTTGAAGTCAAACGAGGAAACCCCTTCACTAATTCTGACGTAGATTCGTTTAATCGAGTGGCTCTCCTCGGACCGGAAATAGCCCGGACATTATTCGGCGAACGCGATCCAATCAACAAAACTATCAGGCTGAAAGGCATATCGTTCCGAGTGGTTGGCGTTCTTGAAGAAAAAGGATTGGGCCCATTTGGCGTCGATCAAGACAATCTCGTTATTATTCCAATATCAATTGCCCAGAAGCAACTGCTCGGCATCAACTACTACAACGTAATCACTGTCCAGGCCAGTGACAGTTATAATGTCGAATTCACTCAATCGCGCGTGACCGCGATACTCCGTCAAAATCACCGTATTACCGATCCGAGCAAAGACGATTTTACTATTAGAACACAAGAAGATGCGCTCGCGATCCTTGGAAACATCACCTCAATCCTTAAAATATTCCTCACCTCAATCGCGTTCATATCGCTCATTGTCGGCGGTATCGGCATTATGAATATTATGCTTGTTTCCGTTGTTGAACGAACCAAGGAAATCGGGCTTAGAAAGGCTGTCGGCGCGACTAATCGTGACATTCTCCAGCAATTCCTTATTGAAGCAATACTCCTTACGGTTACCGGCGGAATTGTCGGTATTTTTATCGGGTCACTCGTAGATGTACTTGCATATCTAGTTCTCGTCAATGTTTTAACATCGGGTTGGGTCTTTGCGTTACCGTTATCCGCTCTTACGCTCGCTGTTACGGTTGCTACCGCTACCGGCATAATTTTTGGCATCTACCCAGCCAGAAAAGCATCTCTCAAAAATCCGATTGATTCGCTACGGTACGAATAAATATAAAAAAATAGTTATAAGACTTGAATTAAAAACTAAATTTATTTTTTGAGGCAACCATTTCTAATATATCAAACATACTAACGAAGCCAACTAAAAAAAGCCGCCTACAGATTAAACTAGTATGCGGCTTCTATTATTCTACCCTCCTATGCGGATTGAATTTTGCGAGCGGTGCCCGAATCATTGCTGCCTGGTGTAGTATAACGCTTACTTCAAGCATCTCATCAAGCGAGTTAACGATATAGAGATTCGGCAGACGCAACTCCTTCAAATGCTGTTTTACCAAACGTCTCGCACGCATTGATTCCTTGGAGAGTGCTCCATTATCAAGTTTCAAATCCAACACATCGTCAATCAACACTACAAAATCTCTCCTATCATCAATACGGATTGCCTGAAGGATCGAAAAACCAACTTCAGAAAGTGATCCTAAGCCATACGACTCCCCGGTAACCGGAAAAAGAATTATGGGGTCCTGAGCCAAATGTCGCGCTTCTTCTATTGCATTCGACGGATCCCAATTTTCAACTTGGGGATTGTAATAATCGATTCCCAGTTCTTTATACCGAGCCATGAAGCGATCACGCCATGTGCTCCCGCCGCAAGTTCCAAACAAACCAATAGTTATCATCTCTTGCCTCTTTTACATCCGTGACTCGCGCACTGCTGTCTACGAATATAATTCTTGCAGTTACGTAATAATTCATCTTCGGGTTGAGTCATTTTGCCGGCTGGTTTGCTCTCAGGGAGTGTTTTCCCATAAAGCCCCAAATCATTATGCCAGCAGCGGGCATTGCCCTCTTTGTTACGGTGACTACGGATTACATTTCGCGTCCGCTGTAACTCTCGCCGCAATTTTCCGGTAGGCATTTTCTTAATATCTGGATCGAGTTTCATGCTCAGTCCCGTATATCTATTTCTCAAAAATACTAAGAGTTGGCTTACCTTCGCCTTTTCGAATATGCATGGCGATATGATCGTCGATGTTTTTCAACAATCTCTTTTGATCCACGCTTTGCCACTTGCCACAAGTGCATTTTGCTCCCCACCACCAAAGTCGCGTACTACTAACAAAACGCGTAATAGTAATGAGTCGTTTTACTACTCTCATGAGTATTTTCCTTTCGAATATAAAAAATGAACGTTAATAATACTGAATATACTAATATCACATAATTAATATAAAGTCAATTTAGCCTATAGATTTCAAAATAAAGTTGAAAGAAGCTTGACTTTCTCACGAATTTCTGATATATTGTTTTTAGAAACCTTAACTTTAAAAAGGGATTGTGAATGAACAACAAATTCGATGTAATTATTGTTGGCGGCGGCGTAACTGGTACGGCACTCACCTATATACTATCTCGCTATACCAACGTGAAACGCATTCTGCTCCTAGAGAAAAACTCCGGAGTAGCCGAAGTTAACTCCCACCCCATGAACAACGCTCAGACTTCTCACGACGGCGGCACTGAAACAAACTATGATTTGGAGCACGCTTTACATGTAAAGGAAGCGGCGGTAATGCTCCGGCGTTACATTGAATCAAAAGCCGATCCCATGCTCTTCCAAAAGAGGCATAGGATGGTGTTGGGCATAGGAGAAAACGAAGTGGCGACTTTAAAAAGACGGTATGAGGATTTCAAAAAATTCTACCCCGATCTTTTCTTAGCCGACCGCAATAAACTTTGTGCTATCGAACCGAAAATTATAGAAGGGCGTGATCTTCGAGAACCGGTATGTGCATTGGTTTCGAACGATGGCTATATTGTGAATTATCAACTGCTCTCACAATCGTTCGTCTCGGACGCGAAAAAAATCAACTCAGAACTCGAAATCCTATTCAACGTAACGGTAAAATCAATTTGTCGAAAAGGAGATGATTTCGTCGTTGAAACGGACAAGGGTGCGTTTAAAAGCAAAACAACTGCCTTTGCCGCAGGATCATACAGCCTTTTCTTCGCACAAGAGCTAGGATACGGCACTCATTATGCTCTACTCCCGGTTGCTGGAAGTTTTTACTCGGGTGGCGCGCTCTTGCGAGGCAAGGTATACAGGGTCCAAATTCCCGGCATGCCTTTTGCGGCGATCCATGGCGATCCTGATATTTTGAATCTTTCGGACACCAGATTCGGACCAACAACAAAACCACTCCCTCTTATGGAGCGACATCGATATCGGACAATTTTCGATTTCCTGAAACTTCCGCTCATATCTTTAAAAGGCTTCGTGAGTCTTACAAAGATACTCATGAACAAACAGATCCTGAATTATGTAATCAAACATTTTCTCTACGATCTGCCGATAATCGGCCGAGCTTTGTTCTTAAAAGAAGTACGGCCAATTGTTCCGACTATCCGCTATGGCGATCTGAAACTTCGACGCGGCGCTGGCGGCATCAGACCACAAATTGTTGATCTTCGAATAAAAGCACTTCAAATGGGGGACGTGACGATCGTTGGCGACAAATGCATTTTCAACACCACGCCATCACCCGGCGCCTCAGTCTGTCTCTCAAATGCTAAAAGAGATGCTCGTAGAATTGTGGAATTCCTTGGAAAGGATTTTGTATTCGACCAAGATAACCTCAATCGCGACCTTAGTTAACTATTGAAATAATCCCGCTAGTCCATAGACTAGCGGGATTTGATTTTACTTAATAAACATGAATCTTCCCATCAATCACATATTAATGTATGGCTTAATGATACCGGTTCTCTCAAAATAGAACGAGGTGTGTAAACGATTTGCCAAATCACGCCACTCCTCAAACCGCACAAAGGAAATAAGTTCGACAACGCTTTTCGGTTCCAACGGATCATATTTCTTTATTTTCTCTTCTCTCTCTAATGGCAAAATGCTATACGGCCAAAGAAGTACCGCATAAGCGCACTTACTCAAACGTCCTTGATCCTTGTATTCTTTATCATTTTCTCCGTGCCATTTATAACCCAACACAGCCACGGACATTCCCTTAATATCCGAACAAGTGCCAATACCCTCGCTAATCCCCAAACACACTAATGGCTGCATGCCGTGAACTACCGGCGAACGTTCGCCAACTAAACTGAAATCGAACTTCCCTCGCCTAAACTTATCTGCAGGCCATGCAGTACGAATCCGGCCACGAAAAGATTCAATAGCTCGCCGTTGCATCTGAATTATAAACCCCATACAACATCCCTTTCTTTATTTAGTTTTTGTAAAGTTGCTTTTTGATGCTCACGACTTCGGTCACGAACATCGATTCACAACCTTACGATCCAAAAACAAAAATCCTCTGCTTGCTGCAGAGGCTCTGGAACTAAGTAATGACGATTCTTACATGCGGAAATAGAGCCCCCGCGGAAAAGGACTCATCGTCATTGTGTATTGTTTTGCTACTGCATGAATTATCATAAATTTATGCGCGACTTTTAACCTACCATAACAAAATATACGAGTCAACAAAACAAAAAGCGGCTCGCAAGGAGCCGCTTTTGATTATTCAACAATAGTCTCGTGATAACTATTTGAAGTTTTACTATCTACTCCGGTATCTTGTGGGATAGAAAACAATTTATAAGGTCCGGAAAGCGGTGTCGTAATGCCTTGTGGCAAACTATCTGGCTTGGCGAAACGCCAATTCCATTTACTCATCTCGGCGTTATATTCCTTAGCAAGCTTGTCGTGTTCGCTCCGATTAAGAGATATGAGCGAATCGAGCACGCCATACTGTTCTTTCACTTTACGAGACCATTTCTTTTGCGGTTTCTTCGCGTTTGCCTTTTCTATATCGGCTTTTTTAGCTTCAAGAGAATCAAGCGCCACGCGTTTCACATCTATCTGACGAGCAAGGTTTACGCCCCACTCATATCGTTCTGCTAAGACGCTGTCGGGTACGATGTTTTTCGGAGGACCGCCCCCAAACCAACCATTCACAATACCCAACACGACAACAACCCCAAGTGCGGCAGATAAAATCCACAACACGATTTTAGTGCCAGAAGACGTTTCTTGTTCCCAACTATGCTTTCGTTCCACCCTACGGTTCCTTTCTTATGATTTAGAAAATGATTTTAACTAATTCCAGGTTAATAAAAATGCACGCCTGCGTCAATGCAGTAAATAAACTAACATTAATCAAGTGAATTGGGCGATGTTTTATTAACACTATGTTTGATTGGATGCGCACTCAAAACCTCAATAAGACTCACAATCAATCCCAAACCCATAAATACGTAAACAATGGTGAAAATTTTGCCTACATCAGTCTGAGGCGTAAAATCACCATAGCCAATAGTAGTTAGGGTTATAACGCAAAAATATAGTGAATCGATCCACGACCACCCTTCGATATTATGATAAAACCAGGAACCGGCGGCCAAAACAAGAACCGCAGTAATCATAAGCATACGAACCTCGGGAACTTTTACTCCCGCCCGGGCATTTTTAACAAAACGTAATAATGGCATGTGAAATAAAAAATGAATGAATACTCTTAATAAGAATTATACTTGCTTTTAACATAAAGAAAAAGCCGCGTAGCCTGCTTCGCCGAATCAAGGCGAGCGGACCACGCAGCTTAAATTCTAAATCGCTAAGGAGAAATATCTTGTTGAACAGCTTCGTTTCCTCTCAAGTATTCCCCTTTATCGTTATATACATAAAGGATGTCTTCCATGGAACCGGTTCGTTTCTTATTATGTTCGTCGGCGATAGCAAAGGCCTCTGCTTCAGTGTCACAATCTTTCACGAGATGATCCTCGTGCGAGAAAAGATCGACTCTCACAACTCTTACCTTACCCTTCGGTGCAATAAGTACGGTGGCCACTTTTTACTCCCTTCTTAAATTATTAATGGCTATAAAGAACGTTGATATATCATATGCAAAAACCACACCTTGTCAATTCAAAACGCTATATTTCTTCTTCTTTCTTTTTTCTACCCGGCAGATCAGACGCATTGATCGACTTTTTGCCGATCTTTATAGGTTCCGGAGAATTATTATTAAAATGCCGTTTTATTTCTGCGCCGGTCACTGGTCCAATCACGCCTGCCTCATTGAATAAGGCTGTGTCTCCAAAAGGGCAATCGCAAGGAAGGTCGTTATTGCCGGTCTCGATAACACCGGAATCGCCGCATTTTTCACATTTCGCCATCAATGTTCCTTTCTATATCTGTCCAAGGATCTGAATAAACAATGGCAAAAGATTCAAGCTGCGTCAATTCATATCGTTATGCATAACCGAACAAAAAAGCCAGAAACGTATCTGGCTTTTTATAATACAAACCCTCACCTCTAATCTAAAATATCCAAATCAAGATCACCCATGATGCCACTAACGATGTTTCCGACAAACGGATTGCTGATCACGTCTGCCGCCGCATCAATGATATCGATAATAAAATCGCTGTCATTGTACAATATTGATTCTCCGTTCTTTTGCGGACAAATATGGTTTTCACCTGATTCCAAACGTTTCTTACAAAGCCTGCATTCTTTCATGACTACCCCTCTCAATTAGTAACGTGGGTTTTGTGTACTGCTAAACGAAATTGTTCCTATATACTAAATAAATCCTAGCATAATTACCTTATATAGTCAATATAGCTATAATGATTGATAATACAACGAAGGGATTTGAAATGGTTTCTATTGTAACCATTGATACCAACCATAAGCATTCGAGACTAAAAATGCCGCCCACAACAAAATTTGAGCCCATTCCCTCTTAGGGATCACGTGTAAAAGCCAACAAATGCAGCTTAACACCCACACCGGCCAGCACCAGATAATCTTATTGGCATTTAGCAAAATGCCGATTATCGATAACGTCATCGCTAACCAATTGATTCGTACAAGTAAAAAATCTTTAAATGTCATCCATGATTCCTGCAAAATTATGTGAGGATAAATGAATTTTAAAAATAGAGAACTAAAAACAAAATAGCACTTCGTGTGCTAAATCACAAGCCAACGCCCTCTCAATTAATACGAGGAGGGGTCTCTTCCTTACTATCTTACAATCCTTACTTTTTGATTTGTTTCCAAAGCCACATACCGAGAAGCACGAGATCGATAATCACCACGATCCACGTGATGAAACCGAACCCGCTCGCTCCCCCCATCGTGGTAAATCCGTCACCGTAACCCATCATAGTAATATTATACTAAATTAAGGCCTTATCTTTAAATTTCAGTAAGATAATGCCCAAACCGAAAAGTATTGTTGAGGTAAAAGCCGAAAAAATACAATAAAGGCAAATTGCTTGTATCACGAACAATTGGAGATATATGAACCACAGCGACGCAAGAAAACCAACCGGGGTTATACGGGCTATGGCATACAGAATATGGTCTTTTTTCGTATCAACATACGCGATAACTAAAATAAAAATGAATAGATAGTAACAAGCGCCGAGTAAGGCGACCGGAATGCCCCCAATCACCGCGTATTGACTTGATGTCACTTTTTCGCAATCAGCGAATACGGAGCAGGTTATCGGGGTTCCCAGGTAATGTTTAACAGTAAGATACGTGGCGTCTAAAAAGCCAATGAAACTTGCCGTGGCAAAACACCAAACCAACCACTTAGGAATTTGTGTTTGAGGCTTGCTCGATGATAATTCTGAACTCATCATAGCTTCTTGGATTTTGTATTTTCTTTCCATTCAAAAAGAATGACGGGGTTGCGTTTACGCCGGACTTTATGCCACTTTGATAATTATTTTCCACTTTTTCCTTAATTTCCTTTAACGCAAGGTCAGTCTTGAATCGTTCAAGATCAAGCTCAAGGGTTTTGGCATATTTTTCGAAAATTTCTTTTGCTCCTATCCGTTCTGACCATTCTCTTTGATTTTCGAAAAGTATATCGTGCATTTCCCAGAATTTCTCCTGTTTCCCGGCGGCCTCAGCGGCTTCGGCTGCCGAACGAGCATTGCGATGATTCGGTAAAGGGAAGTGACGATATACAAACTTGATCTTATTGCTATATTCTTGGACTAATTGTTTAACGAAGGGATAGTAAGTGCCGCAAGCCGGACATTGAAAATCGCTGTACTCAACCAAAATTACCTTTCCTTCTTTGTCACCCTTACTCCAATCCAAAAGAGAAGCTGTGTCTACTAAAGAAGATGGCTGGCTGGACTCGCCGCCGGTACCAAGCCTAACCATACCCCAAACAGCTCCGCCAATAACAATGACCACGACCAACCATAATAAAACTCTCTTTGTCAGTCGTTTATGTTGAAGTCCTTTAACGAATTGCTCTTTTTCTTGGCGTCTCAATTCTCGACGTTCTTGTTTTGTAAGGTTTTGATAGTTTTCATTCACCAATGAAGAATATCGGATTTCAGAAAAAGTTTCCAGTATTATCCACAGATCGCTACTTACTCGCAATCAAAACAAAAACCGCTGAGTAGATCAGCGGCTAATTTATTACTTTAAAAACTTTTGTATTACTTTCAAAACCTTATCAGCTTCCTCTCTATCACTATCGCGCTCTTTCTCTGATAAAGCCTCGTAGGACATCCACATCTGCCGTTCCCACCGCTCTGCTTGATCGATGGGAATGGTGTAAGAGCCATCGTCATTTTTGACGCAGACCGAAAACAAATATTTCATCCAGTGACTCCAAATAGCATGTTGTATATCTGCGATCTTTTCTCGAATAGAATTCATTGTTAGCGACCACCCTTCAATCCGTGGCGTATTCAAAAACAAAATTACCAACAATGGCGCCGATGAATGCTCCCAGAGCAACCGCTTCTCCATAATTACCCGATTGCTTGGTAGCGATAAAAAATCCAATAGCTGCACCAATCAATGCTGCAACAAGTACGACAATCAACTTTACCTTTTTCATGATTCTCCTTTCACTTTGGACCCATTTGTTCTCTTAATGTAGGGGTAATGTAAAGCACTAGTTTACTGATAATGGGGTCAGGAATTTTCGACATCATATCATTCGTAAAATAGTACTCCACATAGGCCGAGACACGATAATCGTTAAGTTGTGTAATCTTATTCACGCCATACAGTTCACCATTTTCTATGGTGATGCTCGTTACATCCGTGATCGAACCAAGAAACGTCGGCTCTGATTTGCCGTCTTTCATTCTCTGACTCAGGAGAACGAGATATCGTTCATACACATCAGACCCAAGACTTTTGGCTGGATAATCAACATATCCGATCGCGGCATAAACATAGCTCTTATGAGGTATCGGCGTAAGAACAACGCTTCCATCACGAGATTTGACGGAAGTGATCATTACTCCTTTTTCGGTTTGAGCCAGCGCTTCATGTATTACTGTACCGACCAAAACGGTAATCACTACTACAAACAACAAAAAACGTTTCACGACAAATTCCTTTCTTTTTAATTAGTGAATTGATAATTGAAGCAGATTGTTATTTATTTCGTACCGATTTGATTTATCCGATCAATGTTTTTTTCGAAAAGTTCTCAGAATAACAAACAGTCTATCAAGATCGTTTGGATCTTTACTGTCTGCACTCACACAAATCCTACTGCCGTACGGCCATATTGCAATATAACAGCTTGACGCATCACGATACATAACCATAAAACATTTCATGCCATTAATCATTTCATGCGAATAGGTTGCATACAACGCCCTACTCCACTCCGGATCATAAAACGATTCTTTCCCCCACCACCCACGAGCAAATTCAACGCGACATACGCCATCAACAAACTTTCTACCTCCATGCATATACATCACAGTAGTATCTTCTCGCATAGATTGTGGTATCTGCATGGTATAGTCAGCGAACGATTCTTCTTTAGTTAATGTTTGAGATAAAAAAATATCATCCTCAATAACTACCTGTTTGGAAGAAGTACAACCGCACAGTAAAATTCCGAGTGCTAGTACAACAAAAACAGTCACAACGCCCAAAAACCATCTGAACACAAATTTTCCCTTCTTTGTCTTGTTAAATTAAACTAAAAATACAGTAATAGATTAATGAGTTTTGGTCAATGTTTTCCCACAAAATTGATGAATAATATTCCAGATAAAACATAGAACAAAAAGACGCCTCCATGGCGTCTTATTTATTTTCATTTTGCTAAAAATTACTGACCTCAATCAATCCTGATTTCTTCTCCAACGAAAACGACCCCAATGATTCACAGATGACTTTCTCGTCATCTTCAAACATCCACACGGCGTCGCAAGAACCCTCTCGCATTTCACGCAATCCTTGTGTAATGAGCCCTAACCGATCGTCTCTCGAAAAAAGCGGCGATGGAGTAAGAAACTGATACACACTCCCATTCATATGTAGATATTCAAGATTCGGTTCGCAATTGGTTCGGCATTGTACAACTTGTGTTTTTTGAAACCAATCGAGAGGATCAGAACATGCAACCATAAAAGGATTTTGAATTTTACGAGGATCAATTAGATAGAAATTCTTGCAGAGTGCGGTTTTAATGCGATGAGTGAAATTGCTGTACAGACGCGTTGCACCAAGATGAGCTCGAGCTCTATAGGTAAGTGTTAATATCTCATCCGGCGAATTGAATGCCTGGATGGTTACAGGAACAGTTCTCCCCTGCCGTACCGGAGAAATCCATTTATTGTACAATCCTTCCCACTCGATCATTGATTCACGAAGCATTGGCAATGACTCCGCTTCTGCTATAAGAAGGGATTGTTCAATCGCTTCGGGCTCAAGCTCGCCATCAGTTCCCGGTCCGGCCTCATACAGTAAGCCTGGAACGCCAGAATCGATAAACGCCTTGATGGCCATAGCATCAAACATCGGACTCAATACGTGCCGATCTCTCTCGCCACCGTAAAAACAATCTCCCCCAATATCAACCAAAACAAAGTAATCGAACGAATTGGAAAGTTGTTTTAATGTTTCGGAAAGTCCAGTAGTGCCTCGAGAGAGCGAAAGGCCATAAACCGATCGGGCGTTATATGCCGAGGAATCGCGTACAAGCGCAGCCACAGCTGCATCCACAAAACCAATCTTTAATTCTTTATCTTTACGATTTATAAAGCGCCCAGAGTCCGGTTGAGTGATAAAAGCACCGGCTATATCAGTAGCTATAACATCATGGCGATGAAATGGACTCAAAACCCCAGCGAATGCACATTCTTTCCACCTCCATCCTAATTTCCACAACGAAATAGCTGCGAGCGTGCAAGAAAACACGTCATTGCCACCGCCAGTACCTAGAAAAAAGACGCGATTTAGATTCATGCAATCTCCAATCAAGTAATAAATATTTTCAAAGGACAAACATAAAATAACACTGCCTTAACCAAACTACAAGTTTTTACTCAAAATTGATATATAAAAACCCCGAGCATGTCGGGGTTTTAATAAACAATTATTGTCGGGCTAAGATTAACCTGCTATGACTTTTTGTCGCAAACGTCTAAATATCTCTGCCTGACATCGGGCATCATCAAGAGCGTTATGTGTAAGAGATTTAAATGACTTGAATTCTTCTTCTATCTTTCGCATAGAGGTTTCACTCCACCATTTCTTTTTCGCTACTCCCGCATAATATGCTTTGATATCCCATCCCGAAATACCAAATGGATCATGCCCTAAAAAATGTTCAAAATACCAATGGACGAACATCCAATCGTACGTTGCGTTAAAAGCCACAAAAACGGGCCGCCCCCACGTTCCGCACACTCCCTGAATCCAATTCGCGAATCGCCGCATGGCAGAATCGGGGTCTTCACCATCGCTAACCAATCGATCTCGATCCAATCCAGATACAATCATTACTTCAAGGATGAATTTTTCTGATATCGGCCTAAACTCGACATAAAAACTAAGATCTGGCCTATCGACAACACATGCGCCGAGCGAAGACATTGAATAATCTCCGGGGATCGGACCATCGGCTTCGATATCCACCGAAATAAAAACTTCTTTTTTCAAATATTTTCCTTTTAAAAATGGTCAATCAACTATTGGAAAAATAACATTTATCGTACTGTATTGTCAAAAATTAGTTTTGCGTCATGTTTTTTGTTTGTCCCGCATTACATCCATAATTTGACAATATCATACAGACATTTTATAATATCTGGAGTAAACTTCATATTAAAACGCTTAAGAAGGGTTTGAATGGACAATCAAAGGAATATTCTGGTTATAGGAACCGGCCACTTGGCTGACATGACAACCGAGAAACTCAAAAACGCCGGTTTCCTTGTCGGGCGTATCAAATCAAAAACATTCCAATTCAACGAAGATAGCGATATCCAAGAAGAATCGCTTACCTACGCTGAAGAAAAACTCAAAGAAGGCGGTGTACAATCCGCTGTTGCGGCGTGCATAGTCGACAACGACGACGCGGTGAACATGCACATCATGCTCGCCACAATGAGAGTTCGAATAGATATGCCTGTGTTTGTGTCACTTCTCAATGATACGCTCTCGAGCTGTGCAGGAACATTCGATCATGAACAAGTACGCGTGATTAATCCGACAATTCTCGCAACGCCTGTTTTCATTCGGGCGCTTACGGAACGCATATCGCGGCCGGTACGACGACTCCATACGAAAAATGTGGAACTTACTCCACTACCCCGCCGCCCGAAACTTATCTACGTCACATTCGCGCTTATCTTCGCAATAATGAGCATTGACATACTCTTTTTTGTTTTGACCGAACCAGGAATGACGATACTTAAAGCATATTATTTCTTTGTAGGAGAGGTGACGTCGTTCAGCTTCAACGATGTCTCGGTCGTAAACTACGATCCGGTCGTATACTTTTTTAGAACAACGCTTCTCTGGGCAACGTTTAGTGTCGTACCTATTGGCATCGGTATTATTGCCGCAGCAACATGGTCTTATTTCAACGAAGTGAGGCTTCATGGTCGCCGCAGGTATCATTTAAAGAATCATGTCGTTATATGTGGTTTGGGTAACCTTGGCCATCATCTAGTAACAGAACTTCGACGCCAGAACCGAAAAATTTTAGTGATCGAGCAATCAATGGAATCGCCTTTCATTGATGCCGCGAGAACTCTCGGGGCAAAAGTAATGATTGCCGACGCCACACTCCAACACGTATTGGAAAACGCTGCTATCCACAAAGCCGAAGCTCTTATTTCAGCAGTCGATGACGATGACAGGAATCTCATCATCGGTTTGAATGCTCGGGCTTTGCAGCCAGATATCCGACTCATACTTCGCATATTCGACGGCGATAAAGCGAAAGAGATACGAGATCGTTTCGATATTCAATTTGCGTATTCGATGTCTGATATCACATCAGATCGAATCGTAGACGATATTACAAAACTTTCTGTTGTTGCCGCGTAACGGTTCATTAAGATAAAACTTTCTAGTTATTATCATCGAGGGGCGTCGCGAGACGCTCCTTTTTGCTAAAGAAATTATTTTATAACTCTATAGTGCAATTGAACGGTATTACCATTCAATTTTTTGACATTGATAAGTTCCAGCTCAAATTCAAAATCAGAGTCAGCAAAAACTTTTATACCCTCACCAAAACACAACGGTTCTACATCAAAATAAATTTCATCTATTAATCCCTCTTTAGCAAAAGAGCTGTTTAGTTGTCCTCCGCCAGCCAGAAACACAGTAGTAAATCCTTTTTGCCCCAACAGAGCAACAACTTCTTTGGGAGATTTATTGGTAATCAAAACATTATCACCCCATTTATTCTCTATTGCTTCATTAGAAAAAACTACATTCAAAGCGCTGGGAAAAGGAAAATAGCCGTACTGCAAGGCCGCGCGGTAAGTATTCTTACCCATAACAATATTTCCGGCTTTTTTGCTATGTTCGTAAAACCCCCTTAGATCTTCTTCCGAAGTCCACTCGGAATTACCGTCTTTTTTGGCAATATACCCATTAATGGACACGCCCGCATAAAGAACGATTATCATAAAATTAATTGTAACAAAATTATTTAAAAACCGCCCCAGCGCTAAAAGAAATAGCCATTCTTAAGAATGGCTATTTATTCGTAATCAGACTAATGATTCATCAGGTTCTTACGAACAGTGACAAAATAAATACGCGGTACAACCAACAAGATAAAATAGATAATCCCGATCCAAACCAAAACTGGTGTTTGAGAATCAATAAGGTACATGCCTGTGAGTATCAAAACCATTGCCAAGAGAAACCGCCACGGCTCCCGAACTCCATCATACCAGCTATTCATAGCCCAGAATATCTTACCCATCAATAATACTATCCTTTCCTTATTTGGTGAGCTTTAAATACGCTAACAAAATTATTGTTATTTCGTCAATGTCTTAGACTGTCTGTTGCTAATCTAAAAGATTACGCTGAATGAGGAATTAATGTCTGATAGATCTCTCCAGCCAGTTTTCTGAATAATTCCCTCTTTTTCCAAAATGAATTACTCTCCGAAAAATCCTTGCTCCGAATCCGATCCATCTCTCGAATCACCATATATCTTGCATGTCCCAAGTCGCCCCTAGACTTACGGTCAGCGTCTTCCAATCCCTGATAAATCTGTTTCAGGTAACTGTATTTGCCGGGAATATTCAATTCTCGATTAGGTTTTAGATCAGACGAAAGGCTATCGGAAAGAAGCGGATTAGATTCGATGTATTTAATAAAAGCGTGAATAGCCACAAAAAAGTCAAAGCCCTCTGGTGTTTTTAAGACTTTCTGGAACTTTTTATCCAAATCACTTTTTACTTTTCTCGTTAACTTCATTAGTCATATTCTACAACGTTTATAATTAAATAGCAACTCAGATAGGGTAACAAGGATTCTGGTTCAAACTTAATCAAAAACCGCCCCGATGGATATCGGAGCGGTTTTTTAAGACTCATGCTTTAGGCACGCGACACATTGGTGGCGCTTGGACCCTTTTCGCCCTGAACAACTTCAAAGGTTACGGCATCGCCGACTTTAAGTTCGTCGAATGCTACACCCTTTAATTCATTAGAGTGAAAAAAAAGATCCTTAGTCTCACCTTCACGGGCAATGAATCCAAATCCACGTTCCGTGAGAGTTTTGATAGTTCCTTTCATTTACTTGTTTTTATTGTTGATTCGCTAGAAAACCGACTACTTCTCTTAGCTTTAAAGGCTAAGTATATCAGAAAATTAACTAATGTCAATAGCATCGCCCAAAAACAAAAAACCGCTGGGCGAACCATGCGGTAAAAATAAAATATTATGCGATTTTCCGAACTCTGCTGAAAATCCAACCAACTCCCACAAATAAAAGGGGTATGCCGCCTAATAGGATAATGTACGCGAAGATCACGGGCCAAAACACTACATAACTTATATGCTCTGCCCAGAACGAAAATCTTCCGCCACACATCACCCAAAATACTTCCTCATACAAATTCTTCTGTCTAATCTCTTCGTGAGAGTAGGATTTCTTTGAAGAAAGCATGGTGCCAGGCCCACCAACCCTACTCTTAATGAACTCGATCCTATATTTTACACCTCCCGGTAAATAACAAGGAAGTTCTTCGAGAAAACATTGAAAAGGAAAAAGAAGCGGGTGGCGTCCTAACTGGCCACCACTCAGCCCATATTTAAAACCAGCCGAAAGATACCAACCCACTAATCCAAGAGCGAAATATCCGATAACCGAAAACATCGATACAACCCACAATATCCACGTGGGGGCTGTTTCAAAAAAGACATGAATCATTTTGCCTCCACACGCTTATTCAATAACCAGTAACCACTAATCCAGAATTTGAAAAATCCGGGCCGGCGCTCATAAGGAATCAAGTAGCCATCGTCTCCAATCCATATCCAGTTATTCCACATTCCTATCATAGCCACGATTCCGACCACAATCAGAGCTCCGATATATATAACCGCATCATTCATATTACCTTTCCTTTCTTAAATTAACGTTTTTATTTTTTAAACCAGATGCACATAAACCAAGACCGGGCAAAAACACCACGACCGCAGAAAACCAACCGGCAACTGTCGCAAACACGATCTTCGCTATTCCCCAGGCAATCGCTCCAGCTTCAACGGGGCTTGGCGATTTTATTTGATTAATGAGGTCAACAATGCCCCCAATAAAACACACGACAACACCAACGTATAACCCGAGGATAACTGCAACCGCCATCATAAACAAACCGAGCATTACTTTCATGTAACATTCCTCTCTCTATATTTTTGTTAATAAAAACTTATCATAATATATGATATTTCAATGCTTATGTCAATAAAGAGACTCTTGCAAAATAACGCAACAAATAATCAATACCTATTTCTATGCATGAAGAAATATGCAACACTTAAAAGTAGCCGGGTTTTATAACACAATGTAACAAAGAGGTATACGATGAAATACCGCATCACCTATGACGATAATTCAGCGTCAATTCATATCGATCAAAAGATAACCGAACAATCACAACTATTCGACAGCCCTCTCGACGATGTTGACGAGCAACCGTTGTTTATAAAAGATATCTTTAGAATCGCGGGTGTGGCGAGCGTTACGATCGAACGATACATGATAACCATTGAACGGGGGTTGATGTTTGCATGGAAAGATATCATGCCTGCGGCTATCGCAGTTGTGAAAACTTATTTCAGCACAGAAGATCTAACATTGCCACACATCAACGCACAAGGCGTTATCGCCACCACAACCAAGAAAAAATCGCGAAGCAAGATTCGACACAAAGCACGACACAAGCCAAATAAAAGGAA
>JACRFG010000083.1 GCA_016234345.1 Candidatus Jorgensenbacteria bacterium
AACAGTCAATCCGGAAATAGCCGAAAGAATACTCGATGCATGGATGCTCATCGATCGGGAAAATCCGACCCAACTTGCACCAGGTGTAAAAACAATGCTCGAATGTCTAGTCCGACACCATCATCTCACAATACTGTCCGGCCGATCATGGGCTAGCCTCTATACTCAACTCAAACGACTTGGTATCCTTAAATATTTCTCGATAGTACAGGCCAATGAAGCGCTATGGGTACATCCCACCAAACGACGCTTGTGTAAGAAAAAAAGAGTTTTTTACAACAAACCTGATCCGAATACCTTAGGCTTTCACCTGATCCATCTTAAAAACATGGGCGTTGAAAAATCTGTTTTTGTCGATGACGGTGTTGATAATTCAGCTATGGCCCGGCCGTTCAAAAATCGTGGAGTAATGTTTGTAGGTATTTCAGCCAACGGATGCAACACCCCAAGATTTCTCCGTGCTGGCATTCCTAAAAAACAGGTTATCAATAAAATAACCAAACTTCCTAAACTCCTTAGATCCACAGGAAAGGCGAATTATTGTTGAAAAATCTCATATTAGGGATTCTAATTGTATTGGCTATCGGTAAAACTAGCGGCCAAGATACAACCAATTACTCAGACACCGTTGTTATTACAAGCAAATACGATGTTGATATTGATTATCCCTTTTTCACGGGTCTATTCGTTGGCATCGGCAAGGTTATAGATAATGTAATCGACGTTGTTGAAGAACCCGAGCATCTGTTCTATGAAGAACGTGTACATAAGGACACTTGCGGAATAAAACATTTTACCATTTCGCTTGTCACTGACGAGAAACGACAATGGTTTTGGATTATTGACGATACAGTCGATACTAATTCTTTCACTTCATTACCAAGCGAATCGCGCATAAAGATATTTCCTGAAATGAAAATGTTTGTGGCGCGACTGAAGTCATTTCTCGAAAATCCTTTATCCGATCATATGGTCGATACTTTCTACTATAATGACCGTTCTATGACGGCTACCGTCATACGAAACACTGATATTGATCGCGATTCAAGCTGGTCTTTCTCTTTGACCACGAGAGACCTGGAAAATCCCGATGAACGGTATATCGATGCTGAAATTGAAGTCACCCGAAAATACAACTATGCGGTCTACCGGCGGATATCCGCGGAAATGATGAAAAACGGCGTGAAAATTACGGTCACGCTAAACCACGTAAACATACTAACCAATCAAAAGAAATAACCCCGCAAGTCTATGGACTTACGGGGTTTTCGTTTACCACACCATTTACCGGATTTCCGCATTAAACTTATGGCGTAAAAGATCGCCTACTTTTTTTATTTCCCGATCTACTTCTTCGCTCGTAAGCGTTCTCGTATCGGATTGAAAAACAATACGAAACGAAAGGCTCTGTTTACCAATCCACCTTGGATCAATATACTCATCTACTAAATCAACGTCTTCAATCAACTTTTTATTACTCAACTCGATTTCCTGCATAATATCACCAATTGGAATATCCTGATCAACAAGCAAAGACATATCGCGCATCACTGCCGGGTATTTAGGCAACGGTCTATATTCTTCTTCTCCCTCAACCAACTCTAGAAGCACACTAAGATTGACCTCGAAAAGACTGACATACCACCCCTTAGGTACATATGTAGATTTTCCAAAATAACCGACTGTTTTATTGCTAGATTCAATAGTTAAAACCGAAGCGGGCTGAAGATATGTTTTTGTAAAATTACTAACCAAACCATCTTTATTTTGAGGGGCCGGCACAAAAACAAAATCAACCAAACCCAAACTTTTTAGAAGATGGCTGATTATCCCTTTCAGGTTAAAAAGAGTTTCTTTTTCTTTTGATGCCACGATAACTCCCAACGAGGGTTGCTCGTTAACTTTCCGTCCTTTATATGAAAATATTTTGCCTATTTCAAAAACCTTAAATTCTTGAAAAAATTTAGCGTTATGGTTTACGTTTTCGAGAAGTGCTGAAGCAAGTGTTGGTCGTAAATATTTAAATTCTTGACTCACCGGATTTTCAAGTTCAACCGCAACATTCCTAAACCCAAAACGTACATAATCTTCTTCCGAAATAAAAGAGTGGTTGTAAATCTCGTCTACACCGAAATTCAAAAGCGAATTGCGAACCTTATCCTTAAAAAATATTACATCGTCCTGTAAAGAAGGGGTTATATTAAAACGGGGTGGTTTAGGCTTGATAATGTTGTATCCCGTAAGCCGAACTACTTCTTCGGCTACATCTTCGCGAGTTTGAATATCCGGACGAATAAGCGGAACTTCCCAACGATCCCCACCCACATTCTTGAAATCGAGACGCCGAAGCAGCGCGGCTACGTTCGTTCGGTCAAAATCAACTCCAAGAAAATGGTTCAACCAATCCATATTAAATTCAATAATATGACGAGCAAAGGGGCGTACACGCGAATCGAATCTTTTGCCTGGCAGAGCACCCATGAGCTCAAAAAGCAATTGCGCCCCCCGCTCAAGGCCAAATTGAGGCAGAACTTCGCTCAATCCGTGAGAAAAACGAACCGAAGCATCAGTCGAAACATTAAAACGCCGTGAAGCTTTATAAATAGCAACACTATCAAAATTGCCGGCCGTAAGAAGAACGCGTTTGGTCTCTTTGGTAATCTCCGCCTTCTTACCGCCCTTCACGCCGCCAAGATCCAGGGCATCATGCACATCAGCTAAAACCACTGCCCTAGAATCCAATCTTAAACGAGTACCGTCCAAAAGCTCCAGATTTTCTCCGTTTTTAGCGCGCCGCACGATGAGTTTACCGCCTTCCATTTTATCGAAATCAAAAGCATGAAGCGGCTGTCCTGTTTCCAATGTTACATAGTTTGTTATATCCACTACATTGGATATGGGCCGCATGCCGCATTCAATAAGAATTTTTTGCATCCACTTCGGGGATGGGGCAATGGTTATTCCTTCAAAATACCAGGCCGTCATACGCTCACAAAATTTAGGCTCTTCGATGTA
>JACRFG010000018.1 GCA_016234345.1 Candidatus Jorgensenbacteria bacterium
TCCGGGAAACGTCTGGAGCCGGTACATGCATCAAGCGCTGGTCAGTATGCGGATAATTACCCAACGTATAACGATTTTAATACGGATGAATTTATCCAGCCCGATGGCACTTTTGGTTCGTCCGATCCTTATATATTTTGGTTTGATCCGCAGAGTCGCTATCATCAGCTTGGAACCGCCGGCGGGTTGACGTACCTCCTTACCGATTACCCAATTGATCTTAAAGATCCAATGGATGAGATTACAGGGATGTACAATCTTCAAAAAGCTGCATGGGAGTGGCAGCAAAAACAAGAAGAGATGTTACGGCAGCATGAAGTAAGTAGTAAATAACTAAGGTATATTAACCGACATTCAAGAAAGGATAAAAAATGAAAGCAGTTCTCGTGATTATAGGAATAGTAGTGGGAATCACTATTCTTGGTTGGGTTTTGGGATGGTTTGGAAATGCCGCTGACGTGGCGAAGAAAGAATATTATCCTGAGGCAATGCTCAAGAAATACGAATGGTTTATTGATCAGTCGAAGGCCATTCAGAAGATGGATCAGGACATTGTGAATTTTAGGAAACGCGCGGAGGCGGTAGACCAGAAGTACGCTGCTTACGGAGCTCAAAAAACATGGGCGCCTGACGTTCGGGTACAATACAACCATGAGAAGACAAACGCTACTGATGACCTTATAGCGATGACTTCACAGCGCAACGGGCTTGTGCGTGAGTACAATGCACAGTCCGAGAAGTTTACGTGGGCACCATTTAAGACACGAGATGATTTGCCTCCGCAGACGTTCAGTGAATATCGCGAGTAAGCGATTTATTGTATATGCAAAAAGAGCGGATTTCCGCTCTTTTTAATTTTTGTTTTTAAAACGATTTTTATTCTATATGTTTTATATGTCCTCAAAAATCACGCATATGCGTGATTTTTGAAGATGAGATCCACCACGACTCTTAATGGCGAGGCGAGATTACTTAAACGCGAATTTTTCTTGGAGACTTTTGAAGAAGTATCCTTTCTCGAGTTCGGCAAAACATATTGAGGCGGGCGAGCGTTTTACAACAACAGTATCGTATTTTTCAAGCGGAAAAATAGACTCGCCATCAGCAGTAAGAATTACATCTATGAGTTCGTTTGTTTGGGGGAGAGCCAACAATCCGCGTTTTCTGAAATCAACTATTTTTATGAATACATCTTTATTGTGTTTGACCACAATGCTTGGGGTAGGAAGATTATGGTCCAAGAGTTCGGTGATTATAAAACAGCGGATGTCAGGCATTACAATCGGGCCGTGGGCGGACAAATTATAGCCGGTTGAGCCGGTTGAAGTAGAAACTAAGACACCTGTGCCGCGTATGTATTGCATGGGATGGTTTTCGATAACTACGCGAAGCTCAACTATGCCCAACGGGTTTTGGACGGTGATGTCGTTTAACGCAGTTACCGCACGCACAATTTTTCTTTTTCGTATGACTTCGGCAGTGAGCATCATTCGTTCAACCAGTTCATAACGGCCGTTTAGAAACGTTTTGACGGCTGGGATGAATTTGTTCGGTTCACGAACCGATGCTAAAAATCCAACCTGACCAAGGTTTAAGCCGAGAATGATGCTTTTTGTTTTGGCATAGCGTCGCGCAGCTTCGAGAATCGTGCCGTCGCCGCCGAGCACGATGACTACGTTGGGTTTCCGGTCAGTTATTTTTATCCGTGGATGTTTTTTTAGAATCGAGCGTTCTATTTTTTGAACCCAGCGTATCGCTCGAGCGTGGTGCGGGCGATGAAAAAAGCAGATCGATTTAATTGATTTTGTAGGCATAAGAACAGTATACGTAGTGTACAATAGACGTGAAATCAGGAAAAGTTTTTACGGGGAATCTATGGTTGGTAACAGATATCACAATTGGATTGACATATCCCATATTTTCATGTAGAATATATTCAGTATCAGTTTAATAATTTAATTATCGAGGAGAAAGTGATGAAAATACAAACTTTTAGCATTTTGGCTGGCAGCGAAGCTTGTAATGCGCGTTGTCCTTTTTGCGTTTCGAAGATGACTCTGCCGCTTACAGAAGAGCTTGAGAATTTGAAAGAACCGGAAGTCAATTGGCGAAACTTCCGTATCGCTTGTGCTTTGGCTAAGGATTCTGGAGTTACGACAGCCATGTTTACCGGCAAGGGCGAACCAACTCTTTTCCCTGGTCAGATCACCAAGTATCTCGAAGCTATGACGCCGTTCGCATTTCCCCTTATTGAAATGCAAACGAATGGCATCATGATGGCTGAAAAACCAGAACGGTACGATCCATTTTTGAAAGAATGGTACCGATTAGGCCTTACGCTTTTTGCGATTTCGGTTGTCCATTATGATCCCGAAAAAAACCGTGAAGTGTATTTACCGTATAAGGATAGTTATATTGATTTATCCGAACTCATTACACGCCTTCACGCGTACGGATTCTCAGTGCGTCTTACCTGTATTATGGCTAACGGCTTTATCGATAGCCGCGAAAAAATACTGAGCCTTTTGTCTTTTGCCAAAACGAATCGGATCGAACAACTTACGGTTACTCCGGTGAATAAACCGGATGAAGAGCACAGCCATAGCGGAGAGGTGTGGCAATGGACCAATGCTCATCATCTGACTGATGAGCAGGTGTTAGATATCACACAACTGATTGAGCAAAAAGGCAGTCATTTGCTTACCTTGCAGCACGGTGCTCGAGTATTCGATGTGGCCGGACAGAATATCTGTTTGAATTCCTGTCTTACCATGCATCAAGCCGGCGAAGATTTGCGCAACCTGATTTTCCATCCCGACGGACATCTTCGTTATTACTGGCAGTATGAAGGAGCTACGCTTCTTTGATATTATTCTGGCCCTACCCTAAAAAAGTAGGGCCTATGTTTTTAATAAATAATTGACAGACAGGGGAATATGGTTTTATAGTCCCGGTACGTTCTTTGTGAATTTCATAAGAAAA
>JACRFG010000084.1 GCA_016234345.1 Candidatus Jorgensenbacteria bacterium
CAACCCAAGTCAAGTATCCGACTTTCCAGTGGAGCCTCGCCAATCGGCATTTTATCTAACAATGTTTTAGCCATCGGGATATTGAACGCGTCGGCAACCATATTGTCATAGTCTTGCGCCATGCCGTCCATCAGCCGACGTTCCTCATCATTGGTGTAATCAAAAGGGAAATAATACGCCCCAAAAGATTTGTAAATCAATTCGCCAAACTTTGGAACTTTAACGCTTAAAAACCTGGGAAGTGATTCCTCAATATTTGTTAGCTTGATCCATGCCGGCCGGACCTCCCAGTTTTTTTCAACCGCAAACCGGAGCTTTCCTTCTCCCAAATCGACGCGTGGATATTTCGCCAAAAGTTTTACAGAATTCATAATCAAATAAGTTTAAGTCTTTCGAGGCTTTTTCTCAATTGCCCCGGACTTTTATAGTAAATTCCGCTGAACCCCAGGTTTCCGGCGACTTCTACGTTTTGCAGCTTATTATCGATAAAAACCGTTTCTTCCGGCTTTGCGCCAAGCTTCTTGAGGGTAAGCTTGTAAATTTGCGGGTCCGGTTTCTTAAGGCCGACTTCGTAAGAAAGAATTCGGACGTCAAAAAGTCTGTAGATGCCTTTTTCATCGTTAACCTGCGAATGGGAACGAATAACATTCGATAAAGCCGCTAATTTAATCCCTTTCTTTTTCAATTCTTTAATTATTTGAACGACATCTTTTCTTAATTTGCGTCTTTTTGAAAATTCTCTTGACCACAAATTTTTCAGAGGTACTTTGGTGGTTTTGGTTATAGCTCTAAATCTTTGCCAAAATTCTTCTTCGGTAATTCTGTCGGTACTTAAAAGCGGTACCAAAATATGACAGGCCTTTTCATATTGATCCTTGGTAACCCCGAGAGTTTTAATAATATCGTTCCTGATATAACCGCCGATGTTGTAAGTTACCACTCCGCCAATATCAAAAATGATTGCTTTAATCACTAAGACATTATACTGTATTGCGGATGGAAAAATGATACAATGCGATACAAATGTATCCCGAATCTTTGCACGTTTATCGAGAGCAACTTCCCTATTTGAACGATATTGCCCACGCGGTTGAACTGGCAGACAGATATCAAGTTCCGGTTGAGGATATTTTATTGATAGGTTTGAACTTATCCGGAATACGGTTTGGAAAAGTCGAGAATGACCGCGGCCGTTTTTCGATAACCATGCCCAGCGGTAAATCATATTACGTTGCCTTGACAATAACCAACGCTCCATTATCAAATTTTACCCACGATGGCTCAACAGTCAGCTTGGGAGATGAAAAGATTGGAAAAGCTACCGAAATAGAAAAAGACACCTGTACCGATTCCTACTGGAGAAACAGAACTCATTTAACTCTAAACTCAAATTCAAGAAGCATCTGTCGGGGATGTAGTTTCTGCGGTACATATAATCTGGAAAGAGCTGATAAACCACTGAAAGAAGAGGAAATCTTGGAACAACGAGCATCTGAACTGCTTCAAGAAGTTGGAAGTTTTTCCGATGTGGATGCTTTAGGAATTGTTACCGGCTGTTTCCTAAACGAGGAAGCTACCGTTGATCATATCCGCCTTGTCCGAAAAGTATTTTCTCAAATAGGGTTTAGGGGTGAAATTCAATACGTTGGATCACAAATAAAAACCGAGGCTTCAATCGCTCATTTAATTGAAGATGGACCATTCGCCTTGTATTTAACATTAGAAGTATTTTCAAGAAGAGAAGCGTTGATGAAAAAACAAAAATCGTCTCTTAATCTTCTCGAGTCGCGGTGGTTGTTAAAAGCGGCTAAAAACATGGGCGGCGAATCGTCATTTTTATACATCGCCGGCTTGGACCCCATGTCTGTTATCCGCGATGAATTGCCGCAATTTGCCGACGTAGTCACCCGTTTCCCACAGCTCCAAACGTATCAACTATACACGCCGGATCAAATCGAGCTGCGTGATCATGAAGCCGATTCGCTTGATTATTATTTGCAGTTGAGGCAGTTGGCAGAACAGGTATTCCCAAATTTACGTCCGGTTACTTTCCACAACTATCGAGGGCTCTGGTATTCCCAATATCGAGCCAAGCCAATATGAGTAAAGAACCGCTAAGAGCAATTGATCAAACTGAATACGAGTTGGTCACAGAACGAGACTTGTATAAAATCACCAAGGAAGTGTTTCAGTTTGATTTTATTTCCGGTTTGCCTTGCGGAGAATTAAGAAATTTCATCGCCGAAAGCGGTTCTGATCCGGAAGTTATCCATGCTCAAGCCGCAAACGAACGTGAAGCCGTGGGAATCGCTCAAGGCGCTTGGTTGGCCGGGAAACGGCCGGTATTATATATGCAAAATAGCGGTTTATTCGAGTCATCAAATGATCTTGGATCATTGCTAATTCCATGCAAAACGCCGGTGCCGTTTATCGTTTCTTGGCGGGGAGCTCCGGGTGAAACAGCGACTCAACATTTCGCTACCGGCGCCGCCACAGTCTCCTTATTGGAATCATTCGGATTGCCTTACATATCCGAGGCAACACAAAGTGATATAAAGAGACTTAAAGGAGAGATGGACAGAACGGATTTACCCGGTGTAATTTTAGTGAAGAAAGAAAAATTCAATCAACTTTCGGTTCCGGAAATCACCATTGCCAGTAAAGTCGACGATGCTGAAATCGTTTTTCAGGAAGCGGACAACGACCACGCCGATCTCTCCAGAGAGGAAGTTCTCGATATGCTTTTTTCTCATTTAATTAACAGAAACGATGCCGTCGTCTCATCAACCGGACTGATTTCGCGTTCGATTTTTCACCATCATGACGGCAAAAATCAATTTTATAACGCCGGCGCTTTTGGCCTGACGAGCGCGATTGGTTTAGGGTTTGCCGTGAATCGGCCCGGCGTGAGGACTATTGTTATCGAGGGGGACGGAAGCGTATTAACCGATGTTGGCGTTCTCAATGTCATCGGACATTTCGCCCCGCCAAACTTGCTGCATATTGTCTTGGATAACAGAGCATACATGTCCTGTTCGGGAGAACAAACATACGGCTCGGAGAAGATTCCTCAACTGGCTAAACTTTTCGGGTATAGGCGAACTTTTTCCGTTCAGTCTCGAGACGGCATCTTCAGAGTATTAGACGAACTGCGTTCTGCTTCAACCGGACCTCAAATGATTCACATCCGGATTAATGGTTCGGGAAAAAGAGATTTCATATGAGGTTTAGACATGATGTCGGTTTCCAACAGATTTAGGGGGTATTTCAATGCCAAAAGTTGAACGAACGACATCAGCAAGAGATGGCAGTTGGGAGTCGGTTTATCGCGAAGTGAGTGCGTTTGATTACTACGATATGAGTCGGCCTCATCCAGATATGGCCAAAGTGATTGAAAAATTTCGTGAAGCCGAAATTAGCAAAGTATTAGATATCGGAGCCGGTTTGGGAGGGAACTTATTTTTTCTGCATGAAAATGGTTTTGACGTCAGGGGTATCGATGGCTCACCAACCGCTGTCATGAAATTAAAAGAACAATCAGCAGCAAGGGGCGTCAATATTCCGATAGAACAGGGAAGATTTGAACAACTGCCTTATCCGAACGGAGCTTTCGACG
>JACRFG010000085.1 GCA_016234345.1 Candidatus Jorgensenbacteria bacterium
CAATCTGTTTAATTTCCACAATGCCGTCGGCAATTTCCGGAACCTCAAGTTCAAAAAGTTTGTTTACAAACTTCGGGTGGGCACGAGAAAGGATAATACCCGGACGCCTGGCGTCATCCTGCACAGCTAAAACGTAAAAGCGCAGACGTTCACCTACCCGGTAATGCTCGCCGGGGATTGATTCGTTATGAAACATAATGCCGATGGCCCGGCCGAGATCAACATAAACATTGCCACGTTCGAAACGCTGTACAACACCCGATAAAATTTCACCTTCTTTATCGGCGAATTCCTCTTTAACCGACGCTCGCTCGGCTTCTCGAAGACCCTGAAGAACCACTTGTTTAGCGGTTTGTGCGGCAATACGCCCGAAATCTTCATGTGTTTCCAAAGGAAATTCGAGTTCTTCGCCGGTTTGAACGTCTGATTTGGCCTGTCGTGCTTCTTCAAGAAAAATATGACGATCGGAGTTATACCGAGGCAACAATTCTTCGCCTTCTTTTACGTCTTTCGCATCTTTCAGTTCCTGGCCTTCTTCTTCTACTTCAACAATACGCACTTCAGATGGATCAACTACGGTCTTAACTTGTGAAAATTTCATGGTACCGCTTTTCAAATCAAATTTGCACCGGACTATTTCCGAACGTTTGCGATATTCTTTTTTATAGGCTGCGCCGATGGCCGTCTCAATTGCACCCAAAACCTGTTCGGGTTGAATAGCTTTTTCGGCAGCGATCTGCTCAACAGCTGATGCTAATGCTTTTAAGTCCATAATATTAATGTGATATCTAGTAAACAACCGCTCACTAGGAGCGGTCTACAACTACACAATGATAGCACATCAGTCTAAAAAGTCAAATTATATTTAAGACTAACGATAATCACTTAAAAATGACAAAGCCCGATCTTTATAAGATCGGGCTCGATTGAAATTGACTTACTAACTACATTCTTCAGCTCCGGCATCTGAGATAACCACGACGGTTTTCTTCGGAGGATTTGTGATATACCACCACAATCCGAATACTCCGGCCCATGCGAGAATAAACGCAAGAGGTACGAATACATCACGCACGAACGTGCCGTACGTATTGTATGCAGCGAAGATGCTTGCATGTCTTAACACCGAAAGTCCAACGAACAAACCAGACATTAAGGCGAGGGAACAGAAAACCCCTTTCGGAAGACTTACGCCGGTCCGCAGATTGAAAAGCGCCACAACAATGAGAAGCATCGAGAGATATGTTGTGATCACATCAAACGCGTAGCACGCCGGTTCGTATTCGGTAAAATACGGAAAGCCGTTCACAGAAACCCCCTCGATCAAATCCGGCAGAAGATACTTATGATTCGAGAGCGCCTGCGGCACATCGAACACAATCGACGTGTAGAGCATGATACCGAGAAGTGCGACAAAACCAAGAATGCGAATCACGATTAACTCCTTTTGAAAGTTGATGTGTAGTGAATTTAAATGGAAAGTTTACTAATAAATAGCATAGCACATCCGAGACGACAAGTCAATATACAAGAAAAACTGAGAATTGACGCGGGGATTTGCCCAATGCCGTATTTCCTTCTTATACTTAGCGGTAGCATTCTCAAATCTATCGAAAGGTCCGTATTGTGGTTTGTCGCAAACGGAAGTTCTCAACAAAACGGAAACGGAATTATCTTGCTCAATGGTTCTTTGCGGCCGTCGCATGGGCGCTTCAAAAAGAGATAAGAAAAATATTCTGGACGCATGATCTCCGTGATCCCGAATATCCGAAAATAAAGCTTGATGGTCTTCTGGCCGGAAACATAATATATCTCGATGATGCTTTAACTAAAAGAGAGGCGACCGAAACATTGATTCACGAACTCTGCCACGGATTCGTGAGCTTCCCTGGAAACGGCAAAAAAGACGAAAAGTTTATTTCACAACTTACCACCATTCTATGGAACACCTTTAGCAACAAGGAAAAACGCCTAATTCGTAAATTCCTTCCGTCGAAGAAACAGCGGGCTAAGCCACCATGGTACCGAAGTTAAGAGAAAGCCGCAGGAATATTCCTGCGGCTTTTAATATTAAAATCTACTTTTTGGTTTGCGATGTTCCAGAAACACTCATATCAATTCCAAGATCTTTGACCAATTGTGAATAAACAATTCAAAGCGCTTTGATCTATTTGTCAACAGTTATATTTTGATAATGTTTTATAGAAAAATCTTTCCCATCTACTGTCAAGGCGAGAACATCAAGCCGCCATCCTTGCTGATCATTAATTAAATCACTATGAGAACCGGCATAAAGAGATGCAGCACGACTAAAGCGTTTAAGTTTCCCGCGCGTCATCTGATTTTCCGGTTTCAAACCATCATCCGATGAAACGCTCATAGTTTTTACCTCCACAAACGCAAGTACTTTATCTTTTGTGCGAGCGATGATATCGATCTCGCCCCACGAACGCTTAAAATTACGCTCAATAATTTTGTAACCTTTCTTTATAAGATATCGAACGGCTGCTTCTTCACCACGCACACCTAACGTTGTACGAAAATTCATAGATCAAAATCTAAGTATATAATTAATAAGATTATTTGACAAAACAAACATATAATTTCATAATTTATTCAGCACATAAACACTCAAAATCAGTAAGAGAAAAATAAGTGAATAAATTCGGATTCTGGTTGAAAACTTTCTTGTGGATTTCTTTCCCATGGTTCTCGGCACGAAAGTTCGGTCGCTACGGAATCATTGAAGGTATGAGCGCTGATTCGGGTTGTGCGCTCGTACAACAACAAACAGGAATTATGGTATGGACCAAAGGAGTAAGGCCTTTTGACGAACAAGAATATTCAAAAATATCGATGGCGGCATTATCGTTAAGACTGTTCATCAAGCGTTCGTTTATGCCTTTGGTCATAACAGTAACTACGGCAGCACTATTCGTAAAAGGAGTACCATATTTAAACTGTCTAGCCATGGTGTATATAGCAACGATTCTCATTATGCGTTACCGTAACTACTCCAAAGGAATGCTGAGGGAACATCCTCAATATCATGCTCTCGAGCATCAAACAATTGCGCTTTTATGCCTAGATATTCCGATTGCTCTGGATAATCTAAAAAGAATGTCTAGAATAACCTGGGCCTGCGGATCAAGAATATTGTTTTGGGAATTATTGGGCGGTGTATGGTTTACAATATTCAATCCATACTGGACTATTCTTTATATAGCATCCTCTTTAATCCTTATGTTTATCATCCAGAGATTTATAATTACTGCCGAGCCAACAGAAAATCAACACAGAGAAGGCATAATTATGGCCAGAAAAGCAAGAAGTGTATTCAAATTATCTAAATAAAAACCAGTCGAAATAATGGAGATCATTAAATATGACTGGTTTTTTGTTTCAAAATGTTTCACACGAAACATTATTTTCGTGAAAATACCAAATAATGCAGGTTTAATGACATTATCAAGTTTATCAGCTTTTCCTTATTTTCTTTGTTTATCTTGTTTTAAAACTTTTATGATAATTCCTCATTAAGGAAATAAACAAAGAAAAACCCTCGATTCCACAATAATAACTGGAACCGAGGGTATGATAGGTTTCTTCTGTTTGTCCGAGATCACAAGATGCAATATAGCAAACACCAGCCATAATACTAATATTTGAGCGAAAACAGTTTCAGCCAATCGTTCTCTATGAACATCGAGTTTAATCGAAGCAATGGTTACAACGAATAACACAGCCGCAAGTCCGGCAGTAATAGGAATAAGAGGAACAATGGCTAAATGAGGTTGGTGTTGAATAACATCAACAAACTCAAAAACGAATGGCGCGGTTATAATCGCACCGAGTATGCCAAGTACGGCCGGTGTAACTACAGACATACCAAACACGGTAGCGATAATTCCAAATGCACAGACACTCATAAATAGAGTCCCCATAGCTGCACCAAAACTAAGATAAAAACTAAGAAAAACTGTTAAGACGACGGTGGCAACAACCGCTATGATTTCCAACCTAACTACTTGTTTCAAGAAAACTCCGAATTGAATTGGTAATAATTTTACTGAATCAACAATGGCACATAATGACGATAATGTCAAATAATACATAGGGGTATCCAAGACTATTTGACTTTAGAAAACACTCTGTGTTAAACCAAATATTAGCTCTACACAAATAATTGATTGAAAGGCTAAGACATGCGTCGATTTCTAACGATGCCGGTATTGTTTCTAACACTGTTTATCGGCTGTTTATCAACTGCGCTGGCTCAAAAGACTAGCGGAGAATCCGAGCTCGGAGCGAATGGAAGCTATAAACCGAGATTCTTCTCCCAATACATATTTTACGAGGATAAATCGTGGCATGCGTTTGTACGATATCAATGGGTACGCGACATACTTCATCGAGGCGAAGTAGCGATCGGCCCAATGATTAAATTCGACGACGGTAATATGAAACTGTGGATGGGGCTTACGACTGACGATGAATTCATGCTTGGCACATCCCTACAAAGCAAACCGATCTACTACAAAATAGATTTCAAGGCAGGTATGATTTCGCGCAAAAACCCGAACACCGTACACCAAAAATTTTTACTTGCCTTGGATGAACACAATATCTGGCAGTTACGATTTGAACATCTCCAAGAAGAAACCCTGCTGGGATTTTTGAGACTCGGAGTCGAGTACCAATACCAATTAACCGACCAATCACACACATATATAGCCCCATTTATTGACCCAACGAGCGACCGATGGTTCGGCGGACAAGTTGGATTCAGATTTTTCTAAATATTGATAAAAGCAAAACCCTCAGCTCGAAAGAGTTGAGGGTTTCTTATTTTTACAAAAACTTATGATCAGAAAGTCGTGCCGACCGTAAAATACAGCTTTGAAACGTCAGTATCGGTAGGACTCACCGAATACCAAACCTTGCCATACATACTAAAGCCACTGCTGCTCACATTACTCAAGGTTGCACGAATACCGGGTCCGATATCCATCTGCACTTTACTTCCATCAACAAATTCGTAAAACGTCTGTTCTGTACCTCCCACCTCAAGCCAGTCGAGAGGCTTGCAGATAAAAACTTCGTACCAATTGTAAAGATAGCTGTTATTCCCGGAGATACCTGCCGAATATTGGTTCAAGAGCGTAAAAGCATAGGTTTCGCCTTTACCCATGAGATAAACCTGGGGTGATACACCCTTATATTCTGGTCCGAAAAGGGCTCCAAGAGTAGGCACTACCGATAAAGCATCGCTACCAAAACTTTTTCCGACGAACACGCCAGTTGTTTTATCCCAATCGAAATTGTAACGCGCATCAACGAATACCAAACCACTATACATGTACCACGGGTAAAAAGAGGCATCTGAGCTTCCGGCCGAGTAAACAGTCTTTCTATAAAGAGAAAGGTCGTGCTGGGCATTGGCCATCGAGACGAACATAACAAGTAAGAGCAAGAAGAGAAACAGCTGCTTCATGTAAATCCTTTCGATAATTAATAGATATGATGGTTTATTTATGTGAATTACTGAAAGTAATTATAGAACATAAACTAAATAATGTCAAATAACTTAATTTATTCTGCCGAAAAATGAAAACAGCGCGGCACATTAAAGTGCACACGCTGTTTGATTTCTAAAAATATATGACTACATGTTGGGAAACCAGCTATATTTGATCTCATCGACCAAATCACGAAACTGGGGCATTCGGAGCACTTCGGCGTCTTGCCACGCAAGACCGTGTTCAGCCAAATCGTATGGCTTAAACACCGTACTCCCCGGTTTCGGTTTTCCCGTTGCAGTATCAGTTTCTTTACCCATAAGGAGAAGTTTGTCACTCACCCATACCGCACAATCAATATCGTGGGTGATAATGCCAAGCGTCTTGTACTCATCAAGCTGTGATGTTTTGATCAACATCTCACAAGCTTTTTCCTTCATTTCCGGATCCTGGCCAGAAAACGGCTCATCAAAAATAATGAACTCGCTCGAACAGAGAACTTGGCACAATACTGCCAGCCTTTGCCGCTGACCTCCTGAAAGTTCACAAGTGAACTTGTCGACATGAATCCGTAAATCAAACAGATCCAGATATTGCTCAACTTTCTCCCATAAGATCTTTTTGTTGAAAATCCAAGTGAGAAAACGTTTCAATATCATCTTCGGATTGAACGAATCGGCGGCTTCTTCGCGAAACATTCCCTGATACGCCGAAAGCAAAAGATTGCCCCGAACCGTCACATGGTCGAAGTTGATGTAGTTTTGAAAAACAAAACCAACTTCTCCTTGCCGTATCGGCTTCCCATCTTTGCCAATGACTGTTCCGGATGTTGGCTTCAAAAGCCCGGCAATAATGCTCGCGACCGTTGTTTTACCGGCACCGGATTTCCCAAGAATCGAGAAAACCTGTCCTTGTGTAATTCCTGTACGACGGATATCTTGTATCTCGAAATTAACATCTCTCAAAACTACATGTCCGCCGAATTCTTTGTTCACACCCTGGACTTTCAATATTGTTTCGCCGACCGTGTAATCCAGCGTGGAATTTTTGTGATGCAAAGCAGTATCAGTCATTATCTTTTCTCCTTCACGATTTAACTGCAACTTGCGTTGCATACTTAAACAAAACCTTGAATAGTGACCGGAGGCCAAACCACATGCCAAATCCGAGCGCACCAGAGACAATCGCTAACGCCATAATCCCCGAATAACTCGTGATTTTATCCACTTGGAGCATCAAATCTCCCAATCCGCCTTCGTTACGAGCTAAACCTTCCACGAAAGAAAGCATAGCCCAACCCATACCGAGACAGGGGATAAAATCGTAGCAAACGGTGTGCAATGAACCGCGTATAAAATGATTCCAAAGAATCTGCCACCGCGACATTCGCATGGTGATCCCATGATTCACTTTAGCCTGCGGAAAATCGTCAACGCGTTGAATAACGCTCGAGACGAAGTACACTGAAATGACAAACGCCATAGTCAACACCTTCAATTGATCGCCTCCAAGACGCATCATCATGAACGCCGCTACAAGGGCATTCATCATAATATTCCTCATAGAAGCGTAAAGAAGGATTGGCGGTTTGAAAAAGGGAATGGTGTAGAGGTAACTCAGGATACATCCGACGGGAAATGCAATAAAAAAACCAGCTCGAGCGATAACCCAAAAACTTACTTTCAGATCTTCCGCTAGTCCTCTTTCGTAAAGACTGACTAACGAGTCGAGCGTAGCTCCCGGACGTGGAATCAAATATCCAGGCCAGTATTGCCATACAAGATAACCAGCAACGATCCAAAACACCATCAGCAATCGCTTTTGGGTATTGGTTGCTGTTTCGAACGGCCGAAACAAAGCACGCATGTCTATTTTTCTCCTTGATTATTCGTATTTATTTTATTTACAAAGAACCTGCCCTAAGAAAACAACTTTTGAAGAGCAGGGTGAGGGAAACAAATTTATTTTTCGCTCGCCTTGATTTTCAAAAATATAGGTGCCGGTGGAGAACGTGAGTTCTCCACCAGACACGCTGATTTCTTTTAAGAACCGGCTACTCGGCCCATGTTAGCGGTGGATAATGATCTCCACGCGCCGACACTTAGCGTTTTCGCCAGCATAATTCGGATCCACGCCTTTGGCTGGCTCCGAAGAACCCTTGCCTTCGGTGTTGATACGATCTCCGCCGAAGTCTCTTGAGTTCCTAGCAATTAAATACCGCTTCACTGATTCAGCTCTCTCATACGAAAGCGGCTGATTCACTGCATCCGTTCCAGTACGATCGGTGTGACCGACAATGGTAATGCCATATTCGGTCGCTGCATAATTGTCCTGGATTTCTTGCAGGGTGCTATAAGCGGATGACTGAACCTCGGCACTGCCGGTCTTAAACGTAATTGAATAGCTTGTGCTTCCGATAACTTCACCGGTAGCTTCAGCGTAATCACGTTTTTCGACCACTTCTGCGGTACCAACCCCTTCGCCCTTGGCTCTGTTATAAGCCATACGGAGGGCACGGCCATCAAAGAATTCTCCGAACGGTAAGTATGCTTTAAGTTGCTTTTCCGGATACTTCCGAATAGTGAGATTCCCGAAGCTTCGGTAAACGCTTGCGAACGTCGAGTTCTCAAAATCGTCACCGGCATCGGTCATCCCTACCATATTCATCGCATCACGGAAACTAAAAACCATACTTCCGCCTACCCGGAGTTTTTTGTTCTCGGAGGCAGCGTATCCACGAAATGCGTTTAGGCGTTCTCTCGTAGCGGCACCCTGGTCAGAACCCTCGTCCCAAATACCGAGAAGATCAGTATTGATCTCCATAGCCTTTTGCAAAGCATCGGGATACTTATCGATTTGCATCGAAGCCATGTGCACGGCGTAGCTGAATTTAGCGAACTTGTCGAGATTCTTCTCGTAATACTTGTTCAGCACAATCAGCGCCGTAGGCATGACCTTTTTCTGATCGCCGGATCCTGTTGACGTAATAGTCGCAAGCGTCTTCAATCTCGAAACATCCATCTTTGAAAGATCACGGACAACGTTTCGATCAACCGGAGTCCACGAAGCTAACGCATCAGGACGAAGGCTAATCCCTTCATCTTTGGTGGTTTTGCCTGTTTTCCGACCTTCATCGTCGACAATCGGACGCGGTTCGAGTTCTCTCGTATGAGTGAAGATTCGACCGGCCTTGATAAAATCGCCGACGTGCTCGATATTCAAGGAATTTGCATTCCAAGTGTGGTAATCGAAATTCACGGGAATTCCGACCTTATCTGCGTACATGACAGCAATTTGAATATCACCGTCATCATACACGCCAACCACCACTTTACCGCGCATCGCATCGGGATTCGTGAGCCACTCGGCTGGAGCGATCATCTGATCTTCACCATCGGACTTTCCGACAAGATCAACGCAGATAGCTCGATACTCCGGATCAATCGCTTTAAGATCTTTCTGAAGCGGCTCGATAAGAGGAACTGAAGCGTTTCCCATGATCGTAAAGCCGAAATTGCCGCCACTCTTACCGTCTGATTCTTTGAAGGCTGCAACCTTGCTCATGAATTCTTTGGTCGAAGTAGGCGTATCATCCTGATGAACAAGTTTCACTAAGATGCCTTCCTGACCGATCAATGAATTCTCAAGGGTTACTGCCCCACCGTTTGCATACGTAACGCTCGAGTTCCCGTGCCAATCGTAGATATTCACTACGAGGAACGGCTTGCCGACAAGCTCTTCGCCTGCAGGCAATGCTGTTTTGGGAACGTTGTAGTTTGCTTCCTTCGTGAACTTTCCACTCATATCGTCGAGCTTTGCGGTCTCAACTTTATTGGTGGGTCGTCCTTTGATGTATCCGCCTTGATAGGCGAGAAACCCGCCGATAGCCAGAGCAATCACTAAGATCGTGATGATCTTTTTCTTCCAGTTTCCGGTTTTCACAACAAATTCGTCTGCCACAGTCTGTTCCTTTCTTTCAGTTAATAATTGATTGTTGATTGAATTAAGTGGGTTAAATTAAGCTCCAGCGGAGAATTTACATTCTCCACTGGAGGTATTACACATCAAGAGTTACTTCGGTCGAAGCAAGCTATCGAAACCAGTACCGCTCTTGCCTGATTCAATGGTCCGTCGTTGCGTTAGAGACGTCTTTGCCTTTACCACTTCGACGTTTCCACCCAACAAGCTTTCCGCATCTTCGATAAGACTGAGTGGTTGGCTCTGAGCTTCCACTACATCTTGTTTCTTCGGTGTAATCTTTGTTTCATTCAGAAACGCCTGATAGTATTGCTCGTCGGCAATCTGTTCTCCGGCCTGCTTGGTACGGAAACTCTGAACAGTCGGATCAAGACGATCCATAAGCATGATGACTCTGCCGTTGAAGAAATCTGCTTCTCGGGCAATGCCGTCCAATGCTTCATGATAAATCTGAGCATCTTGACCGCCAACGATTTCATCCGAAGCTGCCATCGCATTCATGGTCTGGAGCGCAAGCTCCCAATCCTGCTTCGCTCTCGTGAGTTGTAACTTCATCTCTTCGAGTTTGTCTCCGGTCGCAACGCTTACTTCCTGTAAGATGTTGCAACGGGTTTGAAGCATGGTTTGTTTTTCTGCTTGACGCTTCAAGAAATCCGCATTGATGCGAAGTGTACTTTTGGCGCTCGCAAATGCACGCTGAAGACCTTCATCCGACATTTTGACTTTCTGTTTTCCGGTCTCAGCACGATATTTCATTTCCTGATCAAATCCCTTGGCATTGGTCAGAGCTTGTTCAGCTGCTTCTTTCGCGGAATTTACTTGTTTCGTAACCGCGTTATAGGCAGCATAAACACTGGCTCGGGCTTCGTCAGCTTCATTCTTTCTTTTCTCGAGGCGGCGGATAGCGAATTCTGCCGACCCAAATTTGTCGCGGGCAATAAGCCACTTATGAATCTTTAGTATTGTCCTGTCGATAACCAATGTAACAGTGTCTCGAAGTTTTTTACTGCTCACGATTTGCCATAAAAGCCAAAGCACTACGGCTAAAATGACAGCATAGATACCTTTCTCCATGAGAGAAGTTAGGTTATCAAAAAACAAAAGAATCTTATCCATGTTCCGAATAAACATCAGGGCGCCCAACCCGATTCCAAGAGCCTTTATAACAAGACCCACGCTCGGTTGTTTACCCCGCAGATATTCAAGGCGTTTGATCGTACCTGTAATACCACGATCGAGCACGCTCTGAGGTTGCGGTGTTTCAGGCATTATTTGGTCCTTCCTTTAGGTTGTTCTGAGTGATTGAGTAGTTGTTTTTCCATTTCGGTAAGAACGTTTTCGGCGCTCTCATAAGCACGCTCAAAGATCTCTTGGCCTTCCTTGATATTCTGCTCCGCTGCTTCAATTGCTTGACGTGCAGGCGTGATACTCATATCAAGAGATGCTTTCTGAGATTCGAGTCTTTTTATTTCACCATCGAGACGCGCAATCTCAGTTTGAGTTTTACGAATCTCTTGCGTGGGTTTCTCGATTTGATCTTGACGTTCTTTCTCAAGGGCTGAACCAAAATCGGTTCTCTTGTCCTTGAGTGCGGTTCGCGCCGAAGCAAATGCGTTCTGGACATCAGTGGACTTGAGCTTTGTAACTCGCAAGGCCATTTTAGTGGCCTTGGTCACAAGCTCATCGCCCGACAGAACATCCTTAAGTTCTTCCATTGAAGCTTCTTGTTGCCTCATGAACTCCTGAAATTCATTCGGAGTCGCCTTGAGTAACTCGTCGAGAAGTTGATCCACATAATTCTTCAGAGTTTCGTCTTGAACAGACGACTTAGTAACCGTAGAAACCTTGGAAATTATGGGGTTGCTTCTTTTCGTTGTTGGAAGCTCAGGCGGTTTGCCCGGAACATCAGGCTGATTATCAGATCTTGAAACTTGATCCACTTCGACGACCTCGGAATTTACCGAAGACGCCTTTTCAATGAATCCGGTAACTGCGAGCACCGTACCAACAAACGCTGGTAAACGGAACTTCTTTTCAGGCATAAATTTTTTCCTTTCTTCGAATATTTCGAGAATTTGTGTATTTAATTGCTTGATTGATTTTTGAATAGAACTGCATATATTTTAACAAGATATATATGGTTTTGTCAATACCCCATGATTGACAAACACTAATATATGTATTATCCTAAGTCCCAGAAACTTACCTTATTTTCTAATTCCAAACGTTTTCTGATCATAACTCACGAAAGGTTTTTAAATGGAAATAACGCTTACTGATGCCGAGCAGAGAAGGATTCAAGAACTCGAGGCAAAGAAAACCGCGCTTGTTATAAAACAAGCCCAGACAATACGTCTTCTTAAATCTCAGGCTCTTCCGTACGGGATTCTCATTGCAAAGTTTCCCGACATAGTAGATCCCATCCCGCAAAACGGTTCTTCTCCAAAAACAACGGGGAAATCGGAAAGGTCTTCCGACGAAACCACGTCATTTGGAGGTAAAACCGAAAAAGGAATGGCTGAAGTTTTTATGGATACTCTTTCGAATATGGGTGATCGCGTTGAAAAGAGATTTGAGGAAATGGAGCAGACTCGACAAAGAGTGGCTGAGAAAACAGAACTTAAATCTTCTATTTCAGAAATCCCCCCACTGCAAGGAAGAGCGGTGATTCTCTACGCAGGGAAACTTATCGAGGTTGGCCTACCAGCTGACTTAGATATCGAGCCCGGCGATGGCGTACGCTTAAACCCGAGTACACAACAGATAGTCGGCAAGGCGCTCATAGAATCGCGCGGCGAAACAGTTGTAGTCGGTCGGATTCTCGGGAAAGATTTCTGCGAAGTCGGAAACGAACCGGTCAAAATTGTTTTTACCGGAAAATTTACCGACCTTGCGCAAGGCGACCTTGTGGCGCTCGACCCCTCGGGATCGATCGTTGTAGAGAAACTTGAACCACGAAAACCGCCGTTTTCAAGCGAATATGAACCGCGCTATACCTGGGACGATATCATCGGCCAAAAAGACGCTATTCGTAAATTAAGAGGGGCGATTGAGTTTCCATTCACGCATAAAAAACTCTATGCCTCTTATGGCGACAAAGGTACGGTCAAGGGCACGCTGATCTCGGGACCTCCCGGAAACGGCAAAACCATGCTGGCCGAAGCCATCGCAACAGCCCTCGAGAAATTATTCGGAAAAGAAAAGGTTCGCGGCGGATATTTCTACATCGGCGGATCTGAATTCCTTGAATCTCTGGTCGGGCTGGGCGAGAAACGCATTGACATGCTTTTCGCTGCCGCCGAAACTTTCTACAAAAAAACCAACATTCCACCCGTCCTCGTGATCGATGAATGCGAAGCAATCTTAAAGAAACGCGGAACCGGCAAAAGTTCGGATGTGAATGATTCGTATGTGACGGCGTTCCTTAGAAACATGAACGGTCTCGGCACTTCGAACGTTATCGTCGTCCTCATCACCAACCGTCCGGACATACTTGACGGAGCGATCACGCGAGACAAGAGAATCGATATAAAGATCGTGGTGAGCGCGCCGAAAGAAAAAGATGTTCCTCTATATTTCAAAAGCCACCTTCGCGGCGTAAAACTCGCTAAAGGCGTGACAGAAGAAACAGCAGCACAGGCTGCGGCCGAAGAGATACTGAGCGACAAATATTCGTACTTCAAAGGACCTCTCGTGAAAGACGGGCCCGACGCGAATTTTACACTCAAGGAAATTATGAGCGGCGCCATGATTGCCGGAATTGTCGACGAGGCAATTCGTATTGCCCGCGATCGCGATATCGAATCCGGCAAAGAAGAAGCAACGGGTATTAACCTTGATGATTTAAAAGCAGCGGTTGCAACAAAATTCGAGGAACAAAAAAACCTCGATTTGAGCGACTACGTTCTGGAATTTACCAAAAGATACAGAAAAGAAATCGCCGGGGAGCAAACCCAGCGACAAACTACAGGAAAATAATTGAAAGCGCTCATCAAGCTATTATTGATGAGCACTTTTACATTAAAAATAGCGCTCTATAAAAACGTTTAGCCCACCAACAAAATTGCTGGTGGGCTTTTTCTAATTATCCGTGGACTTCGAGGAAATGGTCGATCCTCTTCATAGTACACGCCAAACTCATCTCAATGATCGTGAGTTCTGCCGCGAAACGTTCTTTCTCGAACATGACCTTTTTTCGCAATCGCTTGTTTTTCTCAATAAAGAAATGAGATGCTACAATCGTCCCGGAAAAATCTTTCGACGACTGATTAAGCCACTCAAGCCACCAGTTAAAAGTCCACTTACCAAAACTTCCGAGCCGAGCAAGCGCCTTTGCTGCTAATTCGTAAAACTTCTGACGTCGTTTGTTACGAAGTAGCTGACGGCGATAGGCACACACCACAGAAATCGGATCAATCCAAACAAACCATTTAATGAATAACTGAATCATGAGGAAAATCTCCTAAATGTTTTTATAAAATGAATTCAAGATTACTGTTATAAGTATAACATAAATATAGCATGTCTGTCAATAGTAGGATTGGTTGCAACCACTTAAAAATAACAGCCCACCAAATGCATAAGCACCTGGTGGGCCATATATACTAATCAACTAACATCGCTCGTCGCGATCAGGCAAAGATCCCCATAACAGTCTTGAGATCGTTGTTCCGACTATCCAGCTCGGACGCTTCCTGACGAACCGCCTGAGCCATCTGATCATAACGATCGGCAGTCTTCCGCTTGTCTCCTGCTTCGGAAGTATTCGCGTTCATCTCTTCGGTGCACTCTGTTTCCACCGTGATCGTGCCGCCGATTGATTCGATTGTTGCGGGCACCGCGAAAATCTCTTCCGCGCTCGGCAAACGATTGAACTGCGCTTTGAAACTCGCAAGAACGCGTTCTGCCTGACTCAGACCGAACGTGATCGGAGGTGGGGGCGGTACTGCAACCGGCGCCGGTTTGAAATACAATTTCTTTAGCGAAAGCGCAATAAGAGCGCTAGCGATAAGAGCAATCAGGATTGATAACATGATAAATCTCCTTAGATGATTGTTATGAGAAAGTGAGTTATGGAAATAATTCTGATACAAGTATACCATACATATTCCTATTTGTCAATATTAGACAAACAACAAAAATACCTCATAAATAGGGGCTTTTGGCTCCATATTACGGAGAAACCTAAGAAGAATGGTTATATTCGTCGCCTACATTAACCGTACCATTAGATGTTATAGCTATATGGGTCGAGGGTACGTCAGTCCAGCAATTGCTGTTCCAATAATAAACCTCGCTGTCATCAGTCACGTAATGCTGATGGGTGTGGCCACAAAATATATAATCAACTTTTTTTTCATGGGCATAGGCCATGGCACCCCGGGCCACTTCATCAGATACATGAAGTTGGGTTTTACTTTGTCGCTTCAACCATCGGCTAAATTTCTGAGAGTTCGAATCCAACAATTGAATAAATTTATAGATGTCACCAGCCACAGTACCCACCAAACGCATCACTGGCGTATCTTTCATTAAATGATCGAATTGATGACCGTGAATCGCAATGCATTTTTTTCCTCCCACTTCAAAATAGTGTTCGTCAACCACGTCAAAACCCGAGAGCAGTGAAATCTTTTTTGAACTTACCTCGTGATCACCGGCAACCCACACGAGTTCAGGACTGCCATGTTTTTCTTTCAATTCACGCATATAAGTAAGGAATTCCCAATCGTCTC
>JACRFG010000086.1 GCA_016234345.1 Candidatus Jorgensenbacteria bacterium
ACCGGATGGAAAAGCATAACTCGTGGCATCAACGAGCGGTTTAAACTCTAACGCAATAAATGGCCGCGGACGATTGTAAAAAAATCTAATAGCTTCAACAACAATGCCCCGTGCCAATATCAATGCTAAAAACGATTGAAAAAGAACGATTAATTTGTTTTTCCAAAAAGAGAGCCTAAAGAAAAATATAAGAGTGCCAATAAACAAAAAATAAGGAAGGTATTGGGCTAAAAATATAGCCAACCAATCTAAGATACTGCTTCCACCGACAACTTGATGAAAAACATCAAAAATAGCTCTATCAATGGCCATAAAATTTAATCAAAACAGATTGCGTATCTAGGAAAACCAAAAAACTTAATGCCTAATGAATGGTAAAAGACCCATAACCCTGGCACGCTTAATAGCGCGGGCTACTCGCCGCTGATGCTTAGCACAAACGCCGGTATGTCTCGGATCAACAATTTTAGCTTGACTAGAAATAAAACGCTTCAATATATCGATCTCGCGATAATCAATCTCTTTTAGATTTTGTGAACAAAAAACGCACTGACGCATAGTAAATAATAAATAAATTTAACTCCTAAAAAGGTACATCCTCGGGCTTTATATCACCCTCTTCAAGGTTTATTTCCGGTAGCTCTTCGCGTACTTCATCAACACCTTCAGATGGAGCTCTACCAGAAGATGATGGTATGCTCATACCAGATTCGTTTGAAGCAGAACGAGGGCCAAGTTGGATACGTTCTGAAACAATCTCGGTTGTTTTTCGTGTTTGTCCTTGTTTATCCTGCCAAGTTCTCGTTTGAAGCCTTCCTTCGATCATCGCTAAACTACCCTTTTTTAGAAACTGACTCACGATTTCCGCCTGACGACCCCATACAACAACATTATGATACTGAACATCTTGCTGGCGTTCTCCTTGCTTATTTGTCCATACGCGATTTGTTGCCATCGATAGCGTAGCAACTGCCTGTCCACCGGGAGTAGTCCGAAGTTGTGGATCAGCAGTCAAACGACCAATAAGTAATACTTTGTTTAGATTCATCTTAATAATGACTTAATATTATAACAATCTTCTAATGGGATTGGTAATAGATCCTATCGTAACTCTTCGATCTTTCTCTCAAGAGCTTCGTTGCTCAACGCCGGCTCAGGATATTTCTTAACTGGCCTAGAACGGGTAACGGATCGCGACATAATAGAAGACCGCTCAGAAATATTTTCTTCACCGACTGTCATACGATGCAATAAATATCTAAGCACATCGCCATCAAACTGCAAAGATTTCATCAAATCACTTACATGTTCTGGCATAGCCTTAAATTCGATCACTCCCAAAAAACCGTACGCCTGTTTACGAATGAGATAAGCAAGTTTAATCTTCTGCAATGGCCTCTCCGCAACAATATGCGCTGCGTGCTTTGAAAGAGAACGTCTGATACTATCCGAACTTTCGGCTTGAACTACAAAAGTTAGAGTGTATGAATCGTTTTGATCCTGATTAATATTTTCTTGTGACATAATTTATACTGCTCTACCGTAACAAAGTTGAATTAACGAGTCAATGGAACCAAAAACTAAGACTGAGGAATAACCTCCGGTTGCTCTGATGGAGACGCTGGATCTGGTTTAGGTCTGAATCTATCGAGTTTTTCCGGAAGGATGGTTCTTAACCCAACGCCACAAGGAATTAACCGTCCTATAATCACGTTCTCTTTAAGTCCACGAAGATTATCCACCTTACCTTCAACAGAAGCATTAACCAGAACTCGACTCGTTTCTTGGAAGGAAGCAGCTGACAGAAAACTGAAAGAATCAAGAGCGACACGGGTGATACCCAACACCTTAAGTGCGGCCTTGGCCTGCTTCTTCCCTTCACGTTTCATATCGCGGTTAACTCTGGCGAATTCTGATTTTTCAACAATATCACCAGGCATAAACTCAGTATCGCCCGCTTCTTTAATTAACAAACGAGAAAGCATTTGTCGAACCATAATTTCGACATGCTTGTCATTAATTAAAGCACCTTCAGCTACATAAATCTTTTGTACCTCATTTATGATATATCGCTCTACGGCCTCAAGGCCTTGATAAGCTAAAAGTTCCCGTACATCAAACGGGCCTTCGGCAAGCGGCATACCCTTAGTTACCTTATCTCCTTCTTTTACGTATAGATTCACGCCGACACTCACAAGATAATCATCAACAGATGCTTTGGTTCCTTTTTTAGTAACTCCGGCTCTTTTTACCTTAATAACACGAAGCAGGCCCTTCTCTTCAATCGCAGACACAATGCCATCAGCCTTGGCAAGAGGCGCCTTACCCTTAGGTGGCCGCGCTTCAAATACTTCTTCGATTCGCGGCAGACCATGCGTAATATCAACCGCAGCCACACCGCCGACATGGAAAGTACGCATGGTAAGCTGGGTGCCCGGTTCTCCGATAGATTGAGCAGCTACAATTCCAACGGCTTCGCCCAACTCAGTCAGCTTATCCTTGCTTAAATCAAGGCCATAACACGTAGCACAAATACCGCGATAAGTTTTACAACGAATCGGGGAACGGACTGCCACCGATTCAATATCGGAATCTTGGATCTGCTTGCCAGTTTCCCGAGTAATTATATCTCCGGAATGTACGATAATTTTCCTGTCTACACGAATATCCTCCACGCTTGTTCGTGAATAGAGACGATCGGCGAAAGCATATCCATAATCTTTGCCGTCATTACGATTAATAACAATGCTTTCGGTGGTTTTACAATCAACTTCTTGGATTATTAAATCCTGAGCCACATCAACCAAACGTCGCGTAAGGTACCCAGCTGAGGCTGTTTTTAAAGCTGTATCGGTTGAGCCCTTACGTGCACCGTGAGTAGAAATAAAGTACTCCAAGATCTTCATGCCTTCCTTAAATGAAGATTTAACGGGCAACTCAATAATTTCACCTTGCGGATTGATCACCAACCCTTTCATGCCCATCATCTGGTTCGGCTGCGACCAACTGCCACGAGCTCCCGAATCGATAATCGTATAAATTGGGTTATTCGAAGAGAGCATCTTAGGAATAAGATTGGCTATTTTCTCTCTTATATCATTCCAAACGCCGATCACTTTTTCTTTACGTTCTTTATCGGTCAAAAGACCTTCTTCAAATTGTGATTCAATAAGAGCTACCCGATCATCTCCCTCCTTTAAAATCTCGGTTTTTTCTTTAGGAATAAAAGTATCGGCCATCCCCCAAGTAATTGATGACTGCGTAGCATAGGTGTAACCCAAATCTTTGATACGATCCAAAAATTCATGAGTGCGTTCGATGCTGTAACGAGCAATGAGTTGTGCTACCATTTTAGACAAAATTTTCTTATTAAGATGTATGTTAATAAAATCGAAATCTGGAGGAAGAACCGAGTTAAATATCAAACGACCGTACGTAGTTTCAAGCATTTTGCCTTTATATGGAACTTTTATCATCGCTTGTATATCCACAAAACCATTTTCGCAAGCATGCTCAATCTCGGAAAACGAAGAAAAAACCTTACCCTCGCCTTTGGCGCCAGGTTTAACCTTAGATAAGAAATAGCAACCAAGAACAATGTCCTGAGTCGGAGTAACAATCGGTTCTCCGTTTGCCGGCTTCAAAAGATTTTTAGCCGCATCCATGAGCTCATGAGCCTCATACTGAGACTCTGCTGTGAGCGGCAAATGAACAGCCATTTGATCACCATCGAAATCGGCGTTAAAAGCCACACACACAAGCGGTGGAATACGAATAGCCAAATCCTCGATAAGCAACGGCTTAAAAGCTTGGATACCTAAGCGGTGCAATGTCGGCGCTCGGTTCAAAAGAACCATTTTATCAGAAATGACTTCTTCCAAAATTGCCCATACCTCGGGGATACTCTGTTCAATCAAACGATTGGCTTGCTTGATGTTATAGGCCAAACCGCGCTCTATAATCTTCTGGATCACAAAATGCCGGAATAATTCAAGAGCTAAAAATTTAGGCAGGCCGCATTGGTTAAGCTTCAATTCCGGCCCTACCACGATAACCGAACGACCCGAATAATCGACGCGCTTGCCAAGAAGATTTTGGCGGAAACGGCCTTGCTTGCCTTTCAACATATCAGCCAAAGACCTAAGAGGCCTACGTCGGGTAGAAAGCATTTGACTCCCCAAACGAGCTGAATTATCAATAAGCGCATCAACAGCTTCCTGAAGCATTCGTTTTTCATTAACAACAATAACCTCAGGCGATTTGAGTTCAATCAGTTTCTTTAGACGATTGTTACGATTTATAACACGGCGGTAAAGATCGTTAAGATCTGCTGTCGCGTAACGACCTCCGTCCAATGCCACCATTGGTCTAAGTTCAGGAGGTAATACCGGCAAAACAGTCAAAACCATCCATTCCGGCCGCTGATTAGATTTAATAAGCGATCGCACTACTCTCATGCGCCGGAGAAGACGTCTCATTCTGTTTTCATCTTTTACCACTTCAAGCTCTTTGGTTATGTTTTTAACGGCTTGTTTCAAATCTAATTGCTCCAAAATTTTTCTAATAGCTCCTGCGCCGCGGTCGGCTTCAAAAACGTCTCCAAATCGCTCGGCTAAGCTGTAGTATTCCGATTCGCTTAAAATTATACCCGGTCTTAGTGAAGCAATCATTGTTTTCGCTGTCTGTGCACGCTCACCTAACGTATCAACGTCCTTACCTTTTTCTTTCTTTAATGACTTAAACTCACGATCAATAAAATCAAGCGCGCGGCGGCGGTTATCTTCATTCACGGTAGTTACGATATAAGCGGCGTAATATACTACCTTCTCAAGTTTTGGAACAGAAATATCCAAAAGAAGGCTGAGTTTGGAGGGCACTGTTCGGAGAAACCACACATGC
>JACRFG010000014.1 GCA_016234345.1 Candidatus Jorgensenbacteria bacterium
CAGACCGAATTTCACTCCGGGCCACCATTGGATTGAAGAAGAATCATTGTAATAGCGGGTGGGAATCGGAATGCTACCGATTCTCAACCCAAAGCTGATCGCTGAAAACATAAACTGTTGGTCGAAGACAAAATCATTGGAAAAACGCTGAAACGGAACCAATTGTAGAGCCTTGGCGGAATAAGCCCGCAGTCCTGATAAATATTCCGGATGGTTCAAACCTAAAATCGTATTTGCCAACATAGTAAACACACGATTGAAAAAATATTTTCTTTTTGGCATACCGCCATCAAGCGCTTCCCGACGCGAGTGGATTCTATTGCCGAACATAAAATCATATGTGTTATTCAAGATTGGATTCACCAAATCGGGCAATAGTTTGGCATCATACTGATAATCAGGATGTACCATCACCACGACGTCTGGATTTTTCTTCAATGCCTCCCGATAGCAGGTTTTCTGATTCCCTCCATATCCAAGATTTCGAGGATGCTCAAAGACCGTCAGACCAAGCTTTCTGGCCACGTTGACGGTATCGTCGCCGGAGTGGTCGTCAACCACGATAATCTCGTCTACCAACCCCTTCGGCAACTCCCCAACGGTTTTTGCGATGGTTTTGGCCGCGTTATACGCAGGCATAACCACAACAACTTTTGAAGATTTTTTTTTCATGGAGTTTCCGCAGCCAGAAACGCCGGGGTTCCGTCCGGATACGCGATTACCCAGGAAATCGGAGCTCCTCCCATTTCTTTGGCCTCCCCGATAATGAGTGAGCGAGGGGAATTTTTCATCTCTTGCCAATCTATTTTGAGAAATCGAAATTTGTCAAAGCCCTTGTTGAATTCTCCGTTGTTCATCCACGAGGAAGGATCATAGTTCCCATACCAGAGAACATAAATATACGGCTGGTCGTAAGAAGTAGTCACGATAATTTTATTGTAACGGTCTTTTTCTATCATTACTCTCTCAACCATTTGTTTATATCCATATTGCCACGCGTTGGCATATTCTAACGATGAATGGGTGTAATATTGGTGGAAGTAGTGACTAAGCTCAAAGGTAAACAGTAAGCAGTAAGCAGTAAGCAGTAAGCCGAATAATCGCTTTAAAATAAGTTGTTTTTTTTCAATATTTTTAATGACTTGGACTATTCCAATTGCCGTGAGAATCTGAAACGTTGGGAGAAAGACGAGGCTGCGAACGGCAGAAGGAGTCCCTCCTGTCGCCGCAGACGCCGTTGGAGCCAGGAAAAACCAAAAAATCAAGATCTGCGCAGATTTTTTGCCCTGAGCGAAGTCGAAGGGCCCCATCAAGCCAAGCGAACGCCGCATCACATACCAAAGCCCTATCATGAGAAACGGAAACTCCCAGAAATACAGCAATCCGACGTCCGGCGTCCGGTGCCGGTCGATCCGATCCCCGTCAAGCAGCCAAAACCGCAGATTATAATGATCGAGATATCCTGATAGATATTGTTTTGCATAAATGAGGTATCGGTAATTCGCAAAGCGGTCGAGAAAATTCCCGTTAAATCGATCAATACGATTTTTCGGAATGTCTAAAAGCTTTGTGATCGTAAAAATACTCGTTTCTGAAAATCGCGCCTGCCCGACTTTTTGGATAAAGATTGTATATAAAATGGTTACAATGGTCAGAATGGCTAGAATGGTTGAAATGCCAAAGACTGGTTTTTGGGTTTTGATTTTATTCAACAGATCTCCCCGATAAATGAATAAAATAAAAATTATCATTAACGGGACGACAAGCCGCAGACTATGGTATGACATCAGCGAAAGGCTAAAAAAAAGACTTGCATAAAGTATTGACAGTGTCGAAATTCCATTGAGCCACCTGACGAGCTGCCACATTCCCGCAATAAAGAAAAAGAGGCCGAGGTTCGCCTCAAATGCAATGCGGGAAAATTGGAGATGCCAAGGTGAAATTGCGAGAAGAAAAGAAGAAAGCAAGGGAATGGCTGAATGGTTAAAATGGTTAGAATGGTTAAAAAATTCTTTTACAAGAAAATAAGTAATTAAAACCGTAAACGTTCCCGCCAACGCCGATGGAAGCCTTATCGCAAATTCTGTCCGGCCAAATAATTTCAACGTTGGAACCAGGAGATATGTGTACAGTGGCGGTTTGTAGTCGCCGAATGATCGAATGGTCAAAGGCCAGAAATTTCCAAATTCATCATGTCCGGTTTGCAACAGGGACCATGCGTTATATCCCAAGCTCGCTTCATCCCAGTCTAAAGACGGAGGGTTAGCCCCTAATTGATAAAACCTCAAAAAACCGGCAAGCAAAACGACAAAAATCAGCATCGAGTATTTTTTTAACCATCCGAGCATTTTAGCCATTCTAACCATTTCCTTTCTTATCTTTTAATTACATTAAATTCCGCTTTTCCGTTCGTATCGGTAATGATTTGAAGCGATGAAAACCCATTGGGAGGAGGATCCGCCCTCGTTACCACCAGATCTTTATCGGTAACGGTGGTAAGATCGGGAATATAAAAACGATACGGACCAAAGGAATCAACCTGAAAAAATCCAAAGGCATCACCGGTTCTTCCTCCCGCGCGAGCATCTTCGATATATTGTTTTGGAGAATAGCCAGTATAGAAAAGAAAATAGATATACGGCCGGCCCAAATCCGGAGTCACATATACCACCTGATTCGGTCGTCTAATCGACTCGACATATCGAACCAGTCTTGGGTAGCTTGTCAACCACTCTTGCGACCACTCGTAAGGATAATAACGATAGTAGATGAGTTGGAAGTATCCCACGGAAGCAACAAGCAACA
>JACRFG010000087.1 GCA_016234345.1 Candidatus Jorgensenbacteria bacterium
ATTTGATGATCCAAAACTCCTCGACGATTGTCCTTTTGTATGCAAAATAGGCAAAAACGTCGACGGCGACACAAAATATTTCGGCGTCGCCTATGGCGATGAAACCATTCAAAAACAAATGAAGGAATGGGCTAAAAAATTTAGGCGAGCGACATTGCTTAATGAATCCGGTGATCAAATCCTCGAAGAGATAAAAACCGAAATTCATCCGGATAAAAAATAAACGCCATGGCCAAACCGCCACCGATACACCAGATAGGGCATTATCAATGCAAGAAATGCAAGCTTAAATATACCGACCAAGCTTGGGCAGAAAAATGTGAAGCGTGGTGTAAAAAATACAAAAGCTGCAATATTGAAATCATAACTCACGCTATCGTTAACACGGATAACGTAAACGAAAAATAAATAAGATGTCCAAACCCAAAGAAAGAATCCAGGACGGAAAAATAATCCACTATTCAGTGGGCGCCTTAATCCAAGAAAAAGGACGCTATCTTTTAATCGAACGCGGAGTACCGCCGCCGGGTTTTGCCGGCATAGCCGGACACATTGATCAAAATGAAACGCCGGAAGAGGCGCTTAAACGAGAGGTTGAAGAAGAAAGCGGTCTTAAAATACAAAGATATGAATTGCTTTTCCAAGAATTTATTACCTGGAATTGGTGTAGTAAGGGAGTAACCGGCCACTACTGGTATTTATTCGAATGCCAAGTATCCGGTGAAATAAAAATAAATGTCAGAGAAACAAAATCAATCAAGTGGTATACCGCGGAGGAAATCAGGACATTGGCTCTGGAACCGGTATGGAAACACTGGTTTGAAAAAACAGAAATTATTGTGGTATAATATATTCAGCTAACCAATAACTTTTAAAAACTAAAGGAGTGATCGACTGTGAAATCATTGATCCGTGTCGGCTTATTTGCGTTTTTACTCTCTCCGCTTCTCATGCTCGACGGTTGCTACACGCAACTTGCAACCAACGAAGAAATAAATTCTTACGAATCAGAATCCGATCAATCATCTCCGGCAACCGGAAATGATTATTTCTATGATGATTACTCATCACCGCGAATAGGCTTTTATTTCTACTACCCATCCCACCACTACTGGAATTCATGGTCACTCTATCATTATCCACATCACCACTATTACTGGGATTATTACCCACCCGATCCGTGGCTATGGCATGAATGGTGTTACCAACCATATTGGCATACACAGCCACGATGGACATTTACCTGGTACAACCACTACTGGCCGAACTACTGGTATCAATATCCCACGATATACCGAGAACGTCCCCGTTCGATTCGAGATTTCGGAAGCACCCGAGGATCCGGCGTTAGAAACCGAAGACAAAACGACGGCGAAAAACGAATCATCCAAGAACCGAAAGTGCGTGATCGATCGCGTGACAAGGGTAATACCCGTATTTATTCACCGCCATCGACCCAAAAAGATACCGGGAAAGGCAAAAACGATGGAGTACGGGAACGCAGACGCAACGAACAGCAACCAACCGTAAAACCACCGGAACGGAACCGAAGCAATGACCGCAACACTCCCCGCGGCAAAGATTCTAACCAACGAGATCAAACTCGTAAAAGACGACCTTAATTTTTTAAAAATCCCGCCATATCATGAAGATCGGCGGGATTTGTATTTATCACAAGAATCCAAGCTCTAATTTAGCCGTATCGGACATTCTCGATTGATCCCATGGCGGATCAAAAACAATCTCAACTCTAGCATCCTTCACTCCCGGAACCACAAGCAATCGACCGCGAACATTTCCGGCAATCGATGCAGCAGCAAAACACATAGGGTTCGTGAGGGTCATCTTTATGGATACCACGTTATCTTCGATCTTCACTTCATATACCAAACCAAGATCTACAATATTTACCGGAATCTCCGGATCGTAACATTCGCGAAGCGCACTCCATACATCTTCTTCACTCACAAAACGCACCATACCACTCTGCATATCAATCGGTTTCTGTTCTTCATCCATAACTCTTTACTCCTCAACAATATTGTTTGTAGTTTTGACTTTCGCTTTTGTCACCGCTTCCCTGCCTTCGATAAACGAGTAATAGGCCAATCCCAGAGTGCCAAGACTATCGACATAACCGAAACCGGTAAACTCGTAGACTACGCTAGAGGCAAGGAGAATAAGCGACATATAAATACAAACCAAGATGCATGAAGCGTCGGATTTAAGCGCCGGCGAATTCAGGGTACGACTCACTTTAAGCTTCGACGCATAGAGACCTACCATAACCACAATAGAAATACAGGCTATAACGACCCCACCGATAGTGGATGTGGGACTGTACCCTCGAATTAAATGATGCAGAGCAGAAACAACCAACCCCAAAGTCAAAACATAAAAACCGATACCGGTAATGTAGAGTGCTGTAGTTTCAAAATGGACTGGCGCCTTCAATGGATGCCGCCAAATTCTCATAATCATAATAGCGACTCCCACTCCGGACATCATTTCAATAAAACTGTCGACTCCAAAACCGAAAAGAGCAAGCGTGTCGTCTTCAAAACCCCACAGCACCGATATCCATCCTTCCACAAAATTATAAAGGATGGTAAAAATGCTCAAATGGAATGCCCGCCGATACAGTTCAGGATGCTTATTAAGCTCTTCTTTTAACACGAAGTGCTATCTCCAAATTGTTATAAATTACATAGTGCTACCATCACTATGCTGAACCTCAGTTCCCGTGTCAAACAGAAAACCCCGCCGTATGTATTTTAGACGGGGTTTTATCTATTTAGATTGAATCTAAAAGGTATCGAAACCCATACCGAGACAGGACCGTTATTCATAATAGCCGGCGCAAACAACCACTGCATAGCCGCTTTGGTTGCTTCTTCATTGAAAATGTCGGCATCACTCTTCGTCACAACTACTTTCTTGGGCCTACCTTCCTTATCAACCCATATTTTAACCCACACCGTTCCTTCAATGCCGGCTCGACGAGCAAGTTCCGGATATGTCGGAGCGACTTGTTTTATCGCGATCGGCAACTTCTCGACCGGCACAAAATCGGGCGGTTCTTCATCTTCAATCCTTATGTCTTGTTCCACTTTAACGCCACCAGCGCCAATGCCTTCTTGGCCAGTAACCGGGGCCGGCATTTCCGAAAGTTCTTTCTGGGTTGCGATGGTTTGTTCGGGATTGACTTCGGCGTCAGGCACGGGCACAGGCATACCAATCGTTGGTTTTACTATTGGTACTGTAACTGCTACCTGTGGCGTCGCTTCCGCGCTCGTAATAGAAGGTGGAGGGCCAAGTTCACTATACTTCATAATCCGTACGGTCATAACCGGTTCATCTTCAGGCGAAAGATAACCGGTCAGATAGTAACTACCGACAATCAAAAGATGCAACATTGTTGCGAGCACAAGACCAATCAGAAAATTCCGCTGATAGGTACGCCGCCGCACATCTGCGCCATTTCGATGTAAAGTAGCAACAATCGCATCACTCACGTTTCAATCTCCTATTTTTTTAACTCATGACTGAACCTATTATACCACAAAAAACTATTTTCTAAAATAAAAACGCGCCGATTATGCGGGCGCGTTCTGTACATCAAATCTTGTTCGTCTCGATTTAACTTGATAAACCTTAAAATCGGGTAGCGTAAGTGCTGTAAGAAGCCATCCCCTTGCACAGCCGGTATCAATAGGCCAAAGATTTTCGCGTTGCGGCAACGGCCACGGCGGAATACCAATGGTTTTGTGTCCAAAAATGACTGGTTTTTCATTCGATGGATAAAGATGACACCAATTGAAAAGGCCTTGTGGCGAACGGGCGTTCGCCTCCATGAATGCCGCACCGGTCAAAATCCGTTCGTCTTGTTCGGCAAACGATACGCCGTAAATCAATCCACCATGCACAAGAATAGCTTCTGGTAAATCAATATAGAGCGGCAGAGTTCTAAAGTACTCCAACGCTTCTTCGTAGCTTGTTTGGACCGATATCTTATTACGTGCTTCAAATTGCGCAACCGTAACTTGTTGGCTCTTGGTAAAATGATCTGGATGAATCAAGCCTCGCGGAAAACGTTCATGCTTCCGCTCATGATTACCTAAAAGCGATGTTGCATTGGGCGTGGTCCTGAAAAAATTGACTACTTCCGGCGATTTCGGACCTCGATCAACCAAATCTCCCAACCCGATAATCCGATCATCTTTCCCTGGACCAACAACGTCGAGAAGTTCCATAAGTTCATCAAAACACCCATGAATATCGCCAATAATAACGTTCATTCGTATTTTCCATATTTAGTAATCAAATTAACTAAGTGTTGTATA
>JACRFG010000090.1 GCA_016234345.1 Candidatus Jorgensenbacteria bacterium
AACGAACCAAGAAAATCTTTTTCCGGGTCCAAATACTCATAAAAATGCCACGTCCATACTATTTCGCCATGCCTATTAATTTCAATAACGGCATCCGAAAGAACCCGGCCTTTATATTCCGTGTCCTTAACGCCACCTTTAAGTTGTTGCGCTATTTTTAACGGCGTATCCTCCCATATCAATAGAACAACATTACCATTCGGCAACACGTCAAAATCGTGATGCATAAGCTCGTTACGGTATTCCCAAATAACCTTACCATTCCAATCAAGTTCTTGAATTACACCGCCCTTTCCGCCGGGAAGAGAACTGTCGGGATTATCAATCCCCATAATAAAGAGACTGCTGTTACGTGTGAGCTTTGCGCTCATCACCTGATAAGCCGTCTGCCAAATATGTACTGGCTTACCTAAAAGATCCAAAAGGTAGACGGTACCGCCCGGAGCATTTTTAAAACGAGTGAAAGGAGCGAGCAGCGTATACCCCGGACTCACGCGGTCTCGATCCAGAGTAAAAACTCCGTATCTCAAGCTATAAGTTCTGCAACCGCTCGAAATACTATAAATGACTACCCCTATAACGATTAACGCCACTAGCAAAAGCACCCATCGCCGATTCTTGATGCTTTGAAATATAATCTCCATTTTTTTGATTATAAATAAAAAACTTTTAATTGTCGGGCTGCTGGGAATCGAACCCAGACCACACGCACCCGAAGCGTGTATACTACCACTATACGACAGCCCGGAAATCTCTAACGGGGTAAAACATATATGCCGCGATTACCCCACACTTCGATCTTTAAAGATTGTATACTAATCCGAGGGTTAATTTCAAAGCAACCAAAAAGCCGGAGTAAAAATATGCTCCGGCTCTATGCATTAATCATCATCAATATCGTATTCAGGCCCCATCACTTCCTCCTGCTTCAATCGAAAAAGGGACACGAAACGATCATAACGCAACCGTTTACCCAAGAGGTAGAATCTGGACAAAAGGCCATCAGCGATGAACGGTTCAAACGGCTCTATGTTGATTCTTTCATCCCTACGATACATGCAAGCAATCGGCTGTTTCGAATAATACAACACATAACCGCCAAGGCTGTTTCTTCTCTCTGCCGTACAACCGAGGATTTCGGCGATAGCTTCACCCCAATACTCATCGAATAAACCACACAAGAGTATCGCTGATCGCTTAAGGGTTGGATCAAAAGAAATCCACATTCTTCCATCCGCATCATCGTGAGGAACTACAGACACGAAATGGTAACATTCCATAAGTACCAGGTGCCGAGCTAATACTTTATTTGTTTTAAGTTCGTTCCTATCGATAAAAAGTGAAAAGAAATCAGCAACTGCGCTTCGGCCTATTTCTTCCACACCGCACATAAGCACGCTTACGCCGTCCCGCTTTAGATCAATAGCTTGTGGATTACACTCAAACGTCAACCCCGAACCATCGGCGAGTCTCTTCAGCCATATGATCATGCCAAGTTTGAATTCTAAATCGGCCGTTTCCTGAAGAACAAAAATCTCCCTTCCTTTTTTCACGACGGATTCCCTCAATAGTTATAAATTAAATTTTGCTATTAAAATAGTACCCTAAAAATTGAGTATGGTCAAGCATATAGACTCTAAAGATTAAAGACGGCCTACAAACACGCTATCCAGTAAGAACTCTAAAATCTTTATCCAATTTTCCCAATGCAAGATGAGCAAGAAGATGACCTCCATAAAAACCCGTAAGAAGACCATGCCCGCCTTGAGCGAATGAATAAAAAATGTTTCCTTTTTGTCCTAGTTCCGGGAAATCCCTTTTACGTAAATAGATAGTGCCCGTCCACTTATAATCTATTTCGATGTCATAAAGTTGTGGAAATACACGAATTAGAAAATTTTGAAGACGTCGAAAGTGCTTCTCACTTCTTTGTTTATTAAGAGCTATTTCGGAGTCTTCTCCGCCAACAATCAACCTCTTATCTTTGGTTAAACGAATATAATCGTAGCTTCTTCCTAATGGCCATATACAGTGACCCTTCCTCCAACTAATTGACCGTAGTTGTTCTTTGGTAAGCGGCTTTGTTGCAATTTCATAACATATATCGTGAGACAATGCGTGCTTTGATTTCAAAAATTTCATTCCTGAGGCATATGCAGTAAGGATGATGGCATGAGTCGAGATAATGCCATGTGGTGTTTTTACCCTATACCCTCCTTGGGTCTTATAAATTGAGAGGGCAGGCGTTTCTTCATAGACTTGCATGTACTTTGCGCAATGTCTCGCAAGACCGACTACAAATTTTTCTTGATTGAATATTGCTTCAATTGAGGAAAACATAATCGCTGGTACATTCGCATTCACAATTTTTCCAACATCCTCGTGTAAATAAAGTTTGGAAGAGTGATGGTTTCTAATTCTCAATAAAGCGTCTTTTTTTAAGAGCGGAATCTCTTTCTCTTGTGATGCGAACATAATACTTCCTGTATTTTCCAGATCACAAGCGATCTTGTGTCGTTTAATTACCGTTTTGATTTCTTGCAGGGATTTCATAGTTGTTCTCCAAAATTTGTTTGCCAGGCGTAATCCATATATCTTCACCATATCCACGAAATCCATTTCAAAACCGGGCTCAAGGATACCGGTCCCCCGACCGGTTGTGCCACTGGCAATAAGATTTTTCTCAATAAGAACTACTCGTTTTCTTTTGTGAGCTAAATGATAAGCGGCTGAAACACCAGAAATACCTCCTCCAATGACTAATATATCAGCATTGATATTTTCTTTTAATCTCGGGAATGTCTGTTTACGATTTATCCAAAGTGGAGAAACATGCACCATATTTATTTCACGTGATGTTTTTTCTTCATATCCTCTTCAATGCCACCCTCGAATTCCTCTTTTCGTTCCCGTGCCTTAACCGCCAATTCATCAAGCTCATTATCAGATAGAAGCCCCAATTCTTTCACCCGTTGTTCCAAAAATTCTACGATATTTTTCTTCGGGTCATCCAATACTTCTTCTAAAAGTACCAAGAGAATAGCGCCGATCCGTGGACTAGGATTTATACCTAGAATACGCATAACGTCATCACCGCGCAATTTCAGCATCTTAGGATGAACCGGATCATGTTTAACCTTCTCGATCATAAAAAGAAGATGGCGAATCTTATAAGGAATTGCCTTAGGTACTCCCGAACCGATGCGATCGGCTTCACGGACCTTGATTAAATCATCAATGTTCTCCGATCCAACCCGAGCCAGAAACCTTCTCACTCCGGCCGCAGTAACCTCGCCAACGTTATAGTAAAAAAGGTGACACCTCACAAGATGACTAACTGCCTCAACTAATTCTTTAGAGAAATGAAGCCGATCCAGTATTTGTGTAGCCATCCGGGCACCTACCATTTCATGACTATAAAAAGTCGAATCGAGTCCTTCGCCCCGCTTTGTACGGGGCTTACCCACGTCATGAAGAAGAGACGCTAATCGCACGACGAGTGAATATCCTTTTTCTGCAGCATAATTTAGGGCTCGGGTATTATGATCAAAAACAGTGTAAATGTGATGTTTATTCTGTCCACAACCAATACCTTCTCTAAGTTCCGGCATGACAAATTGAAGTAATCTCAAATCTTCGAGCATAATAATACCTTCGGCCGCCCGCTCGGCCATAATCATTTTAACCATTTCGTCACGAATCCGTTCTTTGGCAATAAACTCCAAAAGAGGGGCTTTTTGCTTAATCGCTTCGGCAGTCTCTTTTTCTATATCAAAACCCAGTTCAACCGCAAATCTTACGGCCCGGAGTAACCGAAGTGCATCTTCTTCAAATCGTTCTTGTGGATTACCGACAGCCCGGATTGATTTTATTTTCAAATCAGCCTGAGCCTCGTAAGGATCAACAATTTGCAGATCATGAGATAACAGCAAATCGTCGGGCCTGTGCTCCCTGCCTCGGGCGCTATTAAGTTCCAAGGCAATAGCATTGATAGTAAAATCGCGACGGCTCAGATCTTCATTGATTGTTTTCGCAAATTTTACTTCGTCGGGATGACGCTTATCCGAATATTTGCCTTCGATACGGAATGTTGTAATTTCAACTACCTTCAACCGATCGTCAGCGGATCTTGTTTTAACTCCAACCGTGCCAAATTTATTTTCATAGACACTCTCAATAAAAAGTTTCTGTACCACTTCCGGTTTTGCGTCGGTAGCCACATCCCAGTCCTTAGGTTCTCTTTTCAACAGCAAATCGCGCACGCAGCCACCCACTAAAAATGCCTTATGGTTATTCATCTCAAGCTTACGTGCTATATCTTTTACTTCTTGAGGAATCTTTACATGCATATACATTGTTTATTGTAATCCACCTTGATTTATTTTTATACCACGCGTAGCATCAAAACAGCGACATTCACAATTTATCCGAGATAAAGTGAAACCACATCGAAAATATATAGGGCTAAAAGATGCCTGTGACGGTTGCGGCAAAACATTCAAGGCGGGTGATCTAATTTCCGTCGAATTGAGTAGAAATCTGGTGTTTTGCGCATACGAACAAAATAACGGAGCGTGTATTGATAAATGGAACCAAGATCACGGTGAAAGCAAAAAATTATTCCCAGAAAGCATGAATGAAATGAAAATAATGGGTATGCGTGAATTTACGGGAAGCGTTAAATTCATAATCCCAAATATTTCCACAACCAACTGAAGGATGATATGACTTTTGAAAAATTCGCCGATGCAATGGTTAAAATA
>JACRFG010000088.1 GCA_016234345.1 Candidatus Jorgensenbacteria bacterium
AAAGGCGTCGATTTCATCTCTTTAGGCGCCTTAACCCATTCCGCCCACGCTCTTGACATGTCGTTGGAAATAACGAAAGCTTTTTAAATAGATAACTGTAGTTTGTTAAAATATATTTTCGTTTACGATTATTTTTAAAATGGTTGTTTATGTAAGTTTTGGATTTTCATAACTTACGTAAATACAATGCGTTGCGTCAAAATTCCTCTTGCTTTTTGCTCTAACTCCTGCTATCCTATAGGCATATCTGCGGTAAAAATTATTCTACAAAGGAGCAACGGATATGCCTAAAGTAAACCCGCGCATCAGATTTATCGAGAGATTTCTCGCTCATTTCAATTGTGCCTTCTCGACAAAACATCAAAGATCCATATTCAAAGAATTTATCTACGCGATGTTTTCGGACTATAAACGCATGTCTTTAGCCGCCATCGCTAATAACACCGCCGTAAACTATCAAAGATTGCAGTATTTCTTCTCGGAGGCCGACTGGAACAATCAAGACTTAAATGATATCCGCTTAAAAATACTGCAAAATCAAAGAACAACAAAAGCGAACAAAAAGGGCGTCCTTGCTATCGATGACACCGCCTGCCCTAAGCCTTACGCTGAAAAAACCGAAGGCGCTTCTTTTCAACACTGCGGATGCTTGGGCCGTGAGGAAAACGCCAATGTGGCCGTTGCCTCATGCTTCGTTTCAAATTCCAAACACTTCCCGGTGGACTTTAAATCCTACCTGCCTATCACGACGCCTAACCCGAAGAATTTCAAATCCAAACTTGACTTAGCCAAAGAACTTATTGATGATGCCGTGAATAAAAAGATACCATTCTCTTCTGTTGTGGTTGACGCCTGGTACACTTCAACCGATTTGATAGAATTTACCGCGTCTAAGAATCTGACTCTCGTGGCTGAAGTAAAAATCAACCGCTCTATTTTCTTCACGCATCCCATGACCAGGCAATGGCGGTATTTAACCGGCGATAAGATTATCGCGCTTATCAAAGAATTTTACCCGCATAAGCTAAAGACGGTATCCATCCCACAGGAGGACGGAACAGATAAAAACGTCCTCTATTACGCGTTTAAATCAAAACTCAGAGACTGCGCAACCGAGGTACAAGTCATCTTTCTTTTCGATAAATGGTCTGATGCCGATGATAAAGACGTTCATATCTTAATAACAACCGACCTGAATATGACGGTGCGATCCACTATCCTTACCTATCTCTTGCGCTGGGGCATTGAAGAATCCTTTCGAGAGCTCAAGGATACCTTCTGCTTTGACCAGTATCAGGTGCGCCATCAGGAGCAAATCCAAAAACACTGGATTATGTCATTCCTGGCATGGACGCTTGCCTATTGGATCAAGCAGAATGGCTGTTTATCCAAGATCCTCGATGAACCGCCTCAGACTATTGGCGAATGTAAACAGGCCATCGCTTCTCTTATCATCATTGACTCAAGCTTCCTGCTATCAAAGAACAAGGAACTGGCTGCTTCCTTATACCATATCAAATCCGAACGCTTTAAGAAAAACCTCGAAAAGATAATGTCTTAAAATACCTGTAAAAATAAAACGGCATGAGGTATTCTTTGGTTGACAAATTCAACCAAGCTTTCCACCCTTGTGGAGAGCCAAACCAAAGGAGGAACCGTCATGCCAGCGAAAAGAATACCACCGTCACAAGCCATAAGCAATGAAATTATGAATCTGTTAAATTCTCTTAAATCCGATAGCGGACAATCCAGCAACCAAGAAACTTTTGGTAAAATCGTCCAATTGGGCATACGCAAACTCGTTCAAGAGATCCTTGAAAAAGAAGTCCGGGAGCATATCGGTCAAGGTTATTATGAACAAGGTCTCAGCCGGGATGGTTACCGTAACGGCTATGAGCCGGATACGTTAAGAACGGCAGAGAACCATATGCCGATTCAAAAACCCCAAGTGCGCGATAGCCAAACACCCTTTAGTTCGCAGTTGTGGCCGTATCTTAAAGGCCGAACCGAACAGTTAGAAAAGATCGCCGTTGAAATGTACGCCCGAGGATGTTCCACTCGGGATATTGAGGACCTTCTTAAAGATGAAAACGGCCGCATCCTTTTGTCAAAAAGTGCCGTGAGCCAATTAAACCAGCGGCTCTGGGACGAATACGAACAATTTTGCAAAACCGATCTCAAAGATTACGATGTCGTTTATATCTTCGCTGACGCTGTTTATGAATCTTTGCGTCTCCATAAGAGCCGCAAAGAGGGGATCCTCGTTGTCTGGGCGATCTTGTCTTCGGGCGCAAAGGTCTTATTAAGCATGCAACTGGGCAACAAAGAATCCTATGACGACTGGTGCCAGGTATTCCGTGATTTGAAAAAGCGTCACATGAACACGCCCGTTTTAGGGACCAGTGATGGAGCTCCGGGCCTAATCCAGGCTTTCGAGGAATCTTTCCCCAAGACGCTTAGGCAGCGTTGCTTATTCCACAAAAAAGGCAATATCCTAAGCAAGGTGCCGCAAGAAGCTCATAGCGAAGTCAAAGCCTATCTTCATAACATCTATTATGCCGCGGATATTGAAATGGCCCGTAAGACTGCTGAAATATTTAACCAAAGGTTCGGCGTAAAATATCCCTCGGCGGTGACCTGTTTTAAAGACGACCTGGATGCTTGCTTAAGTCATCTGCGCTGTCCGGCGAAGCATCGCAAAAACATATCAACAACGAATCTGGTTGAGCGTTCCTTCGGCGAAGAAAAACGGCGGAGCAAGGTCATACCCAGATTTTTTAACGAAAAGAGCGGATTAACGCTTGCTTTCGCAAGCCTTATCCGCGCCTCCGCCCGCTGGAATAGAATCAAGATTAGTTTTGACGAACAAGCGCAATTATTGACCTTGCGCCATGAATTAGGCCATGAGGCTATCAAAGAGCATATTGTTACAAACAATCAGAGAAAACCATCAGCTAAATTTTTACAGGTAAAATAAGACTTGATCCCTCGAAAAGTAACAAAGTCCT
>JACRFG010000089.1 GCA_016234345.1 Candidatus Jorgensenbacteria bacterium
CATTTAACCTTCCTGTTCTAAAAACTATCTGTGATACAACTTCAAAAACAGAAAACTTCAAAAACCGCTGCTATCAACAACTCGTCGGAACTATGCTCGGATCAATTCCGGGCAAAACCAACGAAGCCGACATCTTCTGCCAAAGTTTAGAAACCGAGTACCAAAAAGACTGTTTGGAAGTTATTCAAAGGCATAATTAAGCAAAGAAATAATTGACTTTTTTATGTATTTATTACTTGACTTTTATATATTTTTCTGCTATACTTTTGGAAGTTAAATTACTAATTAAATAATCACTAATTCATAGGAGAATCTATCATGAAGCGGATTTTTTGTTTATTCGCGATTTTTGTGTTGTTCGGAACCGTAGCGTTAGCTCAATCATTTAACCCGAGCAAAGGACCGTTCGGACAATACGTCTACTCGATCGCCTTTGACACCAATGGACGACCGATTGCCGGCGCATACGATCATATGTGGCGACAAGTGAACGATACAACGTGGAGTAAAATCATACTCTACGAGTGCTGCAATACCTATCCAACCGTGACCCCCTATAGACCCATCCTATCAAACAATCAAGGCAAGATGTGGCAGGTTGATGATAAGATATGGAATGATGGAATCATTTGGCAATCTACTGATAACGGAGTAACGTGGGGCAACATTGCAGTTACCGGATTACCAACTACTCCATTACCGTCTCTTGCATTCGATTCCAGCGGTTATCTTTTAGGCGGATCATGGCGAGTTTCATCGGTTGGTGGCGGCGTATATCGCTCAACTGACGATGGCGCTACATGGACATTGCTTGGAACTGATTCAACCAGAGCCGGACTTGATACAGTGGGAGTGCTGAGTGTTGGAACACGTGAAGCCAATATCTTCGCTGGCACTGCTAAAGGTCTCTATCGATCTACCAACAATGGTGTGAATTGGACGAAGTTATCAAACATTTTCTCCAACGCACAAGTTGTTTCAGTAGCTTTCAATAGTGGCGGAGATGTATTCATTGGAACTGGCGATAACGGCAACGGCGGACTCTATCGCTCAACTGATAACGGCGCGAACTGGACTGAAGTTCTTCACCTCGGAGAACACCATTTCACTTCTGTTTCTATCAACTCAAGCGGAACTATCTTTGTCGCGGGTCTGGCTAATGATGGCCTCTATCGATCAACTAACAATGGTGATACATGGCAAACCATTAATAGTGGGTTGCTTACAGACCTACCAGATGGTTTACGAACAAGAATTATCGCGGTCAATCAATCCGGTACAGTTTTTGCTGGCACTGAGGTAGATGGCATCTTCAAATCAACAAATAGCGGCGATAGTTGGGTACAAATTGGAATTCCTCTTTCTACGAAAACAATTGCCTCGAAAGATCCTTTTGTTTTTGTGGACGGATTAAATCCTCCAAATGGAACACAACTTCACCGTTCCACTAATAACGGTAGTTCCTGGAACCGAGTTAATATAGGTGTTGTGTCTGCTCCAAATACCGTCGCCATCGATTCAATGGGTAATATCCTGGTTGGTACATCAGCGAATGGACTAAGAAAATCGACCAATAATGGATCTAGTTGGAGTACAGTTACTTTTCCCACAAGTGGCATACAATCATTGGCTGTACATCCCGACAGTTTAATCTTCGTCGGAACATCAGGTAATGGTATCTACAAAAGCACGAACAGCGGCACCTCATGGGTATGGTCGGATAGTGGGATCACCAACACTACGGTATGTTTAACCACCTCAAAAGCTACTAGTAATCTTGGCTACATATTCGCCGGAACTCTTAGTTCTGCTCCGGGTGGCGTCTATCGAAGCACCGACAATGGCGCAACATGGACCAAACCGAGTTCGACGCTAGATGTATATACGATAACATCGCTATCTGTAAATGATGCCGGAGAAGTATTCGCCGGCACATCGGATGGTGTGTTCAAATCAACGAATAGCAGCGAAACATGGACTGGACCACTTAGTACCGTAGCAAAGAACAATGTTCTAACTGCTGCATCGGGCACACAACCAACATCGGTACTCTCGCTCGTCTCGAAGCAAAGCACAACTTATGCCGGGACGAACGGAAACGGACTTTTCCGATCGCTCGATAACGGCAACACATGGGAAGTTATCACCAACGGACTCACTAATGCTGTCGTCTCGGCTCTTACAATCGATGATGGCGGATATCTCGTTTTGGGAACCGAGCAAGGTGTCTTCCTAAGCAGCGAACCAGTTCCGGTGGTAACGACAACAACTCACGTCTATTCGTTACACAGCGGTTGGAATATGATGTCGGTACCGATTGGTCTCGATGATTATAGTAAATCAACCTTGTTCCCGGAAGCTAATTCTTCTGCATTCGGTTACAACAACACGTATATAGTGAAAGAAACCCTGAATGTGGGATACGGATACTGGTTGAAATTCAACGGGACGCCCTCAATAAGTCTTACCGGCTCACCGATTACAACTGACACGTTTGATGTTCAACAACGTTGGAATATGATCGGTTCGATTACCTATCCAGTTCCGGTTCTGAATATCACAAGTGACCCGCCGGGAATCGTAACGTCTGCCTTTTACACCTATAACGGCAGTTCTTATGAGACAACCGACACTATCAAACCCGGCGTCGGCTACTGGGTAAAGGTAACTCAAGTAGGGAAATTGATCCTCGCAAACTCTGGCGTAGCAATAGCCGCAAATCGAATCCGAATAACATCGATCGGCGAACTGCCACCGCCACCACCTCAAACAAACGAGGCGAAAACGGTGACACCGACAGAGTTCAAGCTCTACCAAAACTATCCAAACCCGTGGAATCCGACAACAAAATTTGCATTTGATCTCCCTGATCGGAATACAGTCAATATCAAGGTGTTCAATACCTTAGGACAGACTGTTTTAGAAATTGGAGAAAAAATGTACGAAGCCGGAACACACGAAGTGACGATTGATGGCACGAATTGGCCGAGCGGAATTTATTTCTATCAAATCCACTCTGGCTCATTCAGAGCTCTAAGGAAAATGATTCTCCTTAAGTGATGCACTATAGTAACAAACCCCGGAAATACTTTACATTTCCGGGGTTATTCTTTTTATAAACTCGCAGCGTGTTACATGTCGAAATTTTTATATTACAAAAATATAGTTGCTCTTACCATAAATAACATAAAGATAATTGACAAAATGGCTTGTTATGATGTAGAATATTTTTAGTTTTTATATAACCAAAAATCATCAAAATGGAAAGAAAGGAATCGATCCATGCAATGCAAATGGATGTTATCGCTTATTACAGTTCTCCTCTACTTCACGCAACAATCGAGTTTCGCATCTCCCCAAAAAGATCATTGGGAACCGACGAACGGCCCTTATAGTACAATCATTTACTCAATGGCTGCGAATAAAGCGGGTCATATCTTCGCTGGCGTTACATATTACGAATACACTGACGGCCTTGGCGTATACCGCTCAACCGATAACGGAGAAACGTGGGAATGGAAAAATAACGGATTGGGGTACCGAGCGGTTTTCACACTTACCGTAGATTCTGCTGACTATATTTTTGCCGGAACTCCCCGTGATGGCATCTTTCGATCTAAGGACAACGCGGAAACATGGGAACAAGTAATTCCAACCGATTGGCCAAATCCTGCCACCTACTTATGGGTATCAGATCTCACGGTTGATACTGGTAGCGCTGTACTGGCCACCACGAGCAAAGGACTTCTCCGTTCGTCTGATCACGGCGATAATTGGGATACGGTATTGTCTGGCAGCGGAGGAATTATCAAAATCGATCGAGACAATAGAATATTTCTTGCTCGCGATAGATTACAAAGATCTACAAATCAAGGAGTGACGTGGGTCACTGTGGATGACGGTTTGCCTCGTGGAGGATTTTGGGCTCTTGCGATTACTCAAACAGGCGATCTGTTTGTCTCAATAAATAATCAAATTGCCGGCCTCTACCGATCAACAGACCACGGCGCTACATGGATACGCGTGCTCGATGAAAATATAGAGAGTGAACGATTATCGGTTCTTAGCATCGGCACTGATGCTTTCGGAAACATTTTCATCGGAACCACAAAAGGCATCTATCGCTCTACTAATAACGGAGAAACATGGACTAGTGCGAATGAAGGCATAAAGATTTTCAATGTGGCCAAGGTATTTGTAACCACGCCTACCTACACATTTACGGGCACGAAATTTTGGGGAGTATTCAAGACAAACGACCATGGAGATTTATGGAGAGAAACAAATAACGGCTTCCCCAAATCATCAGTATTCGGATTAGTCGAACGCCCAAGGTTTCTATTTGAGGACAGTTGTACTTTTCTTGTGGCGGTTGGCTCTCATACCGCTGGCATTGTAAAAAGCACGGACTGCGGAAAGCGATGGTTAAGAGGCAATTTCAACTTGTTCCCCTTTGATACACAACCGCTCTCTGTTGCTGTAAGCAAATACAACAGCCTCTTAATTTCCGGTTGGTTGAATGCCGGCGTTAGATATTCATTCGACGCCATACAGTGGTATACAAGTCCTAACGTAATGACGAGTAATATCTGGTCGGTTGCTATTCACGAAACCTCATCAACATACCAAGTTTTGCTTGCGGGCGGCTTTAGTAGAATCGCTCGAAAAACCTGGAATAATCCGGAATCATGGAGTGTGGTTCTTACAACCACAACGCAAGTAATGGTCATAAACACACAACTTGCAACACATATCTTCGCCGGAACTCTTGGAGAAGGAGTATACTGTTCAAGCGATCACGGCCTAACCTGGGAACAGAAAAACACCGGGCTTACGAATACCAATGTATGGTCAATTAGTATCGATGACTCTGGATACGTATTCGCCGGAACTTCGGATGGCATATACCAATCAACAAACAATGGCGCAAATTGGACACGGGTCGGTTTAGATCTAGGCCCGATGCCGCCAACTCGTGCTTTAGCGCAACATCCGTACACAGACGCTATCTTTGCTGCAATTGGACAATCAGTACACCAATCAAACGACCATGGAATTTCATGGACGCAGGTCGGTGATAATCTTCCCAACGATATAACAAGTTTACTCGTCGACAGCTATGGCCGACTCTTGGCTGGAATTATTGGAAATTTAGGTAATATCAACTCGCCAGGATATGGAATATACCAATTCATAACCTCACCCACCGCTGTCGAAGAAAAAGGAGGAGGGATCCCGACTTCTTTTGTTCTTCACCAGAATTATCCGAACCCCTGGAATCCAACCACAACCATAGAGTTAGAAATACCCACGCTAACCGCAGTAGATCTGAAAGTCTATAACACTCTTGGTCAATTAATGATGACTGCAGCGAATGGCACATACAATGTCGGCCATTACCAAGTTACAGTTGACGGATCGAAATGGCCAAGCGGTATTTATTTCTACGTTTTACACACTGATAACGCTCTGATCGACCGGAAGAAAATGATCTTAATTAAGTAATTTATAAAACCCGATACATCTTATTGATGCATCGGGTTTTTCTTTTAATTCGCATGTTACAATACTAACAATGCCCTACCAGAGATCCTACATTATTGTTGTTGTTTTCATAATTATTCTCTTCGCTACCCAGATTTTTTTGCCCCAGATTCTAACCGCGCTCCACCACTACACAAACTTCATTGCCGTTGGCCGCTCAACCATCAAAACGTTCGGGATGTTGGCCTGGATTCTTTTAACATTACTCATTCCCTTTCTCAAAAAACGGATCAATCAAACACACATACAAAAGGTGTTCGCCTTAACACTCATAGGCACAATCCTTATCGCAACAATACCAACCCTACTCTCTTTAACACTCACTCTAAAATACAACCTACCGCTCAAGACCGTTATCTACGCGGTTCATAACACAACATTCAGTTTCAACCAATTAGCGCACAGCCACCTATTAAAGCCGGTGTTAAGTTTTCTAGCTTTTGTGAATCCCGATGCCGAGCTCGGACAAGCGTGGATTTTTGCCATAGAGAACGAATTCAATCTGCCGCTCCCAGCCATATACTTCTGGTATGCTTCTTTATTTATAATACTTTTTGTTTTTGCTTTTATTGCGCTCCTAAATTCATTGCGTTATGAATCATTCATGACCAAGCTCCTTTATGGCATAGCTACGTTTTCAATCTTCAAAAGCGTGATTGATGGCGGATTTCTATCCCCCGACCTCCTTATTTCTCTCATTGTCGTGTTTATTTTTTTGGGCCGGACACGGCTCGTCGCGATTCCTTTCATATTTTTGGTTTTTGACTACTTCATTTGGTTTACCGACGACTATCTTATCAAAAACAGCCTATATCTTGCGCTTATTGCGGCACTATTTTTACTACAAAATAATTTCAAAAACCGTTTGATGAAAATTTCGGGTTACGTGATCGGAACGCTCCTGCTCATAACCTTCTTCTATGCCGGAGCTAACATTCAATTTTTCGGCAGATCATTTAACGCTTCAATAAACTCGACTATACCACCAAATAAAGATGTCTACTTTTTAAAACGGGGCGCGCTTTTCCCCCAACAAATATCTTTAGACAAAGAAATGGCTGCGCAAGAATTTATAAAGAAATATAACACTGATTTCGAATATGAAGATGTATCAATTAAAATAAGCGATGTAAACTGTGATCGGACATTTTTCCAACCAATACTTTACCGGTTTAGAGTGCTCGGCGATGATCTAAAAAAGATAAAACGACAAGTAATGCTGGCCGGCTGGTATATGAGTGACGTAATAAATGTACGAGAAGGTTCGTACATTGCGCTCCGGCCAAATAATTGCATGCCAAATAGATTCAGCCAATCACTATATTTTATAAAAAAAATACTCTTCCCAACCAAAAGCGCGATCTTGGTTTGGCTTGGATAAAATCAAACTATTGGAAAATGCTGTCGTAGATAGATTGTATTTCACTCACGCTAAGCGCACGGTTATATATCCGCATCTCATCAATTATTGTAGAAGTTCCAAATCCATAATTACCTATTTTGATAGATTGGGTTGACGTTACAGATGTTATTCCAGTTCCACTATAAAGCAAGGTGCCCCTATCCTCGTAGAGACCGCCACCTGAACTCTTAACCACAGTCACTAAATGCCAATCTCCCCACTGAAGACCGGTGCCTCCGCCAGGCGTAAGCCACGATTCATATATCGCACCAGTCCACGAATTACCCCAAAGTACCCATTTACTACTTGGAGCGCCATAACCGCCCTCACTATCACCAGAATCTATTTCCAAACGATATTCGTGAAATATATCGCCAGTTGAACCTTTATAGAATGTTTTAGATTTGCAAACACAACCTGTTGGGTTTTTTAAATTTTTCATAACAAAACTAATTGTCATATCAGTGTTAGTCTGAAGTGACGCACTGCTCGTAGCGTTGAATAAAACGCTATCAAAATTAACAGCATTACCAACCTTACCGCTTACCCAGCCGGTACTTGCGCTTAAAGTTCCATCATTACCATAACTCGACGTATCATCAACAGCCGTGCCGCTCCCCTCATCAAATTTCCAATAAGCCACGTAGTCGGTAGGCAAAGACACTTGTTCTGAAAGTTGGATGGTACCGGTTGCTGTAAAATCAACCGAAGTCGAAGTCGCAAACGTGCTTGTTGCATCAGTGTAGGGAATGACTTGCTCGCCAACACCGCCGCCGCGCCAATCCGTTTGATAATAGGTTTCATTCGAAATACGAGCTAAATAAATAACTTGGCTGAAATTGTCACTCTCGCCGGCCAAATTAGTCCAGCCAACATAAGTCACCACCTTTGAAGTCGAGGGGTCGAGGTAGCTGCCGACACTCGAACTCGCAGCAATGGCGCCGGTCGAGGAAGCCCGATAAATTTCATCGATATAAAAATACCGGGTGTAAGTAATATTATTAAAAGTTGCGTTTTCGCCACTTACGGTCGAGGTGGCCACCCACCGACTGTTCGTTGTAGTCGCATAATACTTATTAGCCGAGCTTGTAGCAAGATTGGTAATATTATGCCAATCTTCATTCGCAATCGCTCTGACGATTTCGGTCATTTCCTGTGAAAGGGATACGCCGGCAATTTCTACGAAACTTCTGTCTTCTCCCTTAACAGAACTTGAAATTGCCTGGGTAATGGCAATGGTTACAAATATGATAATGAGGCTGGCAATAATAATTTCCATCATTATCTGACCTCTTTCTAAGTTCCTGTTTTTAAATTGTTTGTTTTGTATTTTCACTTTCTCTCTATTGCGCGCTTAACCGCTTCTTTAATATCTTTAATCCCCATGCCGTATTTCAGAAGAAGCGCAGGCGGCGGCCCAGATTCACCAAAAGTATCTTGAAGTCCTATATACTCAATCGGCGTCGGCTGGTGCTTGGCTAAAGTCTCAGCAACTACCCCACCCAAACCGCCATGAACCTGGTGTTCCTCTACCGTAACGACTGCCCCGCATTTCTTGGCGGCAGCTACTATAGTTTTGTAATCAAACGGTTTAATAGTGTGGCAGTTGATTACCATAGTTCCAATCCCTTCACTATCAAGTTCTCGAGCAGCAACCAAAGCAGCATAGGTAAGCATGCCGCAAACAACAATTGCGCATTCTGATTTTTTAGATTTCCAAAATACTTGCGTTTCTCCAAAAACAAACGGCGTCTCTTCGGTAGTAACTACCGGACTCTTTTCTCGGCCGAAACGAAGATATACCGGACCTTTAAGCTCGGCAGAAACAATAGTAGCTTTTTTAGTCTGGATCCAATCGCAAGGCACGACGACCCGCATATTAGGGATAACACGCATGATGGCGATATCTTCGGTAGCTTGATGAGTTGCGCCATCAGCTCCCACCGAAATACCGGCATGTGCACCGGCAATCTTCACATTAGCATCATTGTAGGCAATAGTAGTTCTAATCTGCTCATAATTCCGGCCGGGCGAGAACACAGCGTAGGAAGATATAAATGGTATTTTACCGCTAATACCCAAACCAGCAGCGATGGTCGCCATATTCTGCTCAGCTACGCCTATTTCAAAAAAACGATCAGGAAACTTTTTAGCGAACGGTTCCGAACGGGTAGATTCGGTAAGATCAGCGCAAAGCGCAACCACGTTCGGATCTTTTTCTCCGGCTATAACAAGTCCGTCTCCGTAACCGTCACGGGTCGGCTTCTGTTCGACGTCCGCATCAAAAAGCTTGGGATTAAGTTTTGCGTCTGGATTAAGCATGATAGATTTTTTCTAATAAGGGCTTTATTTCTTCCAGAAACCTTTCTAGGTTTGTTTTGCAAATCTCAGGAGAACCATACACGTCATGGATACCTGTTTTCGGATCATCGTGTCCACTTAAAACTCCACCACGGCATTCTTTTTTAAACAAAAAATAACCGCTTACTAAAATAGTTATAATTACAACTAAAAGAATTAATTTTTTATTCATGTTCCGATTGAATTCTACCTCGCAAACTACGAAGTTCGGCCAAGGCACGGACCGCTTCTTCTTTATTCGGCGGTTTACCGTGCCAGCGAAAATCTCCTTCCATGAAACTCACGCCCTTGCCCGGTATGGTATGAGCGATTATGGCGGTTGGTTTTTCGTAAATCGCCTTAGCTTCATTCACTGCATCCACAAACTCGAACATATTGTGACCGTCAACTTCGAGTACGTGCCAATTAAAGCTTTCGTATTTCTCCCGGAGCGGTTCGAGTGGCATTATGGACTCGGTATAACCATCGATTTGAATATTATTGCGGTCGATAACCACGGTAAGGTTTGAAAGTTTGTGTTTGCCCGCAAACATAATCGCCTCCCACGTGTTGCCTTCCTGATGTTCGCCGTCAGAAGTAAGACAATAAACGCGGTATTTTTTATTGTCCAGACGAGCTGTGAGAGCAACTCCTATAGATTGCGAGATACCAGATCCCAAAGGTCCTGATGTAGTTTCAACTCCAGGCAACGCAGTGCGGTGTGGATGTCCTTGAAGACGGGTATTAATCTTACGTAAGGTTTTGAGTTCTTCCATCGGGAAATACCCGGCGTAAGCCATGGCCACATACCGAACCGGACAAATATGGCCGTTCGAGAGAATCAGCCGATCACGATCCGGCCAATCAGGATTTTTAGGATCATGATTCAATATATGAAAATAAAGGGCCGTAAAAATATCGGCCATTCCCAAAGGTCCGGCCGAGTGGCCCGATCCGGCTTCTAATAGCGTTTCGATTATTGTTTCACGAATCTTATTGGCTAATTCTTCCAAATATTTAAGTTTTTTATCGTGCAAAGATTCCATATGAAATCGAATTAATTTCCTAAATTAAAATTCTCCTCTGCTTCTATTATACCGTATTAAAGCGGTTCGGCGTAGAAACTACTTTCTTTTGAGAACAGCTTTGATAAAACCCACAAATAATGGATGCGGTTCTAGAAACCGAGACTTGAATTCCGGGTGAGCTTGTGTCGACACAAAAAATGGATGTTTCGGTAATTCGATAAATTCAACCAAACGCTTATCTTTGGTTGTAAAACCGGAAAACACCATACCATGACGCTCTAAAATTTGGTGATATTTAGGATTAACCTCATATCGGTGCCGATGACGTTCAAATACTTGAGTTTCACCGTAAAGTTTGGAAACAATAGTATCTTTCTTCAAACTTATGCCAGAGCTCCCTAAACGCATTGTCCCGCCGAACATTTTCACCCGTTCTTGTTCAGGCATCAGCATAATAACCGGGTGTTTTGTCTTAGAGTCAAATTCAGTACTATGTGCGCCTTTAAGTTTAGCTACATTACGGGCGAACTCGATAACCGCGGTCTGAAGACCCAAACATAAACCAAGATATGGAATTTTGTTTTCCCGAGCAACCCGGATTGCTTCGATTTTGCCTTCAATGCCTCTTCGGCCGAATCCGCCAGGCACGATAATGCCAGCCACGCCCTTTAAAAAAGAGACGGATGATTTGCTTTCAGCATCAACATGAACAATATTCACGCTGGCTCCCAAACCGGCGGCTGCCACGCGTATCGCCTCCTCTACCGATAAATATGCATCAACGTTTTCTACATACTTACCCACCAAAGCTATGGTTACTTTGCGACGGGCTCGTTTCATTTTTCTTAGACGCTCTTGCCATAACCTCATATTTCCTTTTTTTAACGGCAGGTCTAAACGCTCGAGCAACAATTCATCAACGCGAAAACGCCTAAAATCCAAAGGAACCTCATAAATAAAACTTACGTCACGAGCCTCAATAATATGATCCCGCGGCACAGTAGTGAATAAAGAAAGTTTCTCTCGAATATCCTTGCCGAGCATATCCTTGCACCTTACGATCAAAAAATCCGGCTGGATACCTCGCGCCCTGAGAAGCGTAACCGACTGTTGTATGGGTTTGGTTTTGGCTTCTCCTGAAGGAAATAGATAATCTATTTTTACAACATGCACAAAAGCTACGCGACCGTAACCGTATTCTCTTAAAATCTGCCGCGCTGCCTCAAGATACGGTTCGGCTTCGATATCGCCCACCGTTCCTCCGATTTCAACAACCACTACATCGGCCCTTTTAGTTTTGGCCGGACCGATTATGCGCGATTTGATTTCGTCGGTTACGTGGGGAATAATCTGAATAGTTTCTCCTAAAAAATCTCCGTGACGCTCTTGATGAATTACTCTTTCATATACTGCCCCGGTGGTAAAGTTGGAAAATCGGTCAAGGCTCGTTCCCATAAAACGTTCATAATGACCTAAATCCAAATCCGTTTCCGCTCCGTCATCAGTTACAAATACTTCGCCATGCTGATACGGGTTCATCGTGCCGGCATCCTTATTAAGATAGGGGTCTATTTTTATCGGAAGTATTTTCAAACCATGGGCATTAAGCAGTGTGCCAAGGGCGGCGGCGCTTACGCCTTTACCTATACCCGAAACAGTGCCGCCAGTCACAAAAACAAATTTTAGGTTGTTTTTCATTTACTTTTCAACGAAGCTATTTCACTAAGTCTTTGATAGGCCTTTAAAGGATTGCTGCTGTTAAAAATATAAGAACCGGAAACGGCTATATCAGCCCCAGCCTCTTTTACCAAAGGCAGGGTCTCGGGCGTAATTCCGCCATCCACCTCGATTTTAACATTTGGAGCGTATGATTTTAAAAATTTTATTTTATCCACCGTCTGCGATTGCAATTCTTGTCCCGAGGGGCCGGGCTCGACAGCCAAAATTTGAACCAGAGGGACTTCCTGAACATAAGGTAAAATCTCGGCCACCGGCGAGGAAAGTTTTAACGCCAGCATAAGCTCGGCGCCGTATCGATCGCAAATAGCTTTAAGAACATTCAAATTAGAAATGGCTTCAATATGTACAATAACACGCCGAATCTGTACTCCGAGCCATCGCTCTACTATAGCCTCAGGATTTTCCACCATAAGATGAACTTCATATTCGGCAGTCCCTACACCACGCTTCACCCTACTCAATTCAGATGGATTACCCCACGTAACCGTAGACGTAAACTTTCCGTCAGCTACATCAATATGAATCCACGACGAACCGAATGTTAAGGCATCGGTTAACCTTTTCTTAACACATCGAAAATCGGCACAGTTTACAACAGGAATTATGACCATGATGGCGGCTTTATTTCATCAGTTCTTTGTTTCTCTAATTCCTCATATCCCCTAATATCCTTACGGGTGGACTCTGAAAGCTCTAACTCAATCTGGCTGATTTTTTTGATTCGTCGGCGAAAACGCTCATCTTCGGCAAAAGGCGTCTGGAGCCAGGTAATCACAATCTTTTTGGCTGCTTCAGCATCAACATAATTCGCACCGAGCGAGAGGATATTAACGTCATCGTCATTACGGCTATCAAAAGCCTGATCAGCGGTCATAACAAGCGCGCTCCGAACATTAGGAAATTTATTGGCAACTATATCAACGCCCGCTCCCGATCCGCAAATTAATATGCCGCGGCTATTTTCATAATCGATAGAAATCTTTTTGGCTACAGCTTTGGCAAAATCCGGATAATCATCGGTTTCATCATAATGATCGTTTCCAACGTCACTCACACTATAACCCATGCTCTTCAACGCATTCTTTAAATACTCTTTTAGTTCGAAGCCACGATGATCTGCACCAATATAGATAAGCATTGTTTTTCATTCTAATCTAAAACTCTTCGTGAGCCAATTAACCAGTCGGTCGGTATCGGTCTTACGATCTTCAGACCCCAAAACAGCCACAATAAATGTACGATATTCTTCTGCCTGCTTAAAACGCCAGACCGACAGTAAAGTTTCGCGAGCCGCATCCGATGTGCCGTTCTTTACACCAATAATACCGGGAGAATCGTGAAATTCATTATAATTAGCAATCCCCTTAAACACGTTTGATCCGAATACGGGATAATCTTTGCCGCGGCTGATATCAAAAAGGAATTGTCGTTTATCCAAAATGTATCGGGCGAGCTTGGCCATATTTTTAAGAGTCGAAATATTAGCCGCTTTGACGCCGGCCGGATCAGCAAAAGAAGTGTCTTGCATGCCGAGTGAAACAGCCTTCTCGTTCATTTGATTCACAAAATACTTGCCGCCCAAAAAAGAGGAAAGAGCTGAGGCGGCACCGTTAGAAGATTGCTCAAGAAGCGGATAAAGAAGGTCGAAAGCGCGATATCGTTCTCCAATCTTCAATGGATAACTTTGGATCGGACTCGATAACATTTCCGGCTGTATCGTAATAGAGCGCTCAAGATATACAAGTTCGCTAGCCACAACTGCAGTCATAAGTTTCGTAAGAGATGCGATCGGCAATACCTCATCGCTACTTTTATTCAAAAGAATCTCGCCGGTATTAAGATCAGCGACGAGAGCGGCCTTGGCGGTTATAGTCGGCGCGCGAAGATCGCTTGCTGTCGGCTGGAGACTCAAAAGAATTGCTGGTTTTGTTTCCTGATCATAAAGAAGGATGGGCATCCCTCGTTTCACAAAATCGAATACCTCTTTAGCGTCTTCGGTAGAAAGCCTAACACAACCGCCGGAATATTCCCTAGAAACCGGAGTGCCATCGGAATAATGCGGCCAACCGTGAATGAAGAAATTGCCATAGAATTGCACGCTCCACGGCATCCACACCAAACCAATTGACGAAAAGTGGCTTGTTTCTTTGCTTAAAACTCCATAACGTCCCGTAGGTGTCTCCCACCAACTACCCTCCCTTCCCTTACTTAAAACTTTAAGTGTTTTAACGGGTTGTCCGCCAGCATAAAGCGAGACGATCATTTGTTTAAGATCGACAACAACAAAATCAGATTCGTTAGCTGTAAGCTCGTCACGCCATGCTTCAAACGTTCCCGCCTCCGCCGTAACCGATGTTACATCAGTATCAACAAAAGAACTCGGTACAGAATTAAATTGGTAAACAACCGGCTGCGGAATCGGTCTATTTATTATAACCTCGTATTCTTGCCACAAATACCAAAGCGCCCCGCCGAAAACGAGAACAAGAATAATCAAAACAAAAAACGTTACACCGATATAATCAAATTTGTTGCTCCGCATTAGATAAAAGACGCGGCACGCTCTACATGCTTAACAAGCATTGCAACGTACCCGGATTCATTGTCATACCATGAAAGAACCTTTACGAGATCGCCATCGATGACTTTAGTAAATCCGAGATCAACAATCGCGCCATAGGGTTCTCCAACAATATCAGAGGAAACTATTTGATCTTCAGTGACTTTCAAAATACCTTGCCAGCGCGGTTCTTTCGCGGCCCGTCTTAAAATATCATTAATCTCCTCGACTGAAGTTTTACGCGCCGCCACAAAAGTTATATCGGCAATCGAGCCAGTAACTGTGGGCACACGGATAGCGATACCGTCAAACTTACCCTCGAGAGATTTAATGGCGCGAGTGACGGCAACTGCGGCGCCGGTTGTAGAAGGGGTCATATTCTGAGCTGCCGCCCTGCCCCGCCGATAATCCTTGCCCTTGGTCGGACCATCAACAATGTTTTGCGTTGCGGTATATGCATGAATGGTGTTTAAAATCGCTTTCTTGATCCCCGGATTTTCCGACATAACCTGTACAACCGGCGAAGCAGCATTAGTCGTGCACGAACCATTAGAAGTTATAACTGCTGTTTTAAGCTCATCCTCATTTACGCCCACGAGCACGGTTTTACCATCAGCTCCATCAGAATCTTTGGCTGGCGCCGTAATAACTACCCGTTTTGCTCCTGCCTCAAGATGCACCTTGGATGCGGCATACGATTCAAAAATGCCGGTTGACTCGA
>JACRFG010000091.1 GCA_016234345.1 Candidatus Jorgensenbacteria bacterium
ATTGGAGGTTATGCTCGGTCACGTTCTTTCTTCGACAATCGAGTACGTATTATTAGAACACTTTAATACTTTGGATTTTAATAATTTGACTATAGGTCATGTAATCAATAAACCGCTTAAATTCTTGGAGGGCAAACCATTTAAAGAATTTGCGCGTAATCAAAAACTTCCCTGTAACGAAGCGTTACTGAAATTTATGCGCATGACCGATCTTAGGGCAGCGCTTTTGTATCGCAATATTGATGCCGCGTTACTTCGAGATTTTATTATCGACGATCGATCAATCATCGCTTCAAACGGCGCAAGTTTTCCTCATAAGTCTTGGAAACACGAACGTAACTTTTCTTCGTTTCCTGTTTTTCTGAATATGATTTCTAAAGAGCCGTCGATTTCTTTCGAAAAAGCTATAACAAAAATTACATCGGTGCCGGCAATCAAATATCGCATAAAGCAACGTGGTCTGATCCGTGAGCAGTACTATGCAGACGTTGTTGTTTTGAAAGATGATGCTCCGGATACGGTAATAATTAACGGCAAGATTGTTTTTGAGCACGGAAAATTTCGAGAACGCAGAGCCGGCGCCATTTTGCGGCATAGATAGACACATAAACTATTCACCTCATGTCTCGTTATATTAATAAAGCTTCTTCGCCGGATTATCTCTTTATAAGCCTGCTTTTTTTTCTGGTTATTTTTGGGTTGGTGATGCTTTCAAGCGCTTCTTCTGAAAAAGCTCAGGATCAGTTTGGTAATAGTTACTATTACGTAAATCATCAAATTGTCTATGGTCTTTCTATTGGTTTAGTGGGATTTTTGGTAGGTGCTTTAGTTTATTACCGTTTTTGGGAGAAATTTGCATTACCGCTTCTCCTTTTGAGTTTGGCTTTAGTATTACTCGTGTTTACGCCTCTTGGTTTGAATATTAAGGGTGGTGAAAGGTGGGTTGCTGTCGGTCCTGTTTCTTTTCAGCCGAGTGAGCTTTTGAAGTTGAGTTTTTTTATTTATTTGGGGACATGGATTGGCCGTAGTCAGTCTCGCAGTCAGAGTTTTGGTAACGGTTTGATTCCGTTTCTCTTTCTTGTCGGCGGCGTAATGCTTGTATTGCTTCTTCAACCGTCGACGACAACAGCTGCGTTGATATTTACCGCATCGATTTTAACTTATTTTACAGCCGGGGCTCGTTTAAGATTTTTGGTTGTGGCTGTATTAATCGCCGCGCTCGCTTTTTCTCTGCTTGTATATATTACGCCGTATCGTCTTACGCGTGTTATTTCGTTTTTAAATCCTTCGGTAGATGAATTGGGTACGTCGTATCATATTAATCAAGCTCAGACGGCCATAGGTTCGGGGGGTATATTCGGAGTTGGTTTTGGTAAATCAACAACTAAATTAAATTCTTTGCCTGAGCCGATCGGCGACTCTATTTTTGCTGTCATAGCCGAAGAACTGGGATTTGTGGGTGGCATTCTTCTTATTTTTATTTTTTTATTTTTTGTATGGCGTGGCTTGGCTATCGCTAGGGCTGCGCCCGATACGTTCGGTCGGCTCATTGTTACCGGCTTTATGAGTATTATAGGACTTCAAGCTTTTGTTCATATCGCCGCAATTTCCGGGGTTACGCCTTTAACCGGCGTGCCATTGCCTTTTATAAGTTACGGCGGAACTTCGCTTGCTACATTCTTGATGATGAGCGGTATTGTTGTTAACATCTCAAGATATCGTGTCGGGCGAAGGTAATTAATTATGATAAGAATTGTATTAACTGGTGGGGGGAGTGGGGGACACATGTTTCCTTTGGTTGCTGTTGTGGGTGAGATTAAAACATTGTCTCACGATGCTCCGGAACTTATATATCTTGGCGCTTCCAGTCCGTTTCTTCCACAGCTTAAAGCCAGTGGCGTGGTTATTCGTACTATTGTTTCGAGTAAGTTCCGGCGCTATTTCGATTTTCGTAACGTAATTGATATTCCCAAATTTTTTATCAGTTTGTTTCAGGCGCTCATTGAGCTTTATTTCATCATGCCAGATGTTGTTTTTTCTAAAGGCGGTCCCGGGGCTCTTGCTGTTATTTTGGCCGCGCGCTTTTATTTGATTCCCGTGATTATCCACGAGTCCGATACTGTTCCCGGTTTAACCAATCGTTTGTCCGCATATTTCGCTGAGCGTATTGGTATCGCTTTTCGATCTGCCGCCACTTACTTTCCGTCTTCAAAAACCGCTTTTGTCGGTAATCCAGTGCGTAAAGAATTGACCAAAGGTTTGATAGGCAAGGTTGAGGCTAAGGAACGATTAGGCTTTGGTCCGAACGATGCTCTTCTTCTCGTCTTGACTGGCTCACAAGGATCTACTCGTATTAATACTTTTATTTTTGACAATATCGAACTACTTCTTGCGGATGTTCAGATATATCATCAGGTTGGTGGTAATAATATCAAAGAAGCCGAACAAGTTTTGAGTTTATTGCGTGCTTCTCCTGGCGTTCATTCAGACCGATATCATATTGCAGGTCATTTGACTGTTGAGGAAATGGCTTCTGTTTTGAGTGCCGCGGACATTATTATTTCTCGAGCCGGAGCTGGTGCAATTTATGAGATCGCCGCTTCGGGTAAACCCGCAATTCTTATTCCGCTTGACGAGTCGGCTAACGATCACCAACGGCAAAATGCATATGAATATGCTAAGAGTGGAGCCGGGACGGTTATTGAAGAAGCTAATTTCCGAGTTAATTTGGTTTTAAATCAGATTCATGAGTTTATAGACGACAAGGATAAGTTGGCGGCAATTGAAAATTCAGCTAAACAATTTTTCAAGCCCGATGCCGCTCTTACGTTGGCACGCGAAATTCTTTTTTTGGCTAAATACGTTACAGAACCGCTTAAAACAGCATAGTGGGGTATAATATAGATATGAGCGTACGTGTACGTTTTGCGCCTTCTCCGACCGGTCCTTTTAGTCTTGGGAACGCCCGCACAGCTCTCTTTAACTGGCTTTTTGCCCGTCATGAAGGAGGTGTATTTTTGCTTCGTATTGAAGACACTGACAAAGAGCGATCTCAGAAAATCTTTGAAGACGAAATATGCGCAAGCCTTGATTGGCTTGGATTAACCCACAGCGAAGATATTGTGCGTCAAAGCGAGCGTGTTCGGCTTTACTCCGAACATCTCAGAACTCTTATTGCTAATCATGATGCTTATTATTGTTTTTGCAGTACCCAAGAATTAGAAGTCGAGCGTCAGGCTAAGCTTAGTCAAGGGCTACCCCCAATTTATAGTGGCCGATGCAGAATGTTTTCCGATGATGACGTGCAAGAAAGATTGAAACGCGATGAAAAAGCCGTAATACGTTTTCGAGTGCCTGACAAAACAGTAGTGTTTAATGATTTAGTGCGCGGCCGAATTGAATTTAACGCCAGCTTACTCGGTGATATTATAATCGCAAAGAATATACAGGAGCCACTTTATAATTTTACCGCAGCTGTTGACGATATAGCTATGGGAATTACCCATGTTATCCGTGGGGAAGACCATCTTTCAAATACACCTAAACAGATCTTGATTCACGAAGCATTCGGTTGGAAAAGTCCGCACTATGCTCACCTCCCTTTAATTTTAGGTCCCGATCGTAAAAAATTGTCTAAAAGATTTCTTAGCCGATCTATGCAGGACTACAAAAACGGAGGTTATCTACCGGATGCAATGTTAAATTTTTTGGTTCTTTTGGGTTGGCATCCGGAACGAGATCGTGAAGTGTTAAACCGGTCGGAAATGGCGGCCGAGTTTTCATTGAAGCGAGTGCAGAAAGCGGGTGCGGTGTTTAATCCCGAAAAATTGGATTGGTTAAACGCTCATTATATTAAAACAATGCCTACGGATGAATTGTTAGCTCACCTAAAACATTTTTTACCTGTTCATTGGTTGGATAACCCTTTAGTCAAAAAAATAATTACTATTGAACAAGAAAGGATGAAAAGTTTGCGTGATTTTTCGAGTCTTGCGTCGTTTTTCTTTGAATTGCCGAACTATTCATCAAACCTATTAATATGGAAGGATACGCCTATCGAGGCGGTTGCGGAAAATATTCGTAAAGTACTTGAAATTATTAAAGCTATCCCTGACAAGGAATTTTCCAATGAAGTATTAGAAAGAACCATTATGGCTTTGGCTGACGAGCAGGGCAGGGGAGCAGTTCTTTGGCCCCTTCGAGTCGCTTTATCTGGTCAGGAAACGTCACCGCCGCCTATCGAAATCGCCGGTCTTTTAGGCAAAAACGAAACCATAAATAGACTGAATGTCGCTTTGAATAAATTGCCCGGAGGCATAAATAGTCAAGATCGTATTAATCTTATTTAATCATGAATAATCGAAGAGCACGCCATTATTTTTTTGTTATAAACCTGTCCGTATTTTTTGTGGTAGCGCTTATTGTACCGTTCGCTTTTGTGTATGGACAAACTAGTACTATATTGTCCACGGTTAACGGAGAAGGTGAAGCAATGGTTGGTGCTTTGCGTGATTTAATTGGCCAAAAAAACCAAGAATTGAAGAGAATACAAGAAGAACGTGAAGGCTTAGAAAAAAATATCGAGAGTGTTGGTCAATTAAAAGGCTCTCTTCTTAAAGAAATAAAAACGATCGATAACAATATTATTCAACTGAATTTATCTATTAAGTCTAACAAGATTGCTATAGAAAAATTAGACCTTGAAGTCGATTCACTTAAAAGTGATACGGTAGCTATAGAACGCAATATTAAAAATAAAAAAGAAACAGTTGTTAAACTTTTGGTAGCGCTTCAAGCTAAAGATCGAGACAATTTATTGACATTTCTTTTTAAAAACAGCAAACTCGCCGAAAGCATTGCTGAAGCTCAATCTATTGCTACGTTGAATAATGCTTTAGTGG
>JACRFG010000017.1 GCA_016234345.1 Candidatus Jorgensenbacteria bacterium
ACTTCACAAACATAATCCAAGTCATTTGGCACGCTCCCCATGTCCTTTTCCAACATCCGAACGATTCTCTCAATCCAGTCCTTAATATCCTCTTAGGAAAAATAGTCATTAAAAGACCATTGCGGAACTTCGTGCGCGACTTTTTTAAATTCATCCAATGGTTTGCCCGCGACCCTCTGCGTGGGTGAATCAGCAGTAATCAGTTCCGGATGCTGTTCCTCAATCTTTCTCAACTCATCCATCAGCCCTTCATACATAGCGTCAGTCACTTCCGGCTCATTCAAAACATGGTAACGATAGCGCAAGTCGTCTATTTGAGAACGAAGTTTTTGAATTCTGTTGTTTAGATTATTGGACATAACACATCATCCGTCCCTACGGGACTAATTATAAATCGAAACCTCGATGCAGGCACTAAACTGCCTGCCTAACGAACAGTCAGCCCCTACGGGGCAAACCGACAAATTTTACTTTTGTTAAAAATCACATCAGAGTCACGATAGTGACGCCCCATCGTTAGGCAGGCACTTTAGTGCCTGCAAAATGCGTTCAGCATTTTTAAGTCCCGTAGGGACTACTGAAATGACTATTCGACTCTTTGTACCATTCCTTTGCTAGCGTAAATTTCAACAACATCACCACTTTTGAGAAAATTGGTGATATTCTCTACGCCAACAACACAGGGAATGTTAAATTCTCGAGAAACAACAGCGGCATGAGAAGTTAGCCCACCAAATTCCGTGACTATGGCTGCGGCTTTCCTCATGGCTGGCACGAAATCTGCACTCGTGGCAGGAGCAATCAGAATATCGCCTTTCTTCATTACGTTACAATCTTTAGAACTTAAAGCCAGAAATACTCGACCCCGCACTCGTCCCAGACTCGCGGGGTTACCTTTGAATATTTTCAATGTTTTCTTTGTTTTCTTTTTGGACTGATTGATACTGGATTCAATAATAAGTTTGAGCTTGTTTGCCTCGTTCCCGTCAAGTATGAATCGTCTCCCTTTGAATACCAAAAAACCACTCAATTTATAACGAGAACCAATCAACTTCTGAACATCACTACTGATACGCAAAGCTCTAACTACTTCCTCTGAAATTAGCTCTTTGAGTTCATAGTAAGAAATATCTAAGCGTCGAGCGATTTCTTTGTATAGAGGAATTATTAAATAAGCGGAACGGCTCATAACTGCATTATCTTCGGTTCTCACAAAAGCTGTTCGCTCGAGAGTACGAATGAGATATAGAGTCGCGAGATCGGGTTTGAGTTCGTTAATAAGACGTTTTTTTCTTTGAAGTATGCCGTTATCAAAATTGTCACCAAGACGTTTTACGTCTAATTCAAGCGATGGTGATCGTTTCGTTGCTGAAACTATCTCTTCCCAAATGTCACGCTCGGTTGTTGGTGGGTTGTTCACCAACACAGGTAACCAGCCGTAACACTCAAAGTGTTTTCTGACCCATAGACCAACTTTTGGAAAACGTTCTGCCAATTTTTTCGTTCGGGGATAATTTTTGGCTGCTGTAACAAACCCTCGAATGTTTCTAGTTTGCTTCACTATTTGGAAAAAAGCAATTCGTTCTTCATATATTCTTGAGGGTTTTGTGGGTGAGACCAGAGTTGATAAATACTCTGGAACAAAATCGTTTTTCCCTAATTCCGCCAAACGGCGAATAAGGTATTTCTCAAGCTTGGGAGTAAAAAATTTTTCAATATACCACGCCCAATGGTCAATAGCCGAATTGTATACAAAATGTTTCCGTGCTGTGTTAAAAATTTTGATAAGTTCGGCATTTGAGCACACATGGAAATCACGCTTCGCCAATTGCTCCAAGGTAGTTATGTCGCGATTAGTTTTCTGTTCATAGTCCGCAAGTGACTTCAAAATAAACTTCGGCTCATCTTCAAACTTGCGATAAAGAAATTTCGCCATGCGGTTATACTCTTCTTGACAATGATAAGCGGTAATAAGTCCGCCCCTAAAGATATCCACCGTTATCCGCGGATAGATGCCCGCAACCTTTTTGAACTCTATCTCAAAATCGCGATTGCGTTCGGTGGTTGCGTCAAGTAGCGGCCAGTTGCCAGACCAAAACCAAACCCACTTCAGTTCGGCCAATTTTTTAAACGAATAACCATCTAAAGTCATAAAATCATTCGCATAAGCTTTTGTAAATTTTTGTTTCAGATTATGCTCCATACTCCATGATCAATTGTCCATGACTCGCGTCACCTTAACAACCCCAAATACCAATTCACTATCGTCCCGCCAAAAAACATCGCCACAAAAGTGGCCGCGGTCAAATACGTGCCGAACGGCGTCTCGCTTTGCATGTCTTTTTTCTTTAACCCGACCAAAAAGACGCTGACAGCGCCG
>JACRFG010000019.1 GCA_016234345.1 Candidatus Jorgensenbacteria bacterium
ATGATGACAATGGCTGTAGCAAAAAGCGTGAAATTTAAGAGCCATTTCCGAGTGCGTAATTCCGCTTTCTCGGGCATTTTTTCTATTTCTTTGTTTAAGAATCGGCTGACCCAAAGAAATACCGGAAATACAATTACAAGGGTGGCCAGTGCTAAACGTAATGGTCCGCGATACGGTTCGTACCCATAAATGGACGGATCGGGGAAATGTATATTGATGTATTGGAAAAGCAGCGTCCCGAAAGAAATAGCGCTAAGGTAGAGCGTAATGATTGAGAGTAGTTGGAAAAAGACATCGCGCGGCCCCGTTTTTTTTGTTTCCGGATGTGTTGTCATAGAAATATTGAGTGCGTGAGTATTATAGCAGATATATTATCCGTTGACCTTTAGGGTGCCCCACTGACCATTTTGGCGGTGCCCCGGTTTTGAACAGTAATAAATGAACTCACCGGCTTTATCGGCTGTAAATTCTATCGTTACCTCTTCATTTAATGGGGTTTCTTTTTTGATTCCGTATTCGTCGATTGCAAAGTCGTGCATGCCTTTGGTATTGGTTACGTTAATCCGAACGCGATTACCTTTATTTACGGAAATTTCTTTTATAGAGAATTGCGGAGCGGGTTTGTTGTCTTTCATTTCAAAGAAAGATGTCATAGTGAATTCTTTAATTTCAGTTGTTGTTTTTGTCGCACTCGCTTTGCTTTTTAGATTCTCAGCCAAAAAAGAAACTGTTTTTGTCCAAGCGTCTTTGGTTTCGTTCGGAGCATAGTTTTGGCCTGAGGGATTTGCAAAAGCATGTCCAACGCCAGCATATATATTGATGTTGTTTTGAATTCCTAGAAACGCCAAGGCGTCTTTAAAAGCATTTACGGTTTGAACTGGTATGCTTGTATCTTTGTCGCCGAAAATGCCAAGGACCGGCCATTTGATCTTTTGGAGCTGGGTTTTGTCGGTCACGAGCTGGCCGTAATAAATCACGGTTGCATCGAGTTTTTCCCCGGAGAGAGCGAGTTTCAGAGATTGGCCGCCGCCGAAACACCATCCGAGAGAAGCCATTTTTTCCGATCCTTTGGAGCGAAGATAGTCGATTGCCGCCTTCAGGTTTTCTAAGGCTTTTTCTTGGTTTAAGTTGCTTGTTTGGGTTCGTGCTTCGTTTTGCGTTGTCGCGAGTTTGCCGAAAAGATCAACCGCCAGAACCCGATATCCTTCTTTAGCTAGTTCGCGAGCCATGTCGCGGATGTTGTCATTTAATCCCCACCATTCATGGATCATTACTACGCCCGGATAATTTCCTTCGATTGCCGGTTCGGCATAAAACCCATTAAAGTTTTCGAAATAGTTGATGTTGTTTGAATTTATCGCGGTGTCATTTTCTTTCTGAAGCATCGCCGAGTTCGAATCATTCATATTTTTAGCTGACGAGGGAACGATATGTTGATCGTTGTTCGAGTTTGTAAAAAGAACATAACCGCCGATTAGAACGACCAAGATTACTAAACCGATAACCATCGTATTTTGTTTCATATTTTGATCTTATTTTACAAAACTTGACCTTCCGTATTTTAATGGCTTTCTATAAAGTTGTCTGTTATTATAGGTTCAAATGACAGAAAGTAAAAGGGACTTTTATGGCCTTGGTATTGCGCCAGGAATCTTGGAAATTCTCGCTAAACTCCATTTTAAAATCCCTACTCCAATTCAAGAACAATCAATTCCTATAGCCATTGAGGGTAAGGATTTGATGGGTATCGCTCAGACGGGAACGGGTAAAACCCTGGCTTTCGGCATACCGCTTATTCAGCATGTTCTTAATGGAAAAGGATCTGGCCTTGTTATAGCGCCTACACGCGAACTTGCCTTGCAAATCGATGAAACCTTCCGTAAAGTCGGCATGTCGCTTAACTTGAGAACCGCGGTTCTTATCGGCGGAGAATCAATTGGTCGGCAGATTCGCGACCTTCACCGCAGCCCGCAGGTTGTGATTGGTACTCCGGGTAGAATTATTGATCACTTGACTCAGCGAACACTCTCGCTTCAAAAGGTAAGTATTTTGGTTTTGGATGAAGCGGACCGTATGCTTGATATGGGATTCGCCCCGCAGCTTAATCGTATCCTTTCGATTTTGCCGAAAAATAAGCAGACCATGCTTTTTTCGGCCACAATGCCGCAGTCGATTGTCGATATCGCTAAAGCTTATTTAAAACTTCCTATAAGAGTTGAGATTGCGCGTTCGGGAACAACTGTTAAGGACGTCACGCAGGAATTATTTTTTGTCACGCAAGAAGAAAAACCGAGGCTTTTGGAAAAGTTACTTCAAGAATATCGCGGTTCGGTGCTGGTTTTTTCGCGTACGAAATACAGTGCCAAAAAAATAACGAGCTTGGTGCGTGCGTTGGGGCATAAGTCGGCTGAAATTCACGGGAATCGTTCTCTCGGCCAAAGAAAAGAAGCTTTGGAAGGATTCAAAACGGGGAGGTATCGCGTGCTTGTGGCAACGGATATTGCCGCGCGCGGCATCGATGTGACCAATATCGAGCTAGTTTTGAATTACGATTTGCCGGAGAACGCCGAAGATTACGTTCATAGGATCGGCCGCACCGCCAGAGCCGGAACGAGCGGACATGCCATTTCTTTTGCCAGGCCGAATCAGTTTCAAGACGTACGTGCCATTGAGCGGTTAATCAGGAAAACATTGCCCGTTTCAAAAATCCCAACCCTTCCTCCGCCGGTACCATTCAAATTTAAAATGGATAGTTCGGAAAGCAGGTTTACTCCTCGAGGTAGGGGAAGCTCTTATCATTCCCAACCTGGCCGTTCTGGTTCTAGTCGACCGGGTGGTTATAGAAATCCGAGATTCGGAGGCAATCGATCACGCTCAAATTCTTTCAGGGGAAGGAGATAAGCTTTTTCGGATTTACAGATAGTTTATTCAAATCCCCTAAACAGTGAAAACTGGATAGGGGATTTTGTTTTTTATAGATGGTCTTTATCTGGCGCAGGCGTTATCAAAATTACATATGGGTTGCTATATACAAATATTCGTATAGGTAGTATTTTGTTGGTAGCGATTTCGATTTAATAATTAAGGCAGGTGATTTGTGGTGTTAAACGAATTCTTTGCCGTAACCAAAACGTCTGTTTATCGCGTAACGGCTGATGGCGGCGATGGATTGCCGATGGTTTTAAAAATTGCCGTAAAAGGCAAAAGCGATATTCCAGTCGGCCACGAACTTATCAAAGCCGCCATGGTTGCGATCTGTAAAATTCTTATAACTTATGTACCCGAGGCTGGCGAGCTTGATACGCCGGTCTATGAAAGAAGAATCGAGAGGGTTGATCGTAAATGGTACGGCGGTTGGACATCACCAATCATTGCTCTTTTTAAAACTCAGAAAGAGGCGCTTGACTGTTTTAAACGAGAAGACGGTTGTTCGTGCGACAAGCGCTGGATTGCGGAAACCAAAAGCGTCATCGAAGCGATCGGGGATAAACATCCGGTTTTCTATGTATGTCGCAAGTCCGGCATTTGTCTCGATATCTTTGAGAAGACAAAGGTTTAATAAAAACTCCCATATATATGGGAGTTTCTTGTTTTTGGGATATATCATGTTAGTCTTAATTTAGGATCATTTAAAATAAACGCACGAAAGAGGTGATGCGTGAAAAATCATGATGTTTTCAGGGAACAGTTCGAAGTCCTTTCACAGTTGGAACCGACAATTCGCGATTTAACGGCGCGTCATATAGAGAAACGGACCCTTTGGTTTTCATCGGATTTTTTACCGGCTAGCGAAAGAAATTCGCCGATAGACGAAGAGGGAATTCTTAAATTGCGCGAGCGAGCCAAAACATTGCCTGACGCGGTTCGCGTGAGCTTGGATTTAAACCTTCGTACCGAAGAAGGGCTGCCTCATTTTCATCGGATTATTTCCGTGGTATCGCCATTCGATTCGGCTCTTGGCTGGTGGAATAATCTTTGGACAGCCGAAGAAGACCGCCACGGCAATATCCTCCGTGATTATGTGCGCGATGCGCGTCTCTACGATTTTCGGGAATTGGAACAGCAGCAATTTGATTATCTTTTAGCCGGATTCCAGCCGGCCTTCGTGGGTAGGTTTCCTTTTGAGACATTCGTTTACACGACTGTTCAGGAAAAGGCGACCCAACTTTCGCACGAACGTACCGGATTGGTAGCGGGCAATTACGAACCGACGCTCGCGAAAATCTTAAAAAAGATTGCGGGAGATGAAGCGCGTCACTACGCTTTCTACCTTAATTTCTTTAAAGCGATTCTTGGGATTGATCCGGATGGCGCTCTTGTAGCCGCGGGCGAGATTCTGCCGCATATCGATATGCCGGGAATTTCTTCGGAAAATTTCAAAGCAGGGCTTGAGGTTGAAGCCAAACTCGGTATTTATACTCTCTGGCACTATAAGGAAGTTGTTGAGCGGGTGATTCATGCCTGGGGGATCGAATCGATTACCGGTCTCAAGACTTTGGGTGAAAAGGCGCAGGAAAATATTCTTGCTATTCCAAAACGCCTTGAATCCGTGGCCAAGAGACTTGAATATTCTTTCAAGCAAAAAACCTTTGCATTTAAGGTTCTCTATGATCGAGAATTTATTCTTGATGATAAGAATATCCCAAAACCCTAACCGTCCGGTTAGGGTTTTTTGTTTTATATTTTTTGTAGGAAAGCGGATTGAGGCTACACTGAGAAAAAATGCCAAACGAAAAAACCAAAGATGATTAGGCCGCCGCAGACAACGCTTACGATGACGCTATAAATTCCTTTTTCTGGTTTTTCCGATTCATTACTTTTCATAAAGACTAGATACAAGAGAATAAATACTATGACTGATGTGATGCTTTTGCCTGTCCAATGCTGGCGCGCAATGGTTACAAAAAAATCTTTGAGCGGTTTATATAACTCTCCGCCAATCGTAATCACGACCACAAACCAGATGGTACCGACTGTCGCTTTAACAAGTGCTGTAATGTTTGGTTTCATGGCATTAAACTTTCATGCGCGCTTCGAAAGCCGCTGGAGATAAGATAACCCATGCCTGCCATGGAAAGAGCGACTAAAATAATTAGAGCGGCGAGCACGACCACCGCGCGGGAAAGATTTTTGTTGTTTTGGAGCTCAAGTCCGTATCGCATAAACATTCCCCAGACAATAGTTGCTAAGAACGGCAGGAATATAAATACGTGTTCTTTGGTTTCGGTGATAATGGAGTGCGTCCAAGGATCCGGTCCGGCCTTGATGACGGCTTTTACATCCGCTTGATAGTGGCCAAGATAATAATAGCCGCCCAAGATCCACGAGAGGACGAGGAAGAGCAGGCCGAGCATGGCCGCTTTTTTTGCCCGTCGGATTCGGGTTTCGTTAGGATCAAGCATCTCAACCAAAACCCAAAGAAACATTAATGCTCCCAATTCTCCCAAGGCAGCATGCAGTCCGATCAAAAAATGCATATATGTTTATTATATAACATTGAGTTATTTTTCGGCTTACAGGATTATATTGGAATTATCTTGAGGGTAATCAGTTGGTTCGTCTTGGCTGTAGCGATATTCCTACGCTTGCTTTACACATAAAAATTATTCAATTAAGTTAGTAGTAATGACCAAATATTATAACGCCAAAAGAACCCGCAACATCTTCGAAATAAATTCAAAAGTACCATTTAAATTAAGCCGTAGTAAAATCGATCTGTTTCTAAACTGCCCTCGATGTTTCTATCTGGATCGGCGTTTAGGCATTGGGCAGCCGCCAGGATTCCCCATGAGTCTTAATGTGGCGGTAGATAAGCTCTTGAAAAAGGAGTTTGATATACACCGTTCTAATGGCAGCGTTCATCCTCTCATGAAAACATACGGCGTTGATGCAATTCCTTTTCAGCACGAAAAAATCGATACATGGAGAGATTCTTTGGGCGGCGGTATCCAATATCTTCATATTCCGACTAATTTACTTATTACTGGCGGCGTCGATGACGTATGGGTTAATCCCGATCGCGAACTCATTATTGTGGACTATAAAGCAACCGCGAAAGATGGCGAGGTAAGTTTGGATGCGGAGTGGCAGATAGGCTACAAACGGCAAATGGAAATTTACCAGTGGCTTTTCAGAAAGAACAATTTCAAGGTTAGCAATACCGGTTTCTTCGTATACTGTAACGGTGATACCGACAAAAAAGCATTCGATGGAAAATTAGAATTTACGGTTAAGATATTGCCGTATGATGGAAATGACGATTGGGTAGAAGGGACTGTTTTGAAAGCGCACGAATGCCTAATAAGCAATGAATTACCCCAAGTGGGAGAAAACTGTGATTTTTGCGCATATCGAACGGCAACAAAAGAAGTTGAAAAATAAACAAATCTGAAGAACGTGTAATGTGATTTTTAACTCACCCGGTTTGGCCAGCGGGAGCGTGCGTACGATTCTATTTCGCTGAGTTTCAGTGAAGTAGAAATATTTCCCGTTCTCATATAGAAATGCTCGTCGTTGTCTATTTTAAGATATACCGGCCGCGGACTTGGGAGCGTTTGGATCGTGCAAAGTTCATATCCGTTCATATTGTGGAACCACAGTTTTATGAAACTGCGGAATTCCGGACCGATCATATTATTGAATGATTGAGAAAAGTGATTTTCAAAACCGTCACTATCCTTCCTTTGAAGTGTTTGATAATCGTTTTTGAGACCAAGGGGCATGCGTATGTCGCTTACTCCTATGACCAAATATCCGCCGTTGGAGTTTAAAAATGCGGCAACTGTTTTCATCGCCGCTTTTTCTAGTTCACGACTTGCATTTCCTGCTTTGTAATCGAATCGGAGAGACGATTTGAATTCCAACCGGTCATGTTCGGTCTCTCCAAGAAGTTTCTCTATATCCGGTTTTCTTCCGAACGCATGTTCGGGAACATCATACTCTCCCCATATAGCCTTGATAATTCGTTCCGGTCTCGAAATGTGAGACAGGGTAAACGATGACGTGTCTTTTTTTACACTTATCGAGCCGTAGTGGAAAAGTTTTCCTAAGGGGCCGGGCTTCACTGTAAGCGATACGGATTTGTTGGTTGTAAATACTTCTGCTTTTTTCCAAAATATGCCGCTTGTGTGAGTGATCGAGTCAGCGTGTATCGTATATTCTTCGTAGTACCAGGAAAGGAATGCGTATACGGTTAGGGCGAATTGAGCGCTTAATAGAAAAAGTATTTTTGCGGCTTGGTACGAAAGGAAATTCGAAAAAGAGAATTGAGCGTAGAGTTCGTATTTGGTGTTACCGAGGAGCGTAGCGATAAAGTAAAGAAAGAACCCAAAGGTTTCAATAACCGCGAATTTCCACATAAGGACAATCGGGCTGCGTTTGGTTGTTATTTCTCCATGCATAGTTCAACGATAGTAACTTAAATCTAAAACCGACCTACCATAAAGGCAAGTCTGTTTTGAATTTGGGCTGGGGGACAGGGATTCGAACCCCGATACCTGCCTCCAAAGGGCAGTGTCCTACCGTTAGACGATCCCCCAAGCGTTTCGGCCTAAGCCAGCTTCTGTTATAATATAAAAAATGCTTGACATCAAATCAGTAAAGACCGGCATTGAGAAGCAGCTGTCTTTATCGCCGAATGAAGTTTCGATTATCGAGCTTGTCGACCTTTTGGTCGAGTATGGTTACATTGCACGTGCTTCGGATATTCATATCGAACCGGCTCCGGACAAGGTCATGGTTCGATTCCGAATTGATGGCATTCTTCACGATATATTTCCTTTGTTAAAGGATCTTCAATCAGAGGTGATAAGCCGTATCAAAGTTCTTTCCGGACTCAAAACCGACATTCATCACATTCCGCAGGACGGCCGATTCAAAGCAAAAATTGAAGCAGCCGAAGATATTGATATACGCGTTTCTATTGCTCCGACTTACTACGGTGAAAACGTGGTGATGCGTGTGCTTGCCGAAACAGTCCAGATTTTCAATTTGGAAGATTTAGGGTTTACGGTTGCGCAGTTATCTCAACTTACTAAGGCTATACGCAAACCCTACGGAATGATTTTAGCTAATGGTCCTACTGGTTCAGGCAAGACCACCACGCTTTATACAGCCATCAAAAAATTGAACAGTCGCGAAGTTTCAATTATTACCATTGAAGATCCGATTGAATACTCAATCTCAGGCATTACTCAGATGCCGGTGAGCGTTACGGCCGGTCTTACTTTTGCTACCGGTCTCCGATCAATTTTACGGCAAGACCCGAACATTATCATGGTCGGTGAAATCCGCGATTCGGAAACAGCAAACATTGCCGTAAACGCGGCCCTGACCGGACATTTGGTGTTATCAACTCTTCACACGAACGATGCAGCTACAACTTTCCCGCGGCTTATCGATATGGGTGTGCCGCCTTTTCTTGTTGCTTCGACTATCAACGTTATTATCGCCCAACGTCTTGTTCGTATGGTTTGCCCGAACTGCCGCGAGGAGCGGGTGCTGAATCTGGCCGAACTTAAGAGTTTGAGCAGTGTGGCTAAAGAGCAGCTTACGGATAAGGTATACACAGCGGGTAAGGGATGTGTGCAGTGTGACAAAACTGGTTATCGCGGTCGAATCGGAATTTACGAAGTGCTCGAAGTCGATGATGCCGTTCGTCCTCTTATTGTTGGCAGAGCCGACGCTTCGCAAATCAAACAAGCGGCCTTAAAGAACGGCATGAAGACAATGATCGAGGATGGATTCATTAAGGCGCGCAAGGGAATCACTACAATTGAAGAAGTACTCAGAATAATTTATGAGTAATGATAAAAAGATTGAAAAACATGAACCTCTGGCTGATAACAATAAGTTTTTTAGGGGTAGGAAGAAACGGGGTAGGTTCCGCATTTTTCCAGCCGTTTCCCTTCAGGAAAAAATAAATTTTGCCCGTTATCTTTCGGTTGGCATCAAAAGCGGCTTGGCTATCATTGAAAGTTTGCGTTTAATTCAAGAACAGACTGCATCAAAGAAATTAAAGAAAGCAATCGAAGAGATTATAAAAGACGTGAATAACGGCCAATCACTGGCCCAGAGCCTCGAGATGTTCGAGTACATCTTCGGCGGGTTTTTCATTAATATGGTCAAGGTTGGAGAGACAAGCGGTAATCTATCTTCCAGCCTCCTCCATCTTTCGCTTGAACTTAAAAAGCAGCGAGAGGTTAATCACCGCGTCCGTGCGGCACTTATGTACCCGGTTGTAATTCTCGTTGTGACTTTGGGCATCACTTTTTTCCTCACGTTCTTTATATTCCCGAAAATCTTGCCTATTTTTTCTAGTCTTCGGGTGGAACTTCCTTTAACGACACAGATCATGATTCAGACTTTGACCTTTATGACCAAATATGGTTTTCACGTCATCGGTGGTTTGATTTTTATGGCCATTCTTTTACGGTTGCTTCTGGCACTCCCTAAACCTCATTATGTTTTCGACCGACTGATGCTTTCCATGCCGCTCATTTCGAAAATAGTCAAAAACCTGACGCTTACCAATTTCGCCAGATCCCTAAACGTGCTTTTGAAAAGCGGTATGACTCTTATCGATGCTTTAACGATCGCGAAGGGTACGTTTCATAATCTTGTTTACCGACGTCATTTAGATACGCTTATAGATTTTATAGGTCGTGGAGAACAAATGGCCCGTTACCTTTCAACCAAACCGAAATTTTTCCCGCCCATGTTCGCCGGCATGATCAGGGTAGGTGAGGAGACCGGTAACCTCGAAGAAAATCTCATTTACCTTGCCGAGCACTATGAGGGTGAAGTCGATGACCAAGTCAAAAATTTAACCACCGTACTCGAGCCGATTCTTTTGGTTTTTATGGGACTTTTGGTTGGCTTCGTCGCTGTTTCGATCATCACGCCGATTTACAAAATCACGCAGCAGGTAAAAGTTAAATAATAAATGTATTCTTCGAGAGCCGGATTTTCAGTCGTTGAATTGGTTATAGCGCTCGCGCTTTTTGGATTTCTTGCGGCGATTGGCGTACCTATTGGTCTGGATGCTTATCGTCATTATCTCTTGGATTCGGAATCCAAGAGCTTATTGAGCGTTATGAGGCGGGCTGAGTACGCCGCGATGACGAATGCGTACCAAAAAAGTTACGGGGTGGTGGTTCAGCCTACGCAGTTTTTGATTTTTCAGGGAGCTTCGTTTGCCAGCCGCGATCCCCTTTTCGATGAAGCTTATCTTCGGAATTCATCGATTAGTGTTGTGGGTCCCGGTGAAATAGTTTTTAGATCTCTTTCCGGATTGCCTACGGTTATCGGCGCCTTGAGTTTAAGTAACGGGTTTGCAACGCAAACGGTTACGGTAAATGAACAGGGTATGATTGTGTGGTAAATAAGCCGTGGAGGTATAATAGATAAGAAAATATATGGTTAAATCATCAACGGGCGGCGCAAAAAAACTTACCGTTCTTATTATCGATAACGATGAATTTCTGGTAAGAACGTATCAAACCAAGCTACAACGAGAAGGATTTGAGGTTCGCGTTGTTTTAGATAGCGTTGAAGTTACTTCACTTATTAACCGAGAACCTCCGGCTTTGGTGCTTTTAAGCTTGGAACTTAAAGGCATGAGTAGTTTGGAAATTTTGAAATCTATTAAAAACAATGATAATTGGAAAACTGTTCCAATGATTGTGATTTCTAACATTCTCGAATCAGAAACGCTCACCGAAGCAGAGAATCTCGGCGTGGTCGATAAAATTGTACTTACGAGCGACAAGGTCCAGGATGTCATAATAAAAGTAAAGAAATATGCCAAATCCCTATAAGATTATTTTAGCCGAGGACGATCGACCCCTGGCCGAGCTTTTTGGTTTGAAACTGGAGAAAGAAGGTTTCTCGGTTATTTATGCCGAGAACGGCGAAGAGGTTTTGAGCAAAGCGCGTGAAACCAAACCAGATTTGATTCTTCTCGATGTGATGATGCCGAAGAAAGATGGAATCGAAACCATTATTGAACTTAAGGATGACGCAGCACTTCAAAAAATTCCGGTTGTATTTCTTACCAATATTGGCAACAAGATCGAGGATCGTAAGGCCGCACAAGAACTCGGCGCGGTTGATCTTATTTTGAAATCAGTGGCTACGCCGCAGGATGTTATTGTAAAAGTAAATGAAATCTTAAGTGCGAAAACCACAACATCGACTCCGCTCCCTAAGTCAAAAAGCGGGCAGGGTATTATCGAGCTTTTGATTGCGCTTGCGATCATCACTTTGGGAATTGGCTTTGCTATAATCCTTGTGTTTGGCGGACAAAAGATTGTTGTTGATCGTGATAATTCCGCCCAGGCTCGAGCCTGGGCTACTGAAGGGCTTGAAGGCGCGGTAGTGGCTGTTAAAAATAATTGGAACGGCATTGCTGACGGCACCTATGGTGTGACTTTCTCAAGCGGTACATGGCAGCTTACTGGTTCGGAGGACGTGACGAGCGTTTTTACCCGGCAGGTTACAGTGTCCACAACCGTTTCTAATCAGCGTGAGATAAAGAGTACGGTTACATGGCTTACGGATCCTTCGAGACCGGAACAAGTCCAGTTTGTTACCTTGGTTACAAATTTTGATATAACCATTGAAACCGGCGGCGACACGGGCGGCGGCGGGATCTCTGGAGATTGGCTTAACCCTCGTACATTGGGCACGGTTGACTTGGGACCGGGTAACCAAGCTACCGATTTGGATGTTAAGAGCAGGATCGTCTATATGAGTGCTTCAGCGGCATCGGCCGCCAAGCCCGATTTTTTTGTTATTGATGCCGCAAACGGTGAGAGCCCCAGCATTATTTCTAGCGTTGATACCGGTCCGAGCTTGAACGGGGTTGATGTTGCAAATACCTATGCTTATGTGGCCAATGATCTTAATACCGCTCAATTGCAGGTTATTGATGTGAGTAACTTAGCCACACCTTTGGTTAAGGTTTCGTTTCGTTTAACCGGTGTTTCCGGCGTGGGGGCGGTAGGGAAATCCATTTTTTATCTATCGTCAAAAGTATATATAGGAACAAAAACAGCAACCGGTCCCGAATTTCATGTGGTTGATGTTTCGAATCCTTTAAGCCCAACGGAATTGGGAAGTTTTGAGATCGGCGCTGATGTGAACGATATCTATGTCGTCGGCACTACCGTATATCTCGCAACATCGAATAACAGTAAAGAACTTGTAATTTTGAATGTTGCGAATCCGGCGAGTATTGCCGAAATCGGCAGTTTCGATGCGTCGGGCAATGATGATGGTAAATCTGTTTTTATGGTTTCGCCGAAATTATATCTTGGGACCGAAGCGTTATATGTATTAGATGTTTCGAACCCGGCTGCAATCCAAAATTTGGGATCGAAGGATATCGATGCAAGCATAAACGATTCTTATGTTAAAGATTATCTTGCGTTTTTGGGCACCGATGATTCGAACAAAGAATTCCAGGTTTTAAACATTACTGATCCGGCCAATATCCAAGCGTGGAGTTCTTTCAATTTTCCGCAGGTTGTAACCGGCATCGATTATGAAGACAATCTGGTCTACTCGGGAGTGCGGTCTAACGATGCGCTCCGTATCATAACTTCCTCGCCATGAACCGGACTGGTTTTACTCTAATAGAAACCGTTATTTATTCGGCACTCCTGGCTGTTTTTATAGTCGGAGCGTTTTTATTTTTGAACAGTATTTTGGATGGCAGCGTGAGGACACTCGAACGAAATGAAGTTGTGGCCAACCAGGAATTCGTTGAACAAAAGCTGCGGTGGATTTTGAGCGGTGCAAAAAGCGTAAGCGTGCCCAGTACGGGCAGTTCGTCGAGCACGCTCACGCTAGAAGGCAATGCGACAAGCACCTATCCGGCCTCTTTTTCTTTCGCCTCTTCGGCGATAAGACTTTCTTTGGCGAGCGGCACGCCTGTTTTTCTCACGAATGACAGGGTAAGCGTAATTTCGTTTTTAGCTGAACATTTTTCATCAAGCCAAGCATCTTCGAGTATTGTGGTTTCATTTGCAATTTCGAGCGCTAACATTCCGGCTGTCCGAACCTCAAGCACTAATTCATATATATTGCCGTGAAATGAGACATTTTCAAAAAAAAGGTTATATTGCTTTAATTACAGCAATTATTCTTACGGCGATCGTGCTTGCGGTTGCAGTTTCTCTTTCTTCGACCACTTTCTTAGCTCGTTTTGACAGCGTCGGCGTCGAGTTAAAAGACATGAGCCGTTTTATAGCCAAAGGATGTCTTGAGTACGCGCGGTTTAATCTAGCTTCTTCTAGTGGATGGGCCGGTAATGTCACAACCACCATAAACGGCTATTCTTGTTACGTATACGCGCCGCAGGGAGTGGGTACGACAACGGTTATCCAGTCTACCGCTACCATCAATAACCGAACTACAAACTTAAAAATGACAGTGGCTACGAGTACGCTTAAGGTTATTTTCCTTGAAGAATTAAGCTCTTTTTAAGAATTATTTTAACTTGTTTTTATTGGTTTTTATTTAGATTTAACGGGTTGTGGATAATATTTTGAAAAGGTGTGCTATAATAAGTACTATATATTCAAGGTCGATAAGATTATTCTATCTTTAAATAAGCACTTTATTACATGAAAACTACATTAAAAAAGAACCGAAACGCTGGTTTTACGCTTATTGAATTATTGGTCGTGATCGGTATTATCGCGATTTTGGCAGCAGTTGTTATTATCGCCTTAAACCCGGCCCGTCAGTTTTCTCAGGCCAGAAATACGCAAAGATGGTCAAATGTGAACGCACTTTTGAACGCGATAGGACAACGTACGGCTGATAACCGTGGACTTTTTGAAACCGGCTGTGCCGCAGGAGCGGTTCCTACGACAAGCACAAATATATCTACTAGTACTTATGATATAGCCCCTTGTCTTGTCCCGACTTACATTACGCAATTACCGTTTGATCCAAGCGCAGCAGGCGCGTATTACTCAAGTTCGACTGACTATGATTTGCAGTATTTTGTTCAACGAGATGCAACTACTGGGCGTATTACTGTTAATGCTCCAAGCGCTGAATTGAGTGAAATTATCTCAGTAACCCGATAGATTTTCTAGAGACACTACAAAAACCCCGCCAATTAGGCGGGGTTTTTGGTTTTGGG
>JACRFG010000022.1 GCA_016234345.1 Candidatus Jorgensenbacteria bacterium
TGAACTCAAAAGATTGCAGTGCGGCAATACGAAAACCCTTAAGGGTGGTTTCATCGCGCATTACTTACATCGAAGGTTTGGCGTTGATTTGCGGATTGCAAAAACAGTTAATATTGGTGGATATCTTGCTGGCATATTCGCGGGAGTGTATATGACTGTTTGGGTGGTGTGGGGATGAGCAAGTATGGATAGTAACGAAAAGAAACTTGTTTTTTTCGAAACCATCGGATCGGTGCTTTGGTTCGTTATGGATAGTGCATGGATGTTCGGTTCGGTGACATTTGCGGAATTACTGATTTTACCATCCGTCATTTTTAATTTTGCAATATTCTTTTATACCGAACGTTCTTTTTCACCGTTCGCCGTAACTGCAGCTATGAATGCTTGGCTCATGATGAATATTTTATGGATGGTGGGGGACATGGAACGCGCACCTATTCTCGTGTTCGCAGCCAAGATAACATTTGGTATTGGTATGCTATTCCTTTTGGTGGCGTTCGTGAAAAGTCGGTCGAGCAGAGAAGTTTTAGTGAGCGTTCTTCGAAGATTCAGGCGCCTTCGCGTCAAGATTTAACAACCGTTCGGTATTTACCCGAGCGGTTTTAGTTTATGTGGTATAATCAATATATGCAGCCGAAAACGTTTTCAGGAATCGTCGGTGTTATTTTTCTCATAATCGCGGTGCTGCATCTTTTTCGGATTATTTTGGGTTGGGAAGCGACCATAGCTGGTTGGGAAATGCCAATGTGGTTTAGCTGGCCAGCTTTTATTGTGGCTGGATTTCTAGCTTATCAATCCTTCCGTTTTCAAAAGATTTCTTGATATATGAAATATAATACTCAACAAGGTTTCAGTACTACATTGGTTTTAGTTGTGGTCGCGGTTTTAGTTGTGGTTGGCGCAGTGTTTTATTTAACGCAGCAGTCTGAGACGTACGTTTCCGAGGATAAAGGAGTTGTGGTTTCACCGACTTCGCCAGCCATCTTTTCAAACGATCAATCTCCTAGTGAACCGATTAATGTTGATGTAGGAAAAGGAGTGTGGGTAGGAACGATTTTGGCTGGTAAATCGTCGCCGTTACTGGAATTCAATAAATCCGACTACGATAAAGCCATCACTTCGGATAAGTTAATTGTTTTATATTTTTATGCTAATTGGTGCCCGCTTTGTGCTGTTGAAACTCGTACGGCTCTTTACCCGGCGTTTGATGAGCTCAATGATGTTCGGGTAGTCGGATTCCGTGTTAACTACAACGACAATCAAACCGATGATAGTGAACGGAGTTTGGCTCGTCAGTTCGGTGTGGCTTACCAGCATACCAAGGTTTTATTCAGAAATAATTCCCGTCTTCTTAAGGCTCCGGATTCCTGGAATAAAGATAAATATCTTACCGAAATAAATAAAGTATTTACCCAATCGCCATGAACCAACTTTCTATTGTTGTTTCGTTTGTCGCCGGGTTGGTTTCATTCCTTTCGCCTTGTGTGTTGCCACTTATACCGGGATTTCTAGCTTATCTTGCCGGGAGCTCTTTGGCCGAATCGGAATCGCGTAGGCGGGATGTATTTTTAGCCAGTTTATTTTTTGTTTTGGGTTTTGCTGCTGTATTTTCGGTTTTGGGAGTTATTTTGAATACTATTCTTGAGGCGGTAGCATATGACGTGCAGTTATGGTTGGCTCGCATCGGTGGCGCCGTTATCATATTTTTTGGCCTTTACCTGGTCGGACTTTTAAAATTGTCTTTTCTAGAACGTGAACATAAATTAACTGTAAAAGCACGTTTTCGATCTAAGCATGTTACTTCATTTGTTTTTGGTGCAGCATTTGCGGCTGGTTGGACACCTTGCGTTGGTGCGGTTCTAGGCGGCATTTTGGGCCTCGCGGCCACATCACCTGGTTCGGCATTCGTCCTTCTTTTAAGTTACTCTTTGGGTTTAGGGATCCCATTTCTTGTTGTAGGCCTTTTTGCTTCACGGGCTGCGGCGTTTATTAATCGGTATGCTCATATCCTAAAGTACGTTTCTATTGTTTTTGGTGTAATACTTATAGTTTTAGGTGTGCTTGCTTTCACTCAAAATTTAAATCTTATTGCTAATTTAGGCATTTTAAATAATCTACTACTTCAATGAACAATCGTTTAAGAAACACACTTCTCTTTGTTGTGCTGGTTTTGATTGGAGGATCGATTTTTTATTTTCAGTCGGGAAAACCATCAAGAATTAACTCAAGCATATCTGATGGATTGGGTATCTCAGATGAGGCATCAGCTCCTGATATTGTAAATCCCTCTGGGTTCATTAACACCGATCCATTCCTTATTAAGAATTTTATTGGTAAAAAGGTTATTTTGGTTGATTTCTGGACTTATAGTTGCATCAATTGCCAGCGGACAATTCCGTATTTGAATGCCTGGTGGGATACGTATAAAAATAAGGGATTAGTGATAGTTGGGGTGCACACGCCTGAATTTGAGTTTGAAAAAGAATACGCAAACGTAAAACGGGCAGTAGAAAAATTCGGCATTGCATATCCGGTAGTGCTCGATAATGACCACGCTACGTGGACTGCTTACAATAACCGCTATTGGCCGCATAAGTACTTGATCGATATTCATGGAAAAATTATCTATGATCACGTTGGTGAAGGTTCTTATGAGAGAACGGAAAATAAAATAAAACAAGCACTCAAGGAACGAGCGGTTGTGTTGGGGGTTCAAGAAGATTCTGTTGTTGGTTCGGGTCCGGTCGAGGCGGTAGATGTAGATTTTGAAAAAGTAGGAAGTCCGGAAATATATTTTGGATCAGCTCGGAATGAATATTTTGCTGATGCGGCTACTCTTCGAGGCCGGTATAGTGGGGTTGAACCGAAAGATATAAAAACCAACAATCTTTATCTTGTAGGGGATTGGGATATTAAGGAAGAATTCGCTGAAAACTTAAATCGTAGAGCTAAAATTGTTTTCCGTTATAGAGCCAAGAATGTATATATCGTGGGAAGCGCTAGTAGCGGTGTGCATATCAAGGTTTTGAGAGACGGTGTGCCGATCATGAATGTGGCCGGCGTTGATGTTATAAAATCAGATTCGAGCGTTTTCATTAAAGAAGATCGTTTATACCATTTAGTCGGAGATACAACGTACGGTGAGCATACACTTGAACTGATTATTGAGGAACCGGGGTTCAGAGCTTTTACTTTTACGTTCGGTTAAAAATCAAAATATTTTTATTGACAGTTTAAGATCAGGTAAGGTATAAACCTTATTAGTACTTTCCTAATAGTTTTTTGTTGTAAGATGTAGGTTTGGTACGGACAAATAATTTACAACTAGCCAATTCGAAAGGAATTACTGAGTGAAAAGCAGCACTATGGTGGTGGCGCCGATTATAGCCGCTCTCGTGAAGAGCGAAGATATCTTAGGCAAGGATCGTAAGTGGGGGGCAGTCAACAGTCTTCAAACCCTATTTCTCAAGAAATATTTCTCATCGAAGAATGAACTTTCTAAATTTTCTTCTCAAGAGCTGAGAAGTTGGGTGAGTTTAATGGCTTCCGAGCTGAATGAAATTTTGGCCAAAGAAGGTTTTGATATCCGTCTCGAAGATTTTGGCGGTGGTGAATTTGGGGTAGTTTCGATTCTGGACGTATTAGTTGAATGGATGACTAAAGGAACCAAAGCTTCGATCTGGAATAATGGTAACTATTATCCCGGAGTGCGGATGACATCCGATTTTTCCGTATTTCGATCGAAATATCACTCTTGGCCGATTGCTGCGGTTTATACCAAGTCCGGCGACTACGTTTATATGACAGTCGCGGGCGAAGAGTCCGATGGTTTCAATCTTTTGGAAAGAATCGAACGCATTGGGTCAGGGCTTCGGGAAGACTCCGGTTATGAATACGTTGAATTTCCGATGATTGACTTGAATCACGAAGTTGATATCAAGTGGTTGCGGGGCATGCAGACCAATCAAGTTGATACATGGTCTTTATATCAGATATCACAGGCCCTCCAGCAGACCAAGTTCAAAATGAATGAATTTGGTGCCCGGGTGAAGAGCGCGGTTGCGATTGGCGTGTTTCTTTCGACTGTGGCTCCGCCACCCCCAAAAGCTTTGATTATCGACAAACCGTTTTACTTGTGGATCGAACGTGATGGCGTATCAGCGCCGATTATAGCCGCTCGTTTTGACCTTGATGTATGGAAAGATCCCGGAAGTTTATCTATGTGATTTCATAAAAATCAAACACCCTCTTTTGAAAGAGGGTGTTTTGCTTAAAACGCAGGTTTATTTAGTCATTGGCATAGAGCCTTGACTGGCATTTTCACCGATTAATTACTTCTGCATGTTATGATAATAAGGAAATTTGTTTTAGATCAGTTATTTCAACACGAATTACTATGCGTTTTTTTACTGCTATATTTTTACCTTTAATAATTATCATTGTTGGGGCACTATCCTTTTTTGGATGGGATGCAATCCAATCGCAATTTTTTAATACAACAAAAAGTCAGCCGGCAGAAGATATTGTTCAAGATATAAATACATCTCCGAATAAATCATTAACAACAATCAAGGAATTACCAGTAATTACATCAGAAGCTTCGTCACTCGACCAGACTATCGAAAAAGTCATTGCGCCTCCACCGCTTCGCGTGGTTAAATCGACGAGCGGTTCCGGTTCGGCTCTTTCGAGTTTTGATACCATTACATGGACTAATGTAGAAAGGGTTAGTAATAATATTGGAATACTATCCGAAAACGACAAGCTAAGTATTGCTGCAAAAATCAAGGTTCGTGATATGTTCGATCGGCAGTACTTTGAGCATGTTTCACCGATCGGCGTCGGTCCGTCTGGACTAGCCAATAAGGTCGGTTATGAATTTATTCTTATAGCCGAAAATTTAGCGTTAGGTGATTTCAAGGATGATCAGGATTTGGTACGGGCTTGGATGAATAGTACGGGACACCGGGAAAACATTTTAAATTCCCGTTTTACCGAAATCGGCGTGGCAGTTGAACGCGGCGTATTCGAGGGAAGAATGGTTTGGCTCGGTGTGCAAGAATTTGGCATGCCTCGTTCGGTCTGTCCCGAATCCAATGCCAATCTCAAGGCATATATAGAAGCTAACGAGATAGAATTAGATCGGCTATCCGATGAATTAACAAAAAGAAAACAAGAGCTCGAAGAACGGCGGAGAGAATCAGCCTACGTTTATAACCAGAAAGTCAGTGAGTATAATGCGTTGGTGAATCAATATAATGAGCTTGTTCAAAAAACAAAACAGCTGATCGCTGATTATAATGTTGGTGTAAATGCTTTTAACGCCTGCGCTGATGTTGGTATTTGACATATCTCTATATTTCTGATACGATTGTATTAGTACTAATATAACTTTTCACTATTTGGAAGGATTGTTGTATGGAATTTACTATTGTTACTGGCATTTACCTCGCAACTGGATTTGTCGTTTTCGCCTTCGGGTTATTTCTGTGGAGCAGAAAGAAAGAGAAGGAAGATAAACTGAAAAAATCCAAAGCTTTCTAATGCCGGTTTATATATAAAAGGATGTCTTGTGCAGACATCCTTTTTGCTTTTTATGATTCTCCATAATTCTGTTATCATGGAGCGTTAGATGCCATGTCATTTATAGATTCCATTATCAATATATTTCTTGTGTTTGCAGCACTTATTCTTATCGTACCGATTATACGAGGCGCCCCGTTTGTTCCTACGAGCCGTAAGGTCGTAGAACAAATATTCAAATTAGCCACTGTTAAAAAAGGCGATAAGGTCGCTGATATCGGGGCGGGTAATGGACGCCTTGTTGTTGCTTTTGCCGAAGCCGGTATTGAAGCCCATGGGTACGAAATAAATCCCTTGCTTGTGTGGTGGGGCCGTTCAAGAATCAAAAAAGCAGGATTAGGAGATAAGGCCTTTTTACATTGGAAAAACTTTTGGAGCGTAGATTATTCAACGTTTTCCGTGGTAACAGTGTTTGGGATAACCTATATCATGAAAGCTCTCGAAGATAAATTGCAAAAAGAATTGAAAATCGGAACCAAAGTAATTTCTAACGCCTTTGCATTTCCGACATGGAAACTAAAAGCTCAAGACGGCAGCGCCCGTCTTTACATTAAAGAATAAACTAGCGATATCTATCGATAGAGCGGAGGTTCGTCTTTGTAATCGAGGCAGTAAGTATTGTCCGGCATAATGCCGCCCTTGAAGCTTGTATGGCCTTGAGGAAAGTACTGATTTTGTTCCGGAATGTATTTATTGAATAAGGCTCGTATTTTATTGCGGAAAAGTTCATGTGATCGGTTTAGGTAAACATAAGAGAATTCTTCGAGCGATGAAAAAAGATAATCGCCGACAAAGTGATCGTACATAAGGCTTTGTTCCAACCGTGCCGGATAGTCGCCTTGCCCGATTACATGTTTGGTAAATTGAGTGGATATTTTCCGTTTTTTTCTTATTCCTGGGTCTATTGGCGTGCTTTGGAAATCTCGATGGACAATCCGTTTCGGCTCATAGTTATCATTGATTTCGAGCAATGTGTTTTGTCCATGGGCTTCTAAGAGAATTCCATAACGCAAGAAAATGTACGCCCATACCGAAAGAAAAGGATCTAAAATTTCTTCTATTAATATATTAAAAGGATCACGATGCAGGTATTTTCCCATCTGTATTAAGAGTGGCGCATCATTCAGTGATCTTGTGTCAGGAGAAGTCAGGGCAAAGAACGGGATAATAAATCTGGTTTCTTTAATATAAGGCCGAGGCGTTGATTCTCTTATTAGATATCCTATTGTTTCGTCTGGCGTGGCAGCTTTACGTATAATTCCTATTGATTCAGGTAAAAACGCGAAATGCGTCGGTGTTCGAGGATTCTTGATAATGGTTTCAAGCTCTCGGGAAATCATGATGCTGTGTTCTATTGATGAAGCTTTAAGGCGCCGGATAAATCTGGAAATCCGTTTGTTAAGGTGGAGTTTGACCATTAAGCCTTGATGTTCTTTTGTAAAAATAACAGTGCGGGTTGATGAGGAGGGCGCTACTTCTACTACACGGTTCGGTTTTTGGTTGGTGAATATTTCATTCTGCATTATGGGATGGACAAAAAATTTAATTGTTTCAGGCGATTCGCCTTGAACGGCCAGACGTGCGGTTTCGCCAGGGCATGCGGTTATAATTTCAACTTCGCTTTGTTTTAGTTCGTGATATGGCAGGAGGAATGTGCTATTGCCGTTTCGTGGGTGATACTCCTTACCCACTTCGCTTATAAGAGCCGTTGGTGAATATTTTGGTTTATTCACGTAGCGTTCTAAGGCAATGAAGTTTTCGAGTGAACCAAGGTCTTTGAGCAGCATCATTATCATAAAAGCAGAAACATGCTTGGAACAAATAGATATTGTCTAAATTTTTAACAACAAAACCCTCGCCGTGTAAGGTGAGGGTTTATCTTATGTAAGGAAGGTAGCAAGTTCTTCAGCCGTTCTATCGCTTGAGGTATTGGTGACGGAATAGCCGCGAACTCCCGGTCTAACAGCTTGAGCAGTGTTTAAATGTTTGTTGTAGAGGAGATCGCTTTGTTTAATCTCTGTTTCAATTGCAGCAAGATTAAGTTTGCGCCGCTTAATGTTTTTGATTCGATCGTGTTTGCGCCGTTCAAAAATCATTTCGGGTGGCGCAGTGAGATGAATTAGTTCAAGTCGGTTGATTACGGTTGACCCCGCTATGTATTCCCATAGTTCCCACGGTATCTGCGGAATGTATCCATGTGGCGTCCAGACAGCATAGTGCCAGTTTACAAGCGTGATGAATTGTGAGGTTCCGACGAGACTATCCTTGATCATGTTTTCGATTGCATGGTTGTGTAAGATAGTGTGGTTGATGTGATAGTTCCAAAACAGCTCTCCGGGATCATACGTTGCCACGCTTTCAAAGATACTTTTTAGACGTATGGAAAGGGCGTCGGTAACGGTGGTTTTACCAACGCCATGTGGTCCACCGATAAGGATGATGTGTCGTTGCATGGTTATAACTCCGCAATCACAATGATTGTGATGATGAGAAGGTGCATTACTTGGTCAACTGCAATAACTAACCAGAAGTTATTGGTGATAGTATTATCGCTCGTGCGTTTTATGTGTTTAATCCACCACACGACCGGCCAGCGTCGGTCTAAAAACATATGAGATGAGAAGATAAGTATGAGCCACCACCAGGAAAAATTTAGCCATGCGAATATTGGAATGAAGCAGGCGGTATATATTAAGCAATGGCCGATAAGAGGCCAATTGAAGAATTTGCCGTGCGCTTTATTCAAGGCTTGGTGTTCGGTTTGGAAAATCCAATCGCCGACCAAATGCCCCATAACCAGCAAAAAACAACCAAAAGTATTCATAGCCATTCCTTATTATTGGTAATGTGAATAATTCTGAACTAATAATACCGTACAGGTTTTTATCTTGCGAGAAGTTTTGTCTAATATTTAGACAACAAATATCTTTCGTAAATGATAGTTTGAGAGTATGATGGGGTTATGGATAGTCGGTTACTGCGTGTATTGGTGAATATCGGGTTGGGTAGCAAGCAGGCCAGAACATATCTAGCTCTTCTTGAGCTTGGGGAAGCAACGGTTCAAGAGGTCGCAAGCCGGTCGGGATTGAAACGCACCACTCTTTATCCGATTTTTGAGGAATTGGAAGAACACGGAATAGTTACTAAAACAAAATCAGCTAAACATACACGTTTTCTGGCAGCCGATCCGGAAGACGTTTTAAAAACATTAAAGGGTCGGCTGGACGCATTCGCTTCAAGTTTAGAAATTTTTAAGGCTGTTACTAAGAAGCGAACGCCCAAGCCTCGAGTTGCATATTTTAACGGTGCCGACGGTTTTAGAAAAATATGGAAAACTATTTTTAATTCGGGTATTAAAGAATATTTAATCATCACCGATCCTCGGGAAATGTTGGGGTTTGTCCGGCGGGGTTACATCACCGAAACCGTAATTAAGGAAAAGTTGAGATCAAACATCAAGAGTCGTCAGATAGTGGCATTTTCTGAATATATGAAAGAGGTGATTGCGAAAGACAGAGCGGAAAACAGAGTTTCTAAGGTGTTACCCCATATTTATAAAATTCCTTTCACTACCATTATTTTTGGCGATCGGGTGGCTCTTATTTCGCCTTCAGTAGAAAATATGATCCTTATTGTCGAAAGCCAAGCTTTTGCCAAAACTCAAACATCACTTTTTGAATCGTTGTGGGATATGTTGCCCGAAAGGCGCGCGTGATTGTTTTACATCTAACTTTTGGGTATACTATGCCGATTAGTTCTTTAATATATTAAAAGGAGAAACAACATGAATGAATCACGAGGTTTTAAAACAGGGAGTTTGAAATTCATTATAGGTTGGGCTGTCTGTTTTATTTTTCGGCTACAGCCTTTTCGCCCGCCGAATGTCGAGCCGATTATGGCTACAACCATGCCTTTTGCCAAGCGCTACGGTTGGATTTATGCTTTTGTGTTTGGTTTTTTGAGTATTGTTCTTTTTGATATCGCGACCGCTAAAGTTGGCGTCTGGACTTGGGTGACCGGTTTTACCTATGGCGCACTCGGCATCGCCGCATCCCTCTTTTTCAAAAATCGTGATAGTAGGCCGAAGAATTATCTTGGTTTTGCTATAGTTGGCACATTGGTCTACGATGCGATTACGGGTGTAATAGCCGGGCCGCTGTTTTTCGGACAGTCATTTACTGAGGCGTTTATGGGACAGATTCCTTTTACGATCAATCATCTCCTTGGGAACATTGTGTTTGCGCTCGTCGTAAGCCCCTTGCTTTACCGATGGGTTCTTGATAATGAAGTATTCGAAACAGATGTTATATGGAGAAAAGTTTTTAAGACCGTCTGATTTATTAATAAAAAACCCCGATTTCAAATCGGGGTTTTAAAACTTTTTGGGGCAGTGCAGTCCTGAACTTTTTTATCAGTTCTGATTTCTGCAGGCCCAAGTATGGGGTTTATGAGTTTGCCACTCTTATACCGTCCTTCAAATTCTACTTGCATGACCAAGGGGTATTTGGCATCGGCCAGCGTACGGCGCATATTATTTGAAAATGAGCCGAGTTTGCCGCACTCGAATTCTTCGTTGGTCGTTGGGTCAATTTGAAGCAATACAACTTCTTTGGCCATCTTCGGATCTTTCTCTCTGGGAATCCATTCACGGACAATAAAATCGTCTTCAGTGATTGGTTTCCATTTGTAGCAGCCTTTTATTCTTTCGGGATTTCCTCCATCGAGTCGGTAGGAAGATTTGAAGTTCCTGTCGTAGAGAACAAGCCCTTCCCATCCTTTGGCTACCACGAGATCCTTGGCTTCGCCGAAGGTCATGTTGAGTACTTGGAGTGGTTCGATGTATCGGAATCGATTGGCGCCAAAGAATTCTTGCATGAGTCCGAGCTGTTTTTCAAAGGCATCGTCGAGGTGATATTGGTTTTTCCAAAACACGATATTTAAGACTATTAACCGCAGGAATCCAAACTGTCTTTGTTTCTCTAGGCTCAACACTTCGTTTGCCTTGAAGAGGCTGATGACTTTACCTCGATCATCTTCGTTTTTGGTATCGATCACGCCCTCATTGGTGAAAAGTGTGCTATTCGGAAGCATTATTCCTTCCTCGAGGTCCGCTGCGAGATGAGCGAGACGGCCATCGATTTTATTCATGCCGTCGGTATAGAAACTAGTTTGATTTTTTGATTTAGCAGCGAAGAGTTTCCAGCCATCCCTTTTTCTTGTGATAATAAGCTGTTTTTTCTTCTCGAGTTCATAAATCACTGATTCGTCGAACGCGTCTCGCTGTAGCGGTTTTGCGATGACAAATCCTTTCGGGAGGGGATTAAGGCTAAATCGTTCAGTCGCGTCAACTTTCTTTTTCAGTCGTCGTCATCCTTTCTTATGTCAAGTTATTGAATCACAGATTGTTTTTGAATCGGGTCTCAATTCGTTTTTGCTCACGCCAAAAGCCAAGCAAAGCCGATACTTGGATAAAAAATCCAATGGTTACTATTCCTATTGCAATAAAACCGAAGTTTTTCTCGGGGCCAAAAACAATCGGTAATATTATTATTGATAAAGCCCCTATAATTACTAATGCCGTACCTATGCCAAATTTTTTCATTTGCTCTCCTTTCAGAATTCGAGTTTTACTTTAAGGCCGGGTGCGTAA
>JACRFG010000024.1 GCA_016234345.1 Candidatus Jorgensenbacteria bacterium
GTAAATAAACCTTTCACCCCCCCACTATAAATAATTTTTTTGCCGTTAAATATATTTTTATAAACCCACCATGTTACTTTCGCGTTAAAAACAATAACAAGAACTAGAACCAATAAGGTGATGCCGAAGAATAAAGGAACCGGAATTCTTCCTAAATATCTTTCTGATGCAGCCTCTAAGAACCCTAGTATAAATATAAATAGAAGATAAAAGATTTTTGCTCCGTTTTTGAGAACAAAATATTTATAATGATCGTCTTCGCTATAACGCCACATATATTTACTATTTTAGCATTAACAATTTTTCTTTGGCGGAAAGTTTGATATTGGTGCCGCGGGAGGGAATCGAACCCCCGACGCCAGCCTCTTCAGGGCTGCGCTCTACCACTGAGCTACCGCGGCAATATCTTATTTCTAAATTCCCGTCCTACTCCGCTCTTTAGATATTTTTCTCGGATACGAGCGGCGGGACGGTTTTCAAATTTCTCGATATAAATCAGCTTCCAAGGCTTGTTCGACCTTGTTGTCTTTGTATCACTTTTATTGTGTTCCTTCAAACGCCGCTCAATGTCAGAAGTTAAGCCAGTGTAATAACTCGTATCTTTTTTCAGGCTTTGAATGATATAAACGTAGTACATATTCCTCGGTTGCGCTCCCTGCCTGCCGGCAGGCAGGTACCACTGAGCTACCGCGGCAGAAAATCCTAGGACCGATTATACAAAAATAACCATATTCTGTACAGCTTATTTCGATATTGTCTTGCATTAAAATACTTACCGGTCCGATGAATATCGGACCGGTTTTATTATGGTTTTGTCTGTGTAAGTACTCGTTGTACGTCTCGAGTTGCCTCAAATTCAGCTAGATATTGTTCGAGGAGAGCGGTAATCGTCATCAAGGCTTGCAGATAGAAATCAGCCGCATCATTTAACTCCGGCATCTCTTTGGATTGGCCAATAAATTCCATCGCGTTTGCGAGTGTCTGTTTCGGTTCTACGTTGCCGTCGAATATATCACGTTCGAATATGGTAAGAAGTGCCCGAGTAATACCGTTTGCGATAACAAGCTTGGCCGAACTAAACGCTATTGATTCAAGTTGAGGATCGGCTTTTAAAGCATTTTGAAGCTCCCGCATATGTTCTAACGCAAGTGGCGGCGCATCGAACCTGAGAGCAGTGACTACCCCGATACCCGCCCCCTCAATAATATATTCCCAAGGGAGTATTTTGGTTTTATGAGGGAGTATCGAAATGGACGGAAATCGATTCTCTTCTTTAATGATATATTCACGCACCAATATGCTTGCTATTGCCGGCGCCATAAAATTAATGGATTCCATCATTCGATCAAACGCCTTTTGTTCCATGCCATGCCCTTTTCAGCGAAAGTAATGAATTAAAATATAGCTGATAATTATTATGAAATTATCGTATTAGAATGTCAATTTAAAATATTGCTAAACCAAGGTGTTCGTACTACTATCTCCATTAGTTCTCTATCATATTTCATAAGGAGTAATAAATGTCTGCTAAGATAGGTGAATTTCGAAACGTTAAAAGTCTTTTTGCGGCAGATCGCAAAGAAACTGAAGAACTGCTTATCCGAGCCACGCGAGACATACCTTTTGAGCCGGTCGAAGGCGACGGCGCGATTGTGCGCGATCGCTACGGGAATGAATACCTGGATTTTCACTCGTTCGTGGGTACGGCTAATGTTGGTCATGGTCGGATCCCTGTTTTGTGGCAACCCGGAAAAATTTTGAACGCTTTGCCGAACGATTTTTTAAGCGTTCCCGCAAGGCAATTAGCCGAAAAGTTAATTCAGATCACGCCGATCAGAGGCGATAAGAAAAAAGTTTTGTTTCGTTCAAGCGGCACACAGGCAGTCGAGGCGGCATTGAAGCTTTCGATGGCGCATCACCATTTTAATCCTCGAGAAAGCCAATCGCCTTTTTGTATCGGACATTTTACGAATTCATTTCACGGTCGGACCCTGGGTAGCCTTTCTATTACGGACAGTAAACGAGAGATCCGTCGGAAATATTTCCCGGTGCTTGATTGGGTTCTTTATGTGCCGATACCGTTTCCGCAGTGTTTTGAGATACGCGGCGTAATTCCAGAAAACGCTTCACATGATCGTTGCTGGAATTCGTGGCATGAAGAACTTGAACGGACGAATCCGGGATTTATGGAACGAGTTCACGAACTCCACGTTCTTTTTATGGAATTGGTTCAGGGAGAAGGTGGTATTAATCCGATATGTCCTAGGGTTTTGGATTATTTCGCCGGCGAGTGTGCCAAAGAAGGTGTTGTTATCGTAGTTGATGAGGTGCAGACCGGAATCGGTAGAACCGGCGAAATGTTTGCGTGTGATGCGTATGGCTTCAAGCCTGACATCATTACTATGGCTAAATCGCTTGCGCTTGGAATGCCTCTTTCGGCTGTTGTTGCAAACATCGAGTATGACGAGGACGGCCTTGATGCGGATACTTTTGGCGGATTTACGCTCGCTGCTCAAGTTGCGCTTTCTGTTTTGGATGCAGTGCCTATAGAACTTGAACGGCTGAAACAAGAAAATTCGTTTCAAATAATTGAGCAGGTATTGAGTGGTTTTGATAGAACACTCGTTCGTGATGTGAGAGGACTGGGCATGATGTTCGGTTTTGATATTGAAGGAGTTCGAGGTGACGCACGTCGACAACTTATCGATCGCAGTCTCGAGCAGGGGCTTGTACTGATCGGTGCGGGTCGGAATGCGATTCGCGTTATGCCGCCGCTTGCTATCACTAAAGAAGAGCTTGAGATGGGTTTGGATATTATGGAGAATGTTATTCAGAAGTTATCGTAAATTTATAAAATCCCGTTAGTAAAACTAACGGGATTAATGTTTGACACATTCAATTTATTAGTGTATTATTATTCCCAGTATTAAGGAGGATCACAAAATCATAAAGAAAGGAGGGAAATCTTGAAAATACCAAAGAGGTGGAAGATGGGAGCGAAAGACATAAAATGGCGCTCGTATCATGGAACTGGTCTTGTAGCTAGGATTGGGAA
>JACRFG010000021.1 GCA_016234345.1 Candidatus Jorgensenbacteria bacterium
CCACCACGGCTATAAGTTGATGTTGAAGATATATTAACATCGCCAACAACATCAACCGCATATGAAGACGTCGATGATCGGCCCACGCCAAGTTTTCCCACCAACCACATATCGCCAGTGCCACCCTCAAGTCTAATACGAGGTGTTGTATCCAAAGTAGAAGGAACAAGAGAAATCTGGCCGGGCGAAGCACTATTCGCACCCATATAGATAGCTCCGCTTCCCAAGGTTACTGTTGATGAACCAAACCAAACACCAGATGTAAATCCATTATTACCATTGATATGAAGGAAATCATTCGCTCCGGTTGTAAGCGCTATCTTTCCTCCAATCCGATAACCAATCAATGCAGTACTTGCCGGAATATTAATATCGCCGCCAACATTAAGAACATATGCTGTGGTAGCTGTAGCAATAGCAACATTCCCTTGCACATAGAGACCATTTGCAGGTAAACCAACGGTAGTTGTGGTACCAATAGCAAGAGAACCGGGGAATGAATATGAATACGTACCAAACGTGGTTCCAAAAGAAGCGGGACCGGTCACATTTGACGCAGAGAGGGATCCGGAAAGATTGCCGATGATTGAACCCGAAGCCTTGATGTTACCCACGACTTCAAGCGCTTCTGTAGGAGTCGTCGTACCAATACCCAAACGTCCGGTTATCCGTTCGAACACCATTCGCGGCAAATATGGAGCTGTATCTATAAATTGAAGCTCGTCGGCGTTACCCTTATATAACAATTCTACGCCAACACCCGGCCCCCCTTCCGTAAATCTAATAGAACTATCTGAATCGGCAGTCGGATGTTCGAGAAGAATGTTCGGTCCACCACCTGGAACCTTAAGATGAAGCGTCCAATTCGACCCGACGGGCGGCGTACCAATCCCGACCTGTATTGTTGAAGTAGCAACATATAAAACTGAGGTTGCGGCGCTATTTGAAACTTGGAAGAGCCCTGTCGGAATATTCGTACCAACACCAATATTTCCGTTCGCGGCTTGATAAAGAGATGAAGAGGAGGAAAGTGTTGAACTACTCATCCAGTATGGAAAATAGGTGGCGATACCATTTCCCGTAACACCTCCACCACCGCCAGAAAGACTGACACAAGAACCACCGGTAACAATACCACCCGATACAGTAGTTGTAGCGAGAACTTGGCCTGATGGACAAGTAACCGTAAGTCCGGCAGTGCCGCCACGACGGTAAACGGAAGTCGAAGTTACATTCACATCGCCATACACTTCCAATTTATACGAGGTAGAGGTGGCCCCGATCACAACATTACCAGCCGAAGTAAATGCAACTCGTTGAACCTGACTACCAACAGTTTCGGTTGCAGTGCCAAAGTAAAGACCGCCAGTCCCAGAACCTTCGATGGTGTAGCCGGAAGCTGTCGCAGTATCTCTTATACCAATACCAACATTCGCTGATCTCAGATAAATACTCAACCCGTTCAAAGCATCACTCGTGCCACCACCGTAATCGCTCTGAATTAAACCACCGTCGACATGAAGTTTTGCGGTAGGAGTACTCGTACCAATCCCCACGTTCCCCTGCACATAAAGACCATTTGCAGGAAGATTTGTGGTTGTGGTGGTACCAATAGCCAGAGAACCGGGGAAGGCGTAAGCAAAAGTGCCATAGGTGGTACCGAAGGAAGCGGGACCGGTAACATTGGTGGCGGAGAGAGAGCCAGATATATTGCCGATCAAATTATTGGTGGCACGGATGTCACCGACTACATCGAGTTTGTAGGCAGGGGAAGTCGTAGCAATACCGACATTACCGTTCGGAAGGAAGATAATGTGTTGACTTGCGCCGCCAACGGTTTGAAAACGAAGTTGGCTTTGATCAGAGTAGATAGTGGTTGAGGCAATGCCAAGACTCGTCGAAGTAGAAACTAATAATCCTCCACCCACACCAGGGGCAGTAGTGGGACCGGTAAAAGCAAAAGCTACACTAGAAACTAAAACCAAAGCTAAAACAACTAAAGAGGGGGTATAAAAAATTTTCATCTACGGAAGTACCACCAACGAACCTTTTATAATTTCACCTTTAGGGCAGTAATCGCGACACTCGAAAGTAAAGGTTCCGCTCACACTAACATCAAAAGGCAATCTCCGGTTAGAACCTTGTTTGACCACCGAAAAATAAGCGCCGAGATACGGAATATCAAAATCGTAACTGCCGTCAACGGCACTAAAGTCAATATAAACCGTGTCGCCCTTATTTACCGTAATCGTAGAAGGACTGAAACCACTCGCGGTTGCCTTAAGATCAAAATAGCGGGCCTTAGCGGTTGAAACAGGATTGGGATTTGCCGGCGCTTCATGTTTCGGCTCAGTTAAGACAGCGTCTTTTGGAACAGACTTAGTATATGTAAGAGGCGTTGGTTCGGTTACCGCTGGAGTAACATACGCGGGTTGATTCACGGGTAGCGGCGACGTAATGCTCTTTTCAGTTCCCCAAAGAACGGCTACGGCAATGATTATCAAAGCTAGCGCGATTCCTCCAAAAATATATTTTTTGTCCATTATTATCATTATATCACAACAAAGAGTCACTGCCTGATCTTTTTGCTATAATAATCACATGCGGATGTGGAAATTGCTCCTTTGGATTACGGTTGTTGGTACCATTCTTTTAACTCTGGCCATTGTTCTGCTTTCACCGAAGGTCGAAGCAACTCACGGCACTTCAAACATCAGCGGAGTTAATGATGAACATTTTGCCTGGAACGATGTCGTCGGCTGGATCAACATGCACGACACCGATACGGTGGTCGTAAGCTCCACCAAGATTCTTGGATATGCAAGCTCGTCGGTTGGAGACATATCTTTCGACTGCGCTACCACGAGAAACGGCAACATCTGCGGTCAATCAAATTACAGCGTTGTAAACGAACCATCGAGCGCCACCAGCACTGATCCAAACTGTAACTCAGGCGGACCCAGTGGGAAGCTTTCTGGCTACGCCTGGAACGATGTTGTCGGCTGGATCAGCATGAGCTGCACCAACGAAAACCCAACATGTTCTCAATCAAGCTCTACCTATTATCGCGTAAGCGTTGATCCGGTAACCGGCGACTTTAACGGCTGGGGTTGGAACGATATCGCCGGGTGGATCAGTTTTAATTGTGCGAATCACGGCGGTTGCGGTGCTTCGAATTATAAAGTTAAAACAACGTGGCAACCGACCGCGCCGGTTATAGCCTGTCTAGATTCAGCAACTTTTGATACACAAACTCTTGCTGGAGCACAACTAAACAGCATTATATGGAAAGGGAGCAAGCCGGGCGATTCCTGTGTTGATTTCAGAATTGCCGGCTCTAACGCCTCAAGCGGTCCATGGGATTACACAGCATTCAAAGGACCGGACGGAACGTCGAACTCTCACTACGGCGCTGAATGTCCAACCATAGGACAAGGTTGCGTCCTACCCGGCCGATCAATCTGCGTTGACCCCAACCAAGTAACCAACTTCCGCTATTTGAGATATAAAGTTCGACTTCAATCAACCTCGAATCAAAACAACACCCCACGGGTCGATGATATTATACTGAACTGGAGCCGATAAAAATTAACATGACGGAAATCACCATAACCCCAAAATTAAAGTGGATACATTTAAGGAATCCGGGAGAGACCGACATTCAACGCCTGAAAAAAAACTGGGGCATCCACCCGCTCGTCTTAGATGAACTCCTCGGCCCATCGGACAGGAGCAAAGTGGAGCACTACGGCGATTATTTATTCCTGGTATACCATCTTCCTATATATGATGTCTTGAAACTCACATCCAGACGGGCAGAGATTGACTTCATCGCCACCAAAGACGCCTTGATCACTGTCACATATGAAGATTTGGAACCAATCAAACAATTTGAACGGGATCTCGATACTCGATACAAGAAAGTACTCCAGACAACAGCACAGATGGTCTACTATATCATCACCGAAGTTAACGATTACTCCCTACGCCAGTTAAAACACGTTGAGCGTAAAGTAAATTTCGTCGGCGATCTGCTCTTCAAAAGACAAGATAGGGAACTCCTTGAAGAAATCTCCCGTATCCGACGAGATTTAGTCGACTTCTCAATTATCGCCGTACCGCAACGAGCCACACTAAAATCTCTCCTTGAAACGGGTGTCGCTTTCTGGGGACCCCGATTTAAGATCTATTTTGCGGATCTCGATGGAGATTATCTCAAAATCCACCTCCTCCTCGAAAATCTTAAAGCCACAACCGAATCGTACAGCGATACCGTATCCCAGATTTTCCAATTTAAAACCTCGGAAGTAATCCGACGCTTTTCTATCCTCGGTTTTCTAACCTTTCCTCTCCTTCTCTACGCCACCATCTCTCTTCAACCACGCATTGAAAGTACTTTTATTAAAGAGCCGTCTGACTTTTGGTTGATCTTCGGCATCATCAGTATCATCTTAATTGTCATAGCTGCTTTTTTCAGAAAAAGGGGCTGGCTTTAAAAGTAAATTTTCTTGTGTTCTCGAGCCTTGCCCTTTAGAATGAGGGCAATGGTTATTTTTAATACTCTAAGTCGCGAAAAAGAAACATTCAAACCAATCCGGAAAACATGGGTCGGACTCTATACCTGCGGGCCTACGGTCTACAACTACGCTCATATCGGAAACTTAAGAACTTATATTTTCGAAGATATTCTTGAACGAACTCTTGTTTGGAACGGCTATGACGTACGGCGGGTCATGAACATAACCGATGTCGGACATCTCACCTCCGACGCCGATGCGGGTGAAGACAAGATACAAAGAGAAGCGGAAAAAGAAAAAAGATCCGTATGGGATGTGGCTCAGTTTTATACCGAAGCGTTTTTGGAAGACTTCAAAAAGTTAAACATAAAAATCCCAAAACGGCTTGATCCGGCGACAAAATTCATCAAAGAACAAATAAAGCTTATAGAGCGGCTCTTTGAACGCGGATTGGCCTACGAAACATCCAAGGCTATATATTTCAACGTACCTAAATTTAAAAATTACACCAAACTTTCAAAACAACCACTTAACGAAAAAATCGTAGCCGCACGAAACGAAGTTATAAGTGATCCTGAAAAACGGCATCCGGCCGACTTTGTACTGTGGTTTAAACTTATAGACAGATTCAAAAACCATATTATGCGCTGGTCGTCTCCTTGGGGTATGGGCTTCCCCGGCTGGCATATAGAATGTTCTGCGATTTCAACGAGCCGTCTCGGCCAACCTTTTGATATCCATACCGGTGGAGTAGATCATATCAACGTTCACCACACAAATGAAATCGCCCAATCCGAAGGAGCTATAGGCAAACCATTAGCCAGATACTGGATGCACGCCGAATTCCTGATAATCAATGAAGCTCGAATGGGAAAATCCGAAGGAAATTTTATTACACTATCAAAAATCAAAGAAAAAGATATAAACCCATTAGCGTATCGCTACTTTACTCTTACCGCCCATTACCGATCAAAACTTAATTTCACGTGGGAAGCGCTCCAAGCAGCCCAAAGAGCTTTTGAAAAATTGAGCGAAGAAATAAGCCTTCTTAAAAGAAATCTTAAGAGGGTGTCGGCTAAACAAAATACAGAAACATACCTCAAGCGTTTCACTAAAGCTATAAACGACGATCTTAATACACCCCAAGTCCTCGCAATCCTCTGGGAAACAGTTAAATCGTCAAAACTTTCCCCAAACAACAAACTAAAATTAATCCTTATCTACGACCAAATACTTGGCCTGAACCTCAAAAACGTTAAAAAACCACCAATTATTCCCCAAAATATAATAAAACTAGCCGAACAGCGAGAGTTATTAAGAGCCAATAAACAGTTTATCCAATCGGATGCCTTGAGAAAACAAATAAATAAATTAGGATACGTAGTGAAAGATACGGCAACCGGATCAACTATAAGCAAAAAACTGTGATGTCCCAAAAAAATCTGAAATTACCGCCACAAGATTTAGATACCGAGCGTTCGGTTCTAGGCGCGCTAATGCTCGATAAACATGCGATTATTAAAGTCGCCGATCTTGTTGCGCCCCATGATTTTTATCATCCGGCTCACCAAAAAATATATTCAAGCATTATAGAACTTTTTGAACACGGGGAGCCAATTGATCTTTTAACGGTTTCCCACAAACTAAAAAGCAAAAAACAACTCAAGGATATCGGTGGCGCTGATTATCTAGGCGAACTTGTTTCATCCGTTCCCACCTCGGCCCACATCGAACACTACGCAAACATTGTTAAAGAAAATCGCGTGCGACGCGATCTAATTGAAGCGTCATCGTTCATCAACGAGAAGGCTTTCGAACACCACGATTTCGAATCATTAATTGATGACGTAGAACAGAAAATTTTCGGCATCGCCGGCAAATCCAGACCACAACGCTTCACCTCAATCAAAGACGAACTACCGGCCGCATACGAACGGCTTGAACGATTGCATCGCGGTGAACACGGCGCCCTTCGTGGTATTTCAAGCAACTTCCAACAACTCGACAATCTCCTCTCCGGATTTCAACGATCGGATCTTATCCTCGTGGGCGCCCGACCATCATATGGCAAAACAGCATTCGTACTTGATATCGCACGACAAGCAGCGGTAAGCGGCCGACCAGTCGGCATCTTTTCGATCGAAATGTCACGCGAACAAGTCATCGACCGCTTGATTGCTTCACACGCCCAAATACCGCTCTGGCGACTCCGTACCGGACGGCTAGAAGGCGAACTTGAATTTGCATTAGTACAACAAACACTCGATGAACTCTCAAAGGCACCCCTCTTTATCGATGACTCAGCCTCACCAAATATTCTACAAATGCGTTCGATGGCGAGGAGGCTTCAGATCGAACATGGTCTCGACCTTCTCGTCGTCGACTATCTACAACTCATTCAACCACGCACGAACTCCGACAACATCGTCCAACAAGTAACTGAGATATCCCGAGGACTAAAATCGCTGGCCCGCGAACTCAATATACCGGTAATTGCCGTATCGCAACTTTCACGCGATGTCGACAAACGCGAAATAAAAATTCCACGGCTATCCGATCTGCGCGAAAGTGGATCGCTAGAACAGGATGCCGACGTAGTCATATTCATCTACCGCAAAGATCGCGAACGAACCAATATCACAGAAGAAGAACAAAACCTAGCCGAAATAATTATCGCAAAACACAGAAACGGCCCATTAGGCACCGTTTCTCTAAAGTTCGATGCAGAAAAAGTCAGCTTCCGCACCATCGACACTCAACACACAACCGAAGAATAATCTTGTGGTACCCGAACCAATAAAAAAATTTATTGAAGCTTTTTCTCGGCTCCCCTCTATCGGTCCAAGACTGGCTACCAGGCTTGCTTTTTATCTGGCACATCTTGACCGAACCACATTCGCCGAACTTACGAAAGCATGGGCCGGACTCACCCACCTTGACCGCTGCGAACAATGTTTCAGTTTAAAAGACATAAAACTCAAACTCTGCAATATCTGCAGCGATCCCCAAAGAAACAAAACAATAATCGCTATTATCGAAAAAGAAACCGACATGCTTTCGATAGAACGTACTGGACAATTCAAATGTAACTATCTTATTTTAGGAGAACTAGGCGATCGCGGTTCGCTTGAAAGCAACCAAAAACTCCGCCTTGAACATCTCAAAAAAAGAATACTGAAAGATTTTGGAGGCAAAATCAAAGAAATCGTAGTTGCCTTAAACCCCAATACTTTTGGTGATTTCGCCGCCGAGATTATAAAACAAGAATTCAAAAGTTTGGCAGAAAAAATAACTCGCCTTGGGCGGGGAATACCGACGGGCGGTGAAATAGAATTCGCCGATGAAGAAACTTTGGGCTCTGCGCTTGAACGCAGAAATTAGGAAATTTTGGTTATCTCTACCTCTGTGAATGGCTGACGATGTGTTTTTTTCTTTCGATATCGAGTTTTAGAGTGATATCTAAAAACAATTTTTCGGCCGTCTCGGCCTTGTTTTAAAACCTTACCTTCAACTTTAACGTTTTTTAAGTAAGGCTCGCCGATTGTCGCCTTTTCGCCATCAGCAATAAGGAGAACGTGATCGAAAACAACGCTTTCGCCTTCTTGGGAATCAAGTTTTTCGATTTTTATTTTTCCACCCTCCACTACTTTATATTGTTTACCTCCTGTAGATATAATAGCGAACATAGATGTCATTAAAACTGTAGTTGGCCGTAAAGTCAAGCGCCAGAAACAATACTACTCCGACTTTGTTCGGAGTAGTATTGAATACCGCACTCGCAGTATTTTTTAGTGTTCGGTCTTTTCTCTTAATTTGGAGATTAAATGAGCCGCGTAATCTTTACCGCCCATTCCAAAAGCGATGCCGCCAGCCAAGGCGAGCATAGCCACAAAACCGGTCACAAGCGAATTTATAATAGCAACCCCTATACCAAGTTGGGATAAAGCGGTGAAGAATCCAAAAATCACCACAGACCACCAGGTAAGAGAGGATAAGAAGCTCGCGGCGTGGAGCTTGGCGCTCCTTACCGAAGCTTGCACCAGGCGTTGTAGGAAATTAGCGATAACTACGGCAGCCAACATAATAAGTACTGACACGATCACGTTCGGCACATAAGCAACAACCGCCCGAAGGAAGTTTGAAAGCTCGACAAAGCCGAGAACGTCGCTCGCCGCAAGAATAAAGACAACTGCCAAAAACCAATATATGAGCTGACCCAAAAACTTACCACTGTTCAAAGCAAGACCAGCGCGATCGAGAAACTGTTTAAGACCGGCGCTCGCAAGTACGTTATCAAGCTTGATACGATTGATAAGTTCTTGCACTACCTTGCTCAAGGCGTTCGCCACAATAAGCCCGACTATAAGAACAACAGCCGCGACAATAATGGTACCAAGCACATCAAGAGCGCCAGACCAAACCCGTTGAAGCGGACCACCGACTAATTCTGCTAAATCTTGAATAACCATACACGTTTTACGTAATTGTCGACCTTTTACTATCTAAGTTAGTATAGTATAGCATATCAACTCATGAAACTGAAATGTAACATACATTTTCACACCGCTGATGATCCCCAAGATCGATTTATTACCTACACTTTTGCCGAAGGCATTGCCAAAGCTAAAGAGTTGGGATTCGAAGCAATCGCCTTAACTTGCCACAATAAATTCGTTAACCTAACCGCCTACCGCGATCTAGCCCTCGAACACAATATTCTTCTAATACCGGGAATAGAACGGACAATCGAAGGACGCCATGTGGTTATTTTAAACCCGGACGAAACCATCAAAGCGGTCAGTAATTTTAATGAGCTCACAGAATACAAAAATAGCCACCCTGATATTTTTATATTCGCCCCTCACCCGTTTTTCTACGGTAATTATTCTTTAAAAGAAAAACTTGGGTTGTATATCAATCTTTTCGACGCTATTGAATATTCGTGGTTTTACTCTAAATGGTTAAATAGAAACAAAGATGCTGAAAGGGCGGCACAAAAATATAAACTGCCCTTTATCGCCACCTCAGACACTCACGATCTGTGGTGCCTCGACAAAAGCTATGCTATCATCGACGCCGAAGAAAAAACAATCCCCGCTATTTTTAGAGCAATACGCCAAGGTAAATTCGAAAATATTACATCACCACAGAAATTTTGGAGAGATATGTTTTGGCGTGTTGCAATCGGTTGGACTCTAAAAAACCGCAAAAGAGATCAATAAGGTAACTTAAGTTGTATCTAACTTTGCAGATGAGAATGCGCTACCAAGCATCTCTACGATGCGCTCGGCAGTTAAGGCTGAGGTGCTAAAGGCGGCATTAATTTTCAAACGCTCCCGAACCGCATCAGCAACATCCTGGTCAAATATACGCAGAATAAGTTTAAGGTTTGGCTGAAGCGCCCGGGCATTCAAACCTATCTCCATATTTTCCAGATCGTTATTAACTACCGAAAACAAACCCTTGGCATTTTTGATGCCGGCATCGCGAAGATTCTTCGGCAATGCCGCATCACCCACCAAAACCGTTACGCTACGCGACCGGAGAGTTTCCAAAAAGCGGTTCTGTGTATTATCGTCGATCACAAGAACTCGCTCACCTCGAATCAAAAGCTCTTCAATAAGATGACTCCCTACCCTGCCTAAACCGCACACTATTATATGATCACGCAAGTTGTGCCGTCGCTTGCCAAGAACTAAAAGTTCGGTACGTCGCTTGATAAGCTGATCAATAATCATAGTGAAAGCAAGGATGATGAAAAATTGAACAGCGAGCATTATAAACGTCCTTACTAACTTAAATTCGGGAGAATAATTTCTGACGATTGCATCATTGAAATTGGCGCTTGTAATAACTGTGGCAATAAGATAAAAACTATCAATCCACGAGATGTTCTCAGTGAAATAGAAAAATGAGGCACCGATCAAAATAATACAAAAGAAACCAACGATTAATTTCAATATCAATCGGTCGGTGCGACTATTTAAAATCTGTGTTGTTTTGGCTCCAGAAATAGGCAAAACATCATCTTTTTGACGTTTATAGAGAGCATTAGCAAAATGAGGTGCAGCAATGGCCGCAGGATTACAAACGAGAACATTCTTATGAATTACAGCCAAGTGCGCGGCTAGGCTCTCGTTAGAAAGAGCTACTATTGTGGGTACGCGATCATTTAGAGCGAGGGACGCGAGAAGAAGCTGAATATTACGGCCATCATCGTCGTCCAAAATACACACAGCGGACACGTCTTTTATATCGCTCTTTTCAATTACCGCTTTGGCATACTCAAAACTAGATTCTTGCCTGTTTGTTTCTTTAATTTCTTCAAATTCATCGGAAGAAACGTGAGAAACCTTATAACCTGCTTCGGTAAGGCGCCGATTAGTCTGAAGTGCAAGGTGTCCGGAACCCAAAATAATAATATTGGAATGAGTCATACCGACAAATACTTATTGTACGATTTAACTTTAACAAAAAATATTAATGATGGGAATTAAAGATTTAAAACAATCACTTACTTCCGCTTGTTTTAGAAACGATCCATCCTAAAAGCAAAAATGATGGTACAACATAAGGAAATATCCAATATAAAGCATGGCCTACCGAATGAGAATGTCGATCAGCAGCAATAAAAACTTATACGCAAAAAATGAAAGCAATAACAGTAATAACCCATCCCTGCCAAGCAACGGGCCTATATATCCACCCCCATTCTTTAAACCAGATTTTTTCATACATAGACTTTTATGGACTACATCCATGCGAATTAGAGCCGAATCATCAAAGAACTAATTCTCTGGAATCGGGCAACCGAACGGATTGCCACAATAATATATTGTCCAGAATAAATCATTGGGCCAAAAAGGTGAAAATATCGCTGCTCTTAAATATGCATAAGGATCTTTCCAGGCATAATAAGGATTCCCACTATACTTTTTTGCTAAACGCATTTCGCCAGTCATCCCATAAGCAACTCCCAAAAATAGATAAATCACTACTGCAGTTACAATATATCTTTTGGTTCTAACATTCATATGCTTGATGGACAATGTACGAGTTAACTGGAACCTGTTGTTGAAATATTTAATGGATTGGGATGCTATTCGGCTTGAACCTTATCTTTGATTGTTTCCAAAATCCGCTCTTGTGTTGACGCTTGTTTCTCCAATACTTGTATTTGACGTTCTTCCCACCGAGAACTTGATTTAAGACTTGCTACTGAAATATAGATAGCGATTAAGGATATAAATAAACCAATTAAAGTTGCGATAAGCGCGTAGTTACTGTTTCGATGCTGTAGTTCACTGCTTCCAATTTGAATGAAGGCAACAACTCTTTCCTTCCAACCTTTATTATCAAAATCTTTCAAATCTCTAATCGACTTAGTGACTAATTCCGCACTTAAATCTTTAATAGCATCGTTTAATTCTCTCCGACTACATTGGGGATAGTTTTCTGGCAATTTATCAGCTGTCCATTTTTGTCTTCCTTCAGGCATTGTTATAAAAAACTATTACAAATTATGACTTATTATAACTGTGGACCTAGGCGGAATCCCTGCCTGCCGGCAGGCAGGGAACCGTCGCTTACACAACTTACCCCGTCACTTATCGCATGTGGACCCGGGGGGAATCGAACCCCCGCTTGCGCAATGCGAATGCGCCGTTATGCCACTTAACTACGGGCCCGTAGATTAAGTGACGGGGTAAAAATGCCGCGTTCTGCCACTAGACCATAGGCCCCCATAAACACTTGCCTTAATCTTGTATTAAATCTGCTATATAGTGTACAATCAGTTAAGCTTTTGACAATACATATAAACTGTTGAGGAATGAAGTGAACAAAGAAGAGAAAGAAGTTGTGAGAAATGCATTGCGTTATTTAAAAATAGCGCGACGATCAGAAGTTATTGTCTATAACGCCATGCTTTCAGGCGAAACGTTCAGAGATGAAGTGTTAGGACCCCTCGAATCAATCTGCGAATGGAATGAAAAAGACGAACAAGAAGTCGATAAGGCTGCAAAAGAATTTCAAAAAGCCACCGAGGGACATACACTAAAGGAACGCGCTGACAAACTCGCAGAATTCTTGAAAGACCACAAATGGTGGGCCATCGGCATCGGAGTTGCTACTGTTATCGGCGGAATCGCATACTACGTTAATCGGAAAGGCAACGGCGATCCAAAAGAAGAAAAAAAGAATAAAAATACCGGACGGTAATGTCCGGTATTTTAATTTGCGAAGAAAATCTCCTTATTAAATTTCCAAACGACATAATGCGTTTCCTAACGGATTGGGAAGACGTTCCGGCCAATCAATTTCCGAAACACCATAACGTATCGCCCTGAAAAAGGAGGTGTTCGGCCATAAACCGGTAGTATGGGCCGAGAATGGACTCACAAAATCCCATACCAGTTTCTTATCCGACGTAACTTCGAAAATATGCCCTTCAAGACCATTACCAATAAGCGTGTTACCGTTTGAGAGCCGTTCAGCACTACCCATAATGCTCGCGGCAAATTTTATGTTTTCAACTGCGGTTTTTCCCGGCACGAATTCCCACGCTGTATTTCCGGTTTTAGGATCAATTTCAACAACGCGTGAACCGTATGATGGTCTCGGATTAGGAATACGATAATAACCATTATCGAAAGCCAGTACATTGCCGCTCTCAAGAAGAGTGGCGTCGTGCTGATGCGCGAAAATCTGTCTCCCCGACCTCCAAACAATATCATTGTTTTTTGTGCTGATTAAAAACACTTCGTCGAGCTGGCGCGCACTCACTAAAAACGCTTCTTCGTTGCGGAATGGATCACGGGCAACGTAACGCAGAGAATTTGCGTGCATCCATTCGGCACGAGGAGTTAACGAA
>JACRFG010000023.1 GCA_016234345.1 Candidatus Jorgensenbacteria bacterium
CTCAAAGCAGGGTACTTATCCAGTGAAATATTCTTCATTTATGAGTATAAATATCGTGGTGTTATAAAAGGACTTGGCAACTCTGGCGCCATTGATACATGGACAACTCCCGAGTCTCCTCTATGGTCTTATGTTTTCACCGTTACTCCCTAAGCGTGAGTTAAGCTTTATTAGAGTGAGATTCCCGCCGTGGCAGCCGTCAATGCTTATTTTATCCCGAAACCGAGCGGAGTAGGTTATAATTCCCCTAAATCAAGGGTTTGCGTAACCTTCACTTCTTCCACGAACTCGCTCATGTGGGAAATCAGGATCATTGCTCCTTCGTATTTATTCAGAGCCCGAGCGATAACCGGCAGATGACGAAAATTTATATGATTTGTCGGTTCATCAAGAATCAAAAGCGCCGGACGCTGAAGCACGAATTGCGCAAAACAAAGCAGTCCTTTCTGGCCTTCGGAGAGGGATTCAACTTTATTTTTCAAAATTTCACTACTTAATAAAAACTGGGATGCAACAGACCGAAGCTGTTCCTCGGTGCCGTTTTGCATAACATCGGACAGGGCTTTATAGACCGATATATTCATATCAAGCCTCGAGAAATCCTGGGCGTAGTAACCAATAGATGCTTCTTTTAATATAGAGGTCCCTTTGGATTTGCCACCGGCCATGCTCTTAAGGAGAGAAGTTTTACCGATGCCGTTCGGGCCGGCCACGAGGAGCCGATCCCCTTTCTTTAAAACAATATTAACCTTTTTCGCGGTGGCTTTATGATTATGCATTACCGAAACCGAACCAATGTTTACAATTGGCTCTGAAAGAAGCATGGCGGGAATAAAAAAGTCGCGAATTGTTTTATCTTCTTCACGGGTTTCGACAAGCTGGCCTTCAAGCTCTTCTATTTTTTTGTTCATCTTTTTTGCAACATCGCGCATGTGGCCTCCTTTTTGGGCAAAGAAATTCGCTTGTTCTTTGCGGTTCGAGATTTCCCGTTCCAAACGGACATTTTTCATGCGTTCTCGTTCTATGCGAGCCGTGATTTCTCCGACTACATCTAAGTAATTACCGACATAATATTCCACTTTATGCGTGCGAGAATCGAGATATAAAACGCCATGGGTGAAGGCATTTAAAAACTTGGCATCGTGGGAGATAACAATACAAGTGTTTTTGTAGTCGATCAGGAATTTTGTTAAGTGGTCTACGCCTTGCTTATCCAAATTATTAGTCGGTTCATCGAGCAATAATATATCCGGTTTCTGGATAAGTGCGTATGCAAGGAGTAGGCGCGCTTGCTCACCGCCCGAAAATTCGCTGATCTTTTTTTCGAATGGCGCGGTTAGATGGACGATTTCCAAAACCTCTTCTATACGCGGATCAATATCGTAAACTTTTTCGGTAAAGGCGCTTTGAAAAAAATCCCGGATTGAAAAAGCAAGATCCTCGCGAGGCATTACTTGCATGGCTTGGGCTATGGTTAGCCCCTTCTTAATGTGGATACTTCCGTCTTCCGGCAGATGAGCGGACATTATGAGATCAAACATGGTGGTTTTGCCGGCACCGTTTTGGCCCATGAGGGTGATTTTTGCTCCTTCGCGAATACCGAAACTCACGTCCGAAAGAATCGGTTTGATATCATAGTTAAAATAAACCTTATCAAAACGCATAATAACGTCGCCGTGATTGGCGATTAAGGCGGTCTTGCCTAACTCGGAATCTTTTTGATTGTTTTGTTTTTTATTCATTTTAGTTATATTAGTAAAAAAATATCTGGCCCATGCCAGACCAAAATGGTTATATTTTTAAAGATAGCGGATTTTTGATGTTTTGTCAAAGAAACATTTTGTTTTCTTTTGATATAATTCTTTTATAAATTGTTATGACAGGTCACAAAAATATATTTGACGTTATTGTTATCGGTGGCGGAGCATCGGGCATGATGGCGGCGGGTCGGGCGGCGGAACGCGGGAAACGGGTGTTGCTGCTTGAGAAAAACCGAACGCTTGGTAAAAAACTTTCTATCTCCGGTGGTGGACGGTGTAATATCATGAATGCCGAAAGCAACGAGGACATTTTGCTTTCCCATTATGGAAAGGCAAAGCCGTTTTTACACTCCCCGTTTTCGAAGTTTGGTATGAAAAACGCGGTTTCGTTTTTTGAATCTCGAGGGTTGAAACTTAAAGTTGAGGGGCAAAAACGCTTATTTCCGGAAACAGATAATGCGAATGATGTTGTGTGGACACTCAAGGGATATATGGCCGAGGGAAAAGTCGAGGTAGGACTCGGTATCGCGGTACATAAAGTTTTCGGTTCGAGCGGACATATTGAAAAAGTGGCAACGGATAAGGGAGATTTTTTCGCAAAATCGTATATATTGGCCACGGGCGGCGCGTCGCATCCGGAGACGGGGTCGACGAGCGATGGCTTTACATGGTTGGAAGATCTGGGCCATAAAGTAGGAAAGCCGACGCCGACTATTGTGCCCTTAAGAACAAAGGAAACATGGGTTAAAAAGATTTCGGGGACTTCTCTATCCGGCGCGAAAATCACATTTTTTGCCGGTGGCGTAAAGAAAATGTCGCGTACCGGGAATGTCTTGTTCACTCATTTCGGCATATCGGGGCCGGTGATTTTAAACAGTGCGGGGAAAGTCGCTGATTTTCTTCATGAAGGCGTTGTTACCGCGCATATTGACGCCTTTCCTGCCACAGATATCGGCACGTTTGATCGGACGGTGAGACAAGTGTTTGATTCGAACAAAAATAAGCTATTTAAAAATATAGCCAAGCAGATTGCCCCCGCGGGCATTAGAGATGTACTTCTGCTTCTTCAAAACGACGTTAGCCCCGAAACAAAAGTACATAGTATTACCAAAGAACAAAGAAGAAAGATCGTGAATTTACTCAAAAACATCCCTCTTACTATCACGGGTTTGATGGGTTTTGACCGGGCTGTAGTTGCCGATGGGGGGTTGATCTTGACCGAGGTGGATACGCGAACGATGCGCTCAAATCGTTATGACAATCTTTTTGTGACGGGAGATTTACTGCACATAAACCGTCCTTCGGGCGGTTACAGTCTCCAATTGTGCTGGACGACGGGATATGTGGCTGGGAGCTATGCTTGATTTCCC
>JACRFG010000020.1 GCA_016234345.1 Candidatus Jorgensenbacteria bacterium
AGCTTCATCGTTCATAACAACAACCGGTGCCAGTGCCATAAGTCCAGTGATTTGACGCTCGGTTCTTTCTTCGGATTGACCGACCCACATTGAGCGAGCATTCTTCATTTTGATGAAGTTGTAGCCGCTGTCTTTTGCGAGTGCCTCGACCAAAACCGTTTTTGCGGTGCCGGGCGGACCCATTAGAGTGATTCCTTGGGGAATCGCTCTGACCTCGCCACGCTTGATGGCATTAAGTATTTCCCGAAAGTAATTCTTGACGTGTTCTAGGCCGCCGATTTCATCAAGACCCCAATCAGGATCCATAACTTCCATTACGTCGCCGTATTCGCTATTCAGAATTTCGCGTTTTTTCTCGCGAACGTAAAAGAGATCAATCGGTCGTTTTGTTTGGTTGCTGTGTCGGAATATCTCGAGGATTTGCCGTAAGCTCATTCCCTGCGTGGCATTTACGAAGACATCGCTATTAAAGTCATCGGGAACTGGAAAAACCGAAGGAAATTCAGAGAGTCTTTCCTCGAGCTCACTGATCTGCTCCTCGATTTTTTCTTTACCGTTCGGCTTTTTCAGTTTCTTTTCGAGTGCGGTAATTTCGCCGGCTACTTCCTGACGTTCAGTCGACCCTTTGGTGAGGTGTTCGACGTAGTGCTCTCGATCTTCTGGTCTTGGTTTCGGAATGAAAACCGTTGTAATCCGAGTTGATGATTGTCTGAGTTCGCCAGAAATCTTCGAGGCGATATCAGTCATGAGAAACACAAGATTGTTTTGATTTTTGACTCGTCGATCCTGGGCCCAGCTCCGCAAACGCTCGATGTTTGTTACCGTATTTTGAGACAAAGAGGTGTTGGAAGCTTCCGGAAAAATGGAATGTGCTGATTCGATAATGAGAGCAACACTATCCATTTTGTTCAAAACTTTCTCGATGAGAGGTAAGGCCAGTTCTGGTTCCCGCGGTATTGATCGACGGGCTCTTAAGCCCGCTTTCGCGCTTGCGACCGGATCTCCGTCTTTTCCACCTTCATCGCCTTTATCCATTTCTGTTATTGCACGGAACTCCTTTTCCATTTCTGGAATCAAAAAGCGTGGACCCGAGGCGATATTGTATAAAATTACCATTTTCCGTTCGCCCTTAAGAAAAATCCGGTTCATCATTTCCTGAAGCGGGATATAGGGCGACCGCGGCTCTTCATCTACGAGCGGATTCGGTACAAGACATGTGATATCTCCGTGTAGAATAAACACAGAGGAAATTTTTGCTTTGAATCTTGTCACCACCTCGTCTGTCCACCAAGGCGGTAAGACGGGAAAAGCTTCTTTTTCTTTTTTCATGACGTTTCTCCTGAATGACGATGGCGGTGTGTATGAGTTTGTTGGGCTGCGTCGGGGAACGGATTCCCTTCCTTGACCGTTAAGTGATCAAGGGCGATTTTTACGCCCAAGCGATGAGCGAGCGTAAGGAACTTTGCCATTTCTACTTCGAGTGCCTTACGCGTTTTAAAGTGTTCAAAGGTCAGCGTTGCGTTCCCGCCTTGCTTTGTCACTTTGATAAAATCGCTGGGATGAGCGCGTCCTTGTTCCTGGGCTTCTAATACCAATCCGTTGCCTATTTCTTTTACGACAACGTCATAGTCGAGAAGCTCGGTAACAATACCAAGGATCTCAAATTGCCAACGGTCAGAAATTTTCTTGGCTGCTTCTTCGAGCCGTTTCTTTTCTTTACTGTTATAAAAAGAACCCTTGGCTTTGAGCATGCCGTCTGGACCGATCTCAAAATTGAGGTCGTTGACCTTGAGTTTGGCGAGCGTTCTTTTGAGCGCTTCTTCAAGAAGAGGTCGCGTGTCAAGTTCGCTTGCCCACGCCATAAATTCCGGATCTTCTTCGCCAAGCTTATCAAGCAAATCAGCGTCGATATTCGGCGCTTCTGCTTTTAGGGTGAAAACTTGAGGTTCCGGTTCGGGAATTTTGATTGGTTCATAGCTCTTAAAACCAATATCACAAGGCATATTAGACTCCTTTCAGTGTTTCAGATATATGCGTATGTTAATGTGTTGCTAAGCTAGAGATATCATAAAAATCAATAATGGTCAATAGATTTTCGATTTTTTGAAGATGGCATTTTTTGATAGAGTAAAGCAACAACAAAAAAGTCCCGTATGAATTCATACGGGACTTTTGCTATTTCTATATACGATAGAGACTGTTTGATTGAATATATTCAGCTACCTTACTTGAAACTAATCCGTCGATCGGTTGTCCTTGAGTTATGCGTTCTCGGATCAGTGTACTCCTCCCTTTTAAGACGGAAGATGTAAGCTCGATAGAGTATGCGGATGGCGGTAAATCACTTTTTCGTATTACACAATTTTCGTGTGTAATAACTACAAAGTTTAAGGTTCGCCATACTTCATCCCCCCTTTTCCACGTCTTTTGAATTTCTGATTCATAAGTCGTGCCGCCTTTTACGATATCTCCGCCAACAACATACCATAGTTCTGCGTCAGGAAATTGTTTTTGGTAGCGTTCGTGAAGATCGTAGGTTGGCGTGAACTCATTTGAATCTAGATCCGTAAAATCAAATTCGATCCGGTTTATAACTCCATTAGTAAAAGCCAGCTCGGTCATTGCTTTGCGGTGTTCTCCGGATATTACATTCAAGGGTTTGTTCGGACGAGATCCGCATGGCACTATGAGTACCTTATCAAAAAGTCCGGCGAGACGCTTCACGATTTCTTCATGATGCAGTCCGGGAGGATTGAAACTCCCTCCATAGATTGCGATACGTGGTTTTTGGCCGTTCATTTAGGTAAGGAGTTTTTGAGCGCTTGATACCGATCTGTGAAATGAGCTGATAATAGTGATTCCACGAGATCACTACCGAAAGCCCGCTTACTGAAAATCGCAATAAAGGGAGCTTGATTGCGTTTGAAGTAAGTTCCAAAGAATTTTACCCACCATTTTTCAAGATCTTGAATAAAATCATTATGAGTCGGGAATAATATTTTTAAGGTTCTCGGTTCAAGCTTCAGCTCTTTCTCGAGGTCGCCGTGGATATACAGTTCCAAGAACCACTCCGCGTTTTTCCTGAATTCGGTAAGCGCGCGAACCATCTCATCGTGGTAGCCGCGTCGTTCCAATCCGCCGTAGTCGAATGGATCAAACTGTCCTTTGGCCAGTCCGGCGGTTGGTTTTTGCTTGATACATTGGGCCGGGATCACCTCTCTTTGAAAGCAGAATTCGTTCATATACTGACCTATTTGGCGTACTTCGCGTTTTACGAGATCAGCAAGCGGAGCGTAAAACCCCGCAATATCGCCGTGGAGCGTGCCGTAGCCAAAAGCCATTTCAACCTTATTGGCATTGCAGGTAAAGACACCGCCAACCTTAGAAGCAATTCCGGAAAGTATTTCTTGTCGTGCCCTTGCCTGAACGTTTTCATAAGCAAGAGAGTCGGGCATCACTTCAGTTTGTTTGCATATCGCCTCTACTAAGTCACTGATCGGCTTTATTTCAAAACGGATTCCAAGATTTTTAGCGATGGTTTCAGCCATTGTTTTGGCTTCAACACCAGAAAAAGTAAACGGCATATGTACACCGATTACCCGATCGGGTCCGAAGACATCAACAAAATGAGCCGCAACAACCGATGAATCAATGCCACCGCTTAATCCGATAACAACAGGAGCGTTTGGCGGCGTAACTGCTTCGGTCGCATGCCTCATGGCATCGTAGAGCTCAGCGGTATCATTGGTTTTCGCGTCAGTAATCGGAGCAACATCTTGAGAAAATATAAAGTCAAAACTACCGTCACTGTAAGGCGGAATTTCAAAGATTCTTTCGCCGTCTTCGCGGTATATAGTTGAGCTGCCGTCGAAGCTGATGATGTTTTTGCCTACATTTTGTACGCCGGTATTATTGACGTAACAGAATGGTTTCTTGCATTCGACGAGCAGATCTTTAACGACTTGATGTCGTTTACGATTTTTCTGCCATGTCCATGGCGAAGCCGAAAGGTTGAAAAGAATATCAGCCCCATTTTTTACGAGTATTCTCGTTGGTTTTAGGGCGTAATCAATATCCCACATATCTTCACAGAGGATCACTCCAACCTTAAGTGTCTTTCCTTTGATGTTTAGATTATGTGGTTTAAGATATTCTTCGAATGTAGTAGTTGATTCACCAGCCATTTTCTTTTCTTCGGTTGTTTCTTCGACAATCGCCCGAAGCGAGTACATGTGTTTGGCATCGTTGAAGAATCGGTAGTGCGGTTGGAGGGTCTTGATTGACCAGCCAACAAGTTTGCCGTTTTGGGCAACAATACCCGCATTATGCATGCGGTGCCTGCCATCTTCACCTTGTTTTGCTGGCGTTACGATGACTGTTCCGAAGATAGCTGTGATACCGACTTTTGTAGCTTCGATAATTGCTTGGTTGTGCTTCGTGACATCGTTAATAAAAGCGATATCTTCAAAGATATCGCCGATAAGATAGCCGGTCGTACACATTTCGGGGAAAGCAATAATATCGACTTTGCGCTCGGCCGCCGCTTCGATTTCTTGAATGATATAGCGCGCATTGAGGTCTGGCCTGCCCGGCACTACTTTCATCTGACATAATGAAATTTTGAGCCCAGTTGTTTGTGACATATGTTCCATTCTAGATTTTAACAGGTTATTTAATTACTGACATAAATTATGACATAGATCTCTTTTAAGATCAAGTATTAATTCTCACCAAAATAAAAATCTCCAATCAGTTGATGTTGGAGAAGCTATAGATGGTTAGTATAAGTTTTTAAATCGAGAAAGCAAAATACTACACTAAACTTGAAAGCAGATCATTCATTTTAATAGTGGCAACGCCCACTACTTTATCAGCGCCGCCGTAATATACAAAAAGTTCATTTTTAATGATCACGGCTCCACAAGGGAAAACTACGTTGGATACGATCCCTGCTTTTTCGTATGGCATCTTGGGTTCTAAGATCGGGTCGTGGGTACGGGCAAGAATTTTACGAGGGTCATTCAAATCGAGAAGAGCCGCTCGAACATGGTAATGTTTGGTTCGCTTGGAAACACCATGATACAAGAGCAACCACCCTTCTTTGGTTTCAATTGGTGGACCAGCAATTCCGATTCTGCTGCTATCCCAAGCGGTTTGTCGTGGATTCATCAAAATCTCGCCTTGCAGAAATTTACCATTGGTAAATAAGAGATCATCAACAAAGTCGATCCAGATGCTCATACCGAGACGGTGTAGGAATACATACCGGCCGCCGGGCGTGGTTTTCGGGAAAAGTGCCGCATCTTTGTCATCCGTTCCGGGAGGCGAAATGAGGCGTGGTCGAGACCAGCCCCATTGTTTATTCAGAAAGTCAGTGAGCGTGATTGAAGTCAGGGCTACCCGAGGAGGATTTCGGCCATCGAAAGCGGTATAGCACATGTAAATCGTGTCTCCAATTCTAGTAAGGCGGGGATCTTCACAACCTGAATTACCGCCAGGCGTAAGCTTCATTTCAAAATCTTCGCGAGGGACATAGACTGGATCGGATAGCCGTTCTGTGATGTGGATTCCATCACTACTTAAGGCATAGCCCATTACTGAAGTGTTATCCATGGACATGGCGCGGTAGAGAATATGCACCTTACCACCTTCGTAGATTGCGGCTGGGTTGAACGTCGCTTGAGCTTCCCATGAGTGTTCTCTGAAGGGTTGAATAATCGGATTTTCTTCAAAGCGGTTTAACTGCCGTCTTTTGACCGAAATAAGTTGGTCGATCAAGCTTTTAAGATCAATGGTGGCAAGGCAGGAAGTGGTATCAGTGGCGCCATAGTAAAAATAAATTAGATTTCTTTTTATGAAAGCGCCGGATGGAAATATAATATGAGGTATTCTGCCGTAACGCTCATATTCTTCATCGGGAATAAGGAAGGGTCTCTTGACTTCTCCGATAATGTTTTTGGGGTTTGAATGATCGAGAAGTACCGCCTGAATACCAAAAACAGCCGGCGGCGAGAAATAGTTGTAAATATAAGAGTAAAACACAAGCCATCCTTTATCAGTTTTAAGGGGTGGAGCGCCAAGCTCGATATGATCTCGTTCTCCCTGTTCAATAGCAACTATATGGTCTTCAAATGATGCATACCATTTTTGCCAATAACTTTCTCGCCATATGTCTTCTACGGTATCGAAGAGGGCCAGGCAAATTTTTGCTGGCGGCATATCGGTGTGTACGGTGAGGAGTGCGGCTATTTTACCATTGATCCGTTCCGGGAAAAGCGCCATAGCTTTTGCATTGAATGGCGTAACAAGGTGTTTTTCGATTGCGTTAAAATCTTTCGTTACCGCTACGGCTACTTTAATCCCCTTGGCTTCAAATGGATAGTTGGATAGCGCAGTATAAAAAATAAAATAGTTTCCTTCAAAAGCGGTGATGCGAGGATCTTCGCAGCCGAATTTTTCCCAGTCAAGTTCCGGTTTAATAAGTTGAGTACGTTCTTCAAAATGGATGCCATCGGAGCTTATGGCGTGGCCAATGCTTGAAATCTCGAGTTCTGTATCACCAACTTTTTGTCGTTGCGAAACTGCCCGATAAACCATGTTTACGAGTCCGTTGGTTTTCACAACCGAAGGATTGAATGTTGCTTCAGCCTCCCAAACATTACTCCTTAATGGAATTAAAATAGGATTTTCTAAAGATCGTTTGATGGCGAGCATGAGATATCTTGGCGTTACGTGCGGACATGAACCCCGTTTGAATTTGTGATCACTCGTTTCATCTTGGGCGCGCCGGTTGTTTTGAGCTCTTGTATAAATTCATCGAGATCGGTTGTAGCCACGCAAACAACCGAATCGGCGCCGCCGTAGTAGACGAATATTTTTCCATCCATAATCACAGCACCGCAGGAATAAACAACTCCTGCTTTAAATCCCTCATTTTCGTATGATTCATCAGGCGCAAGCGTCGGAGCTTTCGATCGGTATAAAATCTTCGTCGGATCATGAAGATCAAGCAACATTGCTCCGAGCTTGTATCTTCCAGGATCATTGCGGTCGATACCATGGTAGAAAAGAAGCCAACCGTCTTTTGTTTTCAAGGGTGGCGGTCCAGCGCCGCGCATCTGGCTATCCCATCTTCCTTTTGTCCATCCTCGATCATAGAGGCTATCTTCGATATATTTTTTTCCATCGAAATAATCCAAATTTTCAAAGTAATCAATGCTGATTGTAGGAGAGATACTGTGAAGAATAGCGTATTTCCCGTCTATTTTTTCCGGAAATAACACCCAATTTTTATGAATCTCTCCGGGCGGAGAAATAAGGACAGGTGTTTTCCAATTCCACTTTTTTTCGAGGAAGTCATGAAGTCCGATGGAAGTCAAAGCAATTCGCACCGACCCCCAACCGTCGAAAGACGTATAAAGTATATATACTTTTTCATCTATGGCGGTAAGCCTGGGATCTTCTGCTCCACCACCCCAACCGCCGCCCGAGGTATAAAAAATCTGCGGGATCGATCCTCCTCGCACCGCCGATGAGTATTTTCTAAATTCAATGTACGCAGGATTCGAGAGCCGTTCAATAATATTCAAACCGTCGGCACTTGAGGCATATCCTAGGACCGAAATGTCGCTGTCGCCGATCGCGCGATAAAGAAGATGAACCTTGCCGTTTTCGTAAAGCGCTGCGGCATTGAACGTCGCTTTCGATTCCCAACGGTTTTTTTCGCTAGGTTCTAATATTGGATTTTCTTCGAATTTATGTAGATGTGGATAGGTTGGCTTTATTTTACTGCCTTGTGGTTTGCGTTTAATAGCGGCTTTCGGACTAACTGTCTTTGAAGGCGTCGATTTGCGTTTAACTTTAATTGTCGCCTTTTTTAAAGCCATAATTTACGCCCTTATTATAGCAGAAACTCTTTTTAAATAATTGATCTTCTTGTGTATAATCATTTTATGGTTAAAGCAGACAAGCGGGAAATAGCTATATTTGGTGCTGGTTGTTTTTGGGGCGTGGAAGAAACATTTCGAAATTTAAAAGGTGTACAATCAACCGAGGTCGGTTACAGCGGTGGCACTATGCCTAACCCTACCTACAAAGATGTATGCGGTGATCGAACTGGCCATGCCGAGGTGGTGCGAATTGAGTATGATCCGACTCAGGTATCTTACGATGAACTTCTCAAGATTTTTTGGGATAATCACAATCCCACAACTCCCAATCAGCAGGGGCCTGATGTTGGTTCACAATACCGTTCGGTTATATTTTTTAATACGGCGGAACAGGAACGTTTAGCCAAAGAATCAAAGATTAAACTTGAAAAATCCGGTAAATATAAACAGCCAATTGTAACGCAAATTGTTCCAGCCGAGCCTTTTTACCGAGCCGAAGAATATCATCAGCAATATTTAATGAAGCAAGGGATAAAAACCTGCCACATTTAAAAATAGAGATTAAAGATAATGGCTATTGATTTAAGCAATGTTGAAAATCGTTTAATAACCGGACTCCGGCTTTCTCTCGGAGTCGTTTTTGTATGGTTCGGCGCTCTGAAAATTTTTGGGTACAATCCGGTCCATGATATTGTCTACTCTGTTTTTCCATTTCTTGCGAGTGGCACTGGGCTTATCAGTTTGGGGGTGTTAGAATTTGTCATTGGGGCTGTTCTGCTTTTAAATTTTTTCCGAGTCCCAGTACACATTTTACTCATTTTGCATCTTTTAGGTACGTTTTTGACTTTTCTCGCAGCACCTAATCTTATGTTTCAGCCGTACTTTCCTGTTCTTACTTTAGCCGGCGAGTTCGTTTTTAAAAATACCGTGCTTGCCATGGCCGGTTTAGTGGTGTTTGTGCATGCACGCCATAAACAGTTTCAAAAATAAAACTTTATGCGAACCATTGAATACCAAAATTTGAAGTGGATCGATATACTTAGGCCTACTGAAGAAGAATTAAAGTTCCTCGAGGAACGTTTTAGCGTCCATCCGATCATTCTTGAAGAAATAAGAACTCCAACCAACCATCCCCTCGCGGAGCTTTATAAAACATACCTCTTTTTTATTCTTCATTTTCCCGAATTGCAGCCGGAAACACACCGTATCCGGGGATTAGAAGTAGACTATGTGATTACTCAGGATACCTTAATTACGATTCGTTACGAAGATTTTGCCGATTTTGAAACATTGTGGAGCGTGGTAGAACAAAATCCCACTAAATATCTTAAAGAAACAACCGGCTTTCTTTTTTATCGATTGATGAAATATCTTTTGGATCGTACTTTTCCGGAGTTGGATCAGATACGAGAAGAAATTCGACAGAGCGAAGAACAAATATTTCAAGCGTTTGATGAGGATATTATCGGTCGGATTGCTTCGATCAAGCGCCAGATTTTAAATTTTATTCAGGCAGTTAAACCGCAACGATCGGTTTGGGAATCGATTCGAGGGCACGCTTTGGAATTTTGGGGAGATAAAATAAAACCTCACTTTTCCGATCTTGTTGCTGATTACAACAGAACGTTGAATCTTATAGAAACGTATCGAGAGATTATTGATTCGTTGCACTTAACCTCGAGTTCGCTCCTCGATCACAAACGGAACTATGTGGTTAAAGTCCTTACGGTTTTTACCGCTATTATTTTGCCGCTTTCGCTTCTTACTTCGATTTACGGCATGAATATAGCTCATTTGCCGTTGGCTGATAGGCCGGAAATGTTCTGGTGGTTTATAATCGCTATGGCAGTTGTGACTATCGGTTTACTTTTGTATTTTCGTAGGAAGCGCTGGCTTTAACCTGGTTCTATTGAGTTTGCGCTGCCAATTCGCCGAGTTCGCGTTTAAAGGAAGCTATTTCTTCTTCCAAAAAATCTATAAAGTTTGGGATATGGTTGTGAATAAAGGCTATTTTCATTTCATTACTTATACTTTGATCGGTAAGCAATGTTACGAGTTTGCTTTGGTGTGATTCCGGAACCGACAAAGCTATCTTTACGAATAATCGTTGTTCAAGGATTTTAGATAAACGGTTCAATACTTGATTGCGTTCCGTTTCGTTTAAATGTTCAATGCCAAGAGCTTTGAAAACATCCGAATAAAGAAGGTGAAGGAAGTCGTGTGCCATAAGTTTTTTAGGTGTGAACAGTTTCGCCGGACATTAGTTCAATGAGAGATTTGCCGGTCAAGGCCTTAATAAGATCGTCAAGGTAGATTTTATCAAAAGTTCGGTGTTTCTCGTGAAGCAAACGTTCTACAAGCTTTTCGACGCGTTCATCGGCGTCTTTTTCAAGGGTTATTAGTGTTGTTTCTAGGGGGGTTTCCTTATCGTTAGTGATTGTTTCAATGTGTCGTTCGGACATAATTTATAATCCTATCTTATCCTTCGAAATAAATGTTTTTACAAAATCACCAAGCGGTTTCTGAAGATCATAATTGGTTGGCTGAACTCCTTTTATTCTTTGGGCTAGATCAGCGAGATGCGTTTTTTCAAATTTTAAATTATTAACTATATTTGCAGCATCATTGGTGTTTAACCCTGCTTCTTTTGTTATTTCATAAGCGACTTTAGTCGTTCCGTCGGCATCGGCCAGACGCAGAACATCAGCGGTTTTAATTTCTTTCAAACCGTCCCATACTTCACCATCTATTTTGGTACTTTCTGTAAATTCTTGTAGACGTTCTTGAGCTTCGGTATAAGCAGGCGCATCTTCTAGCCAATCGGCTTGTTGTTTGAGGGCGGTTAGATCCTGTTCGATCCTCCCTTGTAGGAGAGAATTGCCTTTCGCTTGATCATGAAGCCGTTCCAAGTCATCAATGTTCCATTGATATTGCTTAAGCATAGTTTCTTGATCGGCTAGCGATCCTTTACTGAAAGTATCTGTCCCAGCGATACCATGAGCTCGAGCTTCATAGAAATTACATAATTCGTCAGGGGAGGCACCCGCTCCAACTCCACCACCTATCGGTGCTACTTCTACGCCAGGTGGTATAGTTGTAGTTGGTTTTAATAAAATATCAGGTTGTTTTAAAGGAATAAGTTCGTTTGGTTTGAGCTGTATTTTTTCCAAACGATCACCATATTGGTACTTAATTCGGTTTAATTCGCTCTGGTCCAAAATATTTTGCATTTCACGAGGAGAAAGACCTTTAGCTTTGCCCATAATCTTGGTCATTTCATTTTTATCATCGAAGAGATGTTCGATTTCTTTACCCCACCCCGGCTTTATTTGATCCGGATTGGTTAAGCCAAATTTAGCGGGATTCGCGGCGACTGCATCTTTATAGTGATCAATAATGTAAATTTGTTGAGCTTTGGGAAGATTATTAAAATCAGGAACGTTTTTGTGGAGATCGTGTTCAATAACCCGCCAGACCGAATCCCCTGATTTGGCTGTTTCGAATTCCCATGCGTTTACACTTGGTTTGGTTGGTATGGCTTCGGTTGCTCCTCCTCCGCCTCCACTGCCAGGCGGTGTTCCTTCTACTGCTCCGGCTGCACCAGTACCTGCACTTGCAGCGCCACCTGTTTTACCGGGTTCTTGTTCTAATGCGCCGCCGCCCTTACTCCTACTGTCTTCTTGTATGACGCCGGCTAATGTTCCTTTGGGTCCAAAGAGATAATCAAAAAGATTAGCCCCGGCAACACCGCCTACAAGACCGGTTGTTATCATCATGCCGGCTGTTGTCCAGCGGCGAGTTTTTTCGTGTTTTTCCAGTGCCTGTACATGCTTTCCGGCAATGTCATAGTTTATATCGGCCAGGCGCTCCCATTGTTTTGTCTCTATAAGATGCTCTATTTGACGTTTTTGCAAAGATTGCTCGCCGCCCAGTGTATTTTCCAGGCTTTGGTATTCTTTGCGTATGTCTTTTTCGTAGGCAGCGCTAACGATGCGGTCGCCAAAAAGTTTTTGGAGGCCTGCTGCAATTGCGCCACCACTTAATCCTCGAAGAGTACGGTAAAGCAGATATCCCGGGACTGCACCAATGATCATTGATGGTGCAATTACTGCTACGCCAGTCCCAAAGATTCCGGCTCCAATGGCGGTTCTTATAGGTCTTGGTAGTTTAGAAAAAGCGCGTACAGCTTTCTTAAAAACACCTTCGTGTTTCACTGATTCGGCATCCAAAATACGTTTTTTAACGTCATTATCCCTTAGCATTTCGGTTACAAGAGTTCTCGCGAGGTACTGCTCATATGACATCATTTTTTCCAAGACTCGCGCATCTCCTTTGCCGAAGTCTTTCTCTAAGCTCTTGTTTTTATCTTCAAGTAGGATGGTTTTAAGTTTCTTAAGTTCCGGATAATAAAGATTATCCCGGTGGAGAAGATCATATTTGCGACGAGATTCGCGCTGGTATTCTTTGCCGATTTGAGGCAATGTTTTATCTTTGTTTTTAGCTGATTGCTGCGAACGGACCGCTTCGCTGTAAACGCGTTCTGCTTCGGCGCGTAGGTCAGCTACTTTAATAGCTTGCTCGATGGCTTTTTTGGAAAACTCATTATGTAAGCGATCTAAAGCAGCCGGATATTCTTCCGGTTTTGTATTATGGTCTACCAAACATAAGATTTCGGCGGCTTTGACTTCTTTTTGTCTCCGTTCCGCTTCGCTCATTTCTTGTCTTTCGGCGGTTTCCGTTTTTTTGGTTTTTCTTTTTCCTAATTCGTCACCTTCTCCGCGTTTCTTTTTGCCATCGCCGGTAATTTCAACTTTAACTTTTGCTGTTGCTTCAATATTTACTTTTGTGGGCGCATCAACTTCTACGGTTTTAGAAACTTCTACTTTGTTTTCTGTAGATTCGGCTGATGGTTTAGGCACTTCGTTGTTTTGTGGAGAAATAACAAAACCAATCTGTTGTTTCGGTTTCTCTTGGTTAGAAACTTGATCACCAACGTTTAAGTGTTCTTCGTGCATTGGTTCACCGCTCATTGATTGATTCTCTGGTGAACCGTAGGGAACTATAGGTTTTTCAAAATTATTAGTCACGATTCTAAAGTACTTACCTTATGACCCTTTAACTCCGGAAAGAAGAACATCTTTATAAGAAGCTACTTCTTCCATCGCTAAATCTTGATAGTTCGGAACGGCCTTTTGTATAAAAGCTATTATTGTTTCTTGGGCAGCTCCGCTTTGGAATAAGGTTTCAAGTTCATCGCGTTGAGTTGCTGTTAAATTTTCTAAAATCTTTATCCAAACGCCTTCGATGACCAAACGAGCCATATCATCCATAAGGCCGAGTTTTTCGCCGAGTGGAAGACCGTCGAGATTAAGCTCTTTTAAGAGGTCAATTTTGAGGAGTTCTTGGATTTTTGTTTTATCTAATGCCATTGTAATGATTGATCGAATCCACGACCTTTATTATATAATACTAAGCCACTATATGTCAATAGGTGAATAGGACTATGATTTAACGCTTTTTAGTATATCATAAACCGTTACATTTTCTAATCTTTTTTAATCACCCGCACTTTAATAATTTCACTGGGGCCGGCTTCCTCAATAGTAAACTTAATGTTTTTCTTTTCCATAGTGTCACCTACTGCCGGCACATGGCCGAAAAGTCTCAAAAGATAACCATTTATTGTACGGTGGTTGGGTAGGTCGGTGTTGAAAAATCGGTTAAATACCGCAACTTGGGTTTGTCCGTGTATGACCACTTCGTTTTTGGAAACGCGTTTTATTAATTCCGGAGATATGTCTTTTTCTTCAACTATTTCACCAACCAGTTCTTCTAGAATATCCTCGAGCGCCACTACGCCGATTACACTACCGTGTTCGTCAACAACAACAGCCAGATTTTGTCTTCTTTCATGGAATTGCCTCAAAAGCTCATCGCCAAGTTTATCTTCGGGAACAACAAAGGCGGGTTTAGCGAAATCTTTAATAAGCATCCCCTGTTTGCCTTGTAAAAGCGCTCCTAAGAGTTCCCGGTGCAAAACGATGCCGATGACGCGATTGGGTGACTTGTCATATACGGGAATACGAGAATGTTTTGAGGTATAGATAACATCAGCAAGTTCACCCAAGGTTTTATTACCATCAAGAAAGAAAACAAGAGGTTTAGGTGTCATCATGTCAGCCGCGGTGATATCGTTTAATTTAAAAACACGTTGGATGAGTTCGCCTTCGTATTTTTGAATTGATCCTTCCCCTGCCCCAACTCTGGCCAAAAACGCTATTTCTTCTTCGGACGTTGAAATTCTTTCCGAAGAAGTAAAAGGTCCGGTAATTTTTTCAACCAAAAGGATAAAAGGCAAAAAGATATGGGATACCAATTTTAATGGTAGGGCCACGGCAAGCGCTATTGGCTCGGCATATCTTTCCCCCATTTTCTTAGGGATTATTTCGGCAAAAACCATTATTAGAAAAGTGAGTATGGCTGCAAATAGCCCAGCCCATTGTTCACCCCACAATTTAACCACCATGATACCAGTGATGACGCTGCCGATTATAGTGATTAGATTTGAGAGTGATATAAGGGTAGCAATAGGACGGCCCATTGATTCTTTGAGCGCAAGAATGGTTTTGCCAAGAGCGCTTTTTTCGGCAAGCAATTTAGCCCTGTTTAGCGATACTGAAAATATGGCCGCTTCGGCTGCCGAAACAATGCCGTCTAGAATCAATATAACCAGTATGGTTGAAAGAAGAGTGATCATGGGTAGGTATGTAGTATCCTAGAAAGGCCAGCTTAATTTCGCAAACTGGACTAGAAATACTATTTATTGTAAAACAATAAATAATACATAAAAGCAACTAAAAATATAGGCGTTGGTTAACGTCGATATATTAATACGTTTTTGCTTTTCGATAGATAAAATTATATAGAAATATTGTGCCCAACCCACCACAAAGAACTTTTATGCCGAATCCCATGGCCATGCTTTGAAAAAGAAATTCATTAGGTATAACGCCATAAAAAGCGATGGGGAAAAATAAAATAGTGTCTAAAAATTGTCCGAAAATATTTGACACGTTATCTCGGATCCAGAGGAATCTTCTTTTGGTTTTCTCCAAGATGTATTGATAAATCCAAATATTTATTTGTTGGCTTAATAAAAATGCAATGCTCGCGCCTATAGCAATTCTGGGTGACATATCGAGAAGTACGTCCATGGCTTTATTTACATCCTTGGTATTTTCGTGGCCTACATATAAAAATGCTAAATACAACAAGAGAAGCGACAGAAACATGCCGATGTAAGTGAAAAGAATCGATCTGTACCCCTCTTTCTTTCCATAAGATTCAACAAGTACGTGAGTAGATAGGAAAACCGAAGTGTAAAGGATATTTCCAATATTGGTGACAAAACCGAAAACATTAATAGTTTTTGCCCCAACAATGCCGATCACAACCATATTTATTATGATATGGAAAATCAGCCATTCCTTACCCAATCGAAAAACAATATAGATAAGGGTAAACTCAACGAATAAGGTTAGAAGAAGAATCAATTCGTTGGTCATAGATGCATTCTGTTTAGAATAGTATAACCCACTTAGCTAATTCTTACTAAAATTCCACTCAGTCTTCTTATTAAGGTGCGAGATGCGAGAATCGAACTCGCGTCTACTGCTTGGGAAGCAGTCATTTTGCCACTAAACTAATCTCGCTTTAATGTTCATCTTGTGCTTGTCGGCCGCGTGGCGGTTGCTGGTACGAGAATAATCAATTTTTCTCCGTCTTCGCGGTAGTTAAACTGTGACTTGAGTTCTTTCAAAAGATTTTCCGGTTGTTTCAATCGATCAATGTCGGTGCGTAAAGTAATGTTTTCAGTATCAAGTTTTTTAACTGAGTTTTCAAGGTGGTTTACTTCTGTTTCAAGTGCTGTTTTTTCCGTCGTGAGCGTATACAAACCCCAACCAAGAATTCCAACAACAATTAATAATGACAAGATATGTGTAAATTTCATTTTATATATTTATTATATCCTCTCCTCACTATTTCTTTAAGAGTTCCTTGAAGATGTCGGGAGTTAATTTGGTACTTGAGCTTCGTTCAGTCAATCGTTTTTTGCCGCGTTTCTGTTTTTGCCAGAGCTTCATTTTTCTAGTTCTATCGCCGCCGTAGAGGTATCCGGTCACGTCTTTTCGTAGGGCCGGGATATCTTCTCGCGCAATAATACGATTGTCGGCGATTGCCTGGATCGGCTGGCTAAATTGTTCGCGCGACAAGAGTTCTTTCAAGCGTTCAACCATTCTTCTTCCCTCCCGTTCGTAGCCGTCTTTAGGA
>JACRFG010000025.1 GCA_016234345.1 Candidatus Jorgensenbacteria bacterium
AACCAACCTTGCAATCCGAAAGATTCTGAGCTCTAGCTGGATCACCTACAGTCACTCCGTGATTAGAATTAGGTGAAGAATCATATATAACCGTGCCAGTTGACTCATCAAAACTCCACCGCCCCATAAGACCGGATCTAACATCAGCTATAAGCGCGCCCTCGGTACCGGGACGCACCACAAGGGTCGTACCAGAAGCAGTTATATAGTAAGTGCTTGATGCGCCTTTAACTGGTAAATTGTAAATGTCCGTCCAAGTAGCACCGGCCACCGTACGAACCTGATCAACAAGTTCTTGGTTTAAGGCTGAAGCGCTTTGTCCACGCTGAATCGTAATGTTCGCTCGAAGCATGGCCGTCAAAGCAATAGCCGCGCTCCCTATAATAAACGCTCCGATAGCGAGACCAATAACTACTTCAATCAGAGTTTGGCCTCTTTTTGTAGAATAACTCATGTTCAATTATAAGGGGTGCCATAAGGCGTGGGGTAACCATATGGCGGCGTAAGGTATGACGGTGTCACATATGCCATACCGGTTGATATCCTTACAACCCCTATCTGCTCCATGATAATCGTATGTATCTCTAATGGATCAAACGAAGCATAAAGCACAACTTGCTGCGTTGAGGATGGTTTGCCGCTTACGGCTGCAAAAAATATATCTTTGGTTACGCCTGATGCAGGGTCAGAAAATTCAATGCCGTTACGCAATCCGTAAGTCTTTACGATATTCGGAGAACCACAAACTTCACAACTTATCAACTGATAACGATAACGTGGGTTAGTTACGGCATTGATAAATCGAACACCCCAGTTCGTACCGTTCTCCTGAGTGATCGAACGCTGCTGAGCGTCACGAACCACTGCCACAATTTCATTTACGGCATTTTTTAAACTGTGTTTACGGGCATAGCGGCTGATACTTAAAAAAGACACCGTTGCCATCGTAACAGTAATCACCGCCACTATCCCGATCTCAATGAGGGTGAAGCCGCCTGCATACTTAGAATTTTTAGAACGCATCATCTCTCCTAAAACTGTGTTGTGAGCTGATAGATCGGAATGATAATAGACAAAGCAATAAGTCCAATAATACCACCGATAAAAAGAAGCATAACCGGTTCCAAAAACGAAACTAGTGTTTTAACCGCACTATCAATTTCCTTTTCGTAGAAATCGGCAAGCGTGGTTAATACTTCGGCTAAATGACCGGCTTTTTCGGAAATAGCTATAAGATTAATAACCACGACGGGGAAAAACGGCTCCCGCCTGAATGCTTCTCCAATCGAAAGACCTTTAACCAATCCCTCGCGAGCAATTCTAAGCAAACTCTCCTTTAAAGTGATATTACCCGAAGTCTGAGCGGTAATTTCGAGCGCTTCGGTAATAGGCAAACCGGCCTTGACGAGTGAAGAGAAAACATTAGAGAAACGCTGAATAGCGATCTTTTTAACAACATCTCGAATCACCGGAATTTCGCCCACTATACTCACGACAAATTTTTTAAAGACCGGCGAGGTTCGGTACATACGGAGAAAAACAATGATTGCTACAACCGCTGCACCAAAAAGATAAAAACCGATTTTATTCAAAAAGAGGCCTACGCTAAAAACTATTCTTGAAAACGTAGGCGGATCAAAACCTCCTTCGAGGAATATTGTGGCTACTCGCGGCAAGGCAAAAGTTACAATAAGTATAAGAATAGAGACCGAAGAAACAAGAAGAATAATCGGGTAGATAAGCGCGCTTCTTATTTTGTCTTTAAGTTCTTTTTGTTTGGTAAGAAGATCGGTTAATTGTTCAAACGTTTGCTCAAGATTGCCGGCCGCTTCTCCCGCACGAACTAAGTTTACGTATATAGGAGAAAAGACTCGCGGATAACGCGCGAAAGTGGAATAAAATGGATTGCCCTGCTCAAGCGCACCGCGTATTTCAAGAAGAATAGCTCGCACCGCGGGTTTCGAAAAATCGGCGATAAGAATATTTATCGCTTCCATAAGACCGGTACCGATCTTTAACATAAGCGACAGGTATTTAGAAATAAAAATTTGGTCGGTTAAGGTAACTTTATTTTTACCGAAACCCAAAAAACCAACATGAATCTGTTTGACCGGCATAACGCTTACTGGTGTAAGTCTTCGACTGCCGAGATAAACGAGAACGTCTTCGATATTTCTCGCTTCCATTTCACTTTCTACAATGCGACCGTCTGGTTGTGATGCGATATAACGAAACTGCATTTCTATCCTTTAAACATTAATTTGCTTCAGGACTTATGAAGCTTACCTTTAATTGTAACAGCTCTGTAATTAATTGGAGATGCATAAATCTAAATGTATGACCCCATAAAGTCATGTAAAAAACTATTCCCTAACAACCCTAAATACCTCTTCAATTGTTGTCATGCCGCGTTCAACTTTTTTTAGACCATCCTCAAACATAGTTATCATACCTTCGCTTCTGGATAATTTCCTCAAATTATCAAGGTTAAAACCGGGACTAATAATAAATTTACGGATAGCTTCGGTAACATTCAACACCTCAAACAATCCAATTCGTCCCAAGAAACCAGTATGTCCGCAGGCATTACATCCCCTTCCTCGATAAAAAGTCTTGGGTAATTTTAATACCTGTGGGTCAAGACCTAAATCTTTAAGCTGATCTCTGATAGCTGTAAATATTTCGGGAGTAGGAACATAAGACTCGATACACTCAAGATGAACCTGCCGTACTAATCGCTGAGCAGTCACATCGTTTAAAACCGCCGCAACGAGAAACGGGGGGACATTCATATCCATAAGACGGGGAACTGCCGTAGCCGCATCATTCGTGTGAAGCGAGGAAAGAACCAAATGGCCGGTTAGAGCGGCCTGTACGGCAATGTTAGCGGTTTCCGTATCACGCATCTCTCCGACCAAAATAATGTTCGGGTCTTGCCGAAGAATTGAACGAAGGCCGGAAGCAAACGTGATGCCAGCTTGAGCGTTAACTTGCATCTGGTTTACATAACGCATGTCATATTCAATAGGATCTTCAATGGAAACAATATTAACCTCTGGCCTGTTCAACATATTCAACATTGAATATAGAGTGGTGGTCTTACCCGAACCGGTAGGACCACAGACAACCACCATGCCATATGTTTTAGAAATCGCCTCGTCTATAAGTTTTATATTGTCTTCAAAAAGTCCGATGTCTCTAAGTGAAAGCGGTTTCTGGGCAGCGGGAAGAAGTCGCATCTCCACTTTCTCTCCATGAAAAGTAGGAATAATAGAAACACGAACATCAATTATGTTATCGCCGACTTTATACCGATACCGACCGTCTTGGGGATGCATATGCTCATCAAGCCGCAAGCTTGAAAGAAGCTTTAAGCGCGCCACTACCGCTTCATGGATATCTTTAGGCATCCTTATGATTTCATGCAAGATTCCATCAATTCGATAACGCACCAAGACTGCATCATCGAGTATCTCGAAATGAATATCGGAAGACCGTGACGAAACAGCGTAGACCATTAAGTTATCGACGATCGCAACAATCGGCAAATCTTCGGCAGCTTGCTTAAGATCACCACGCACTTTGGAACGTAACGATTCTTGGATGCTCGCTTCAATGACGCTCTTATAATCTTGGGTAGCTTTTTGTTCGTATAGAGAGAAACCGCGATCAAGATCCTCTTCGGTCGCAAGGTATGGTTTTACATTTCCACCCAATTTTAAACGGATAAAATCGATAGTCTCAAGGTCAGTCGGATCTTCCATTGCCACCTTGAATTTGCCATCAGCTTCCTTACCAAATACAATCGCTTGGCGTCGACGAGCAATGTCTTCAGGCAAAAGTTTTAATAATTCTTCTTCAATTTTTACAATGCCTAGATTAACCCGTTCAACACCGAGCGCCTGACCAACCAAAATAAGGAAATAATCTTTGTTAATAAGACCACGGGCAATAAAAATATCAACAATGTTCTGTTTTTTATGTCCCGCTTCCTGAGCAATGGCATCAAAAGTAGCCCCGTCAACAACGCCGGCTTTGACTAAAATTTCTCTAAGTCTAACTGTGGGTAGAGGAATCATAAACTCACAAAATTAAATAATATAACTACATTGTAATTGTAACAGAAAACCCCTCTCTTTTGGGAGGAATTTTATTAAAACGAGAATAAATACTTGAATTAGAAGTTTAAATTAGTCCCAACTTCATACCAATGCCCTTGGTTACCGCCATCTTTAGATTCAACATCAGCTGTTCCGCCGTTCCGATATTTAGTGCTTTCCATGTTAGCAACTATTTCATAAACACCAAAAGTGGAGCTAGCTCTAAATCCATAAAAACATCCAAGAGTTGACGTAACGCCGCCGCCAGGACAGTCGGCAGCAACCACGCTGTCAAGAGGATCGGTTGGCAATCTAGATAACGGAGAACCACCCGAAATTACGGTGAAGTTAACGTAACGCACCCAACCACTACCGTCCGCAATTGTCACAACGTTGGTTGAACAACTTGATGTCACGGCACTAAGAGGGAATGAAACACCGGCAGTACAAGTCGCGGTGGCGTTAACTGGATCAGGATTCCAAGAAGGGTTTGAAACATCGGCAAAATAAAGTCCGATCGCTCGATTTAATGTATCAAGGTCCGAGATTCTCGTAGCATCTCTCCCCTGCTTGATAAGCTCAACTGGGTTTAAGACCAAAACCACAGCAGTTGAAAGAACTACAAGAATGGCTATGACAACCAATAATTCAATAAGAGTAAAGCCTCGTTTCATCTTATAAAGATTATAACATACTGTAATAGATGATTTTAAGAATCTAACTTAGTACCCACTTCATACCAATTCTCCATACTGCCCTCATCCTTAGACTCAACGTCGGCTAAGCCACCCTCTGAATACTTATTGCTCTCCATATTAGCATCAATCTCATACACTCCAACCGTTGTTGATGCAGCCCACGCATAGTAGCAACCGTCGTTGTCACTACATCCAGCCACTGTATTTAAAGGATCGAGCGGAAGTCTTGAGAGAGGTGACTTGCTTGAAATCGCATCAAACGCAACTCGAACCCAACCTGTTCCGTCAACTGCGGTACTGCTAACGAATATGCAAGAACGCGGGAAAGTATCCGGGAAGAAATTTGAAACTGTACAAGTGGTAGAAGCTTGCCACTGTAGAGCAGTCGGATTAGTTAAATCTACCGCAAATAGTGCGATAGCACTCTTAATCGCAGCAAGATCGGAAATGCGAACCGCATCCCTACTTTGCTTGATAAGCTCAACTGGGTTTAAGACCAAAACCACAGCAGTTGAAAGAACTACAAGAATGGCTATGACAACCAATAATTCAATAAGAGTAAAGCCTCGTTTCATTTATGTGAAAATAATAACATAACTAAAAACACAAAACTCCCACTTGGGGAGTTTTATGTTTTATATCAAGCTAAAACTAGAAAGTTAAATTACTACCAACTTCATACCAATGCCCTTGGTTACCGCCGTCTGAAGATTCAACATCGGCTGTACCACCGTTGCGGTATTTAGTGCTTTCCATGTTAGCAACTATTTCATAAATCCCAGTCGAAGTACCGGATTTAAACCCATAGAAACAACCGAGTGTAGATGTTGTACCACCACCAGGACAATCAGCAGCAACTATAGTGTTACGGGGGTCAATTGGCAATCTAGCCAAAGGTGAACCACCCGAAATCAAACTGAAATTAACATAACGTACCCAACCACTACCATCTGCAAGCGTAACGACATTAGCCGAACAACTGGAGGTCGCTGCACCATTAGGATATCCCGAAGCACCAGCTACAGTACACGTAGCGGTGGAATTCACCACATCAGGATTCCAGGCGGGATTCGAGACATCAGACAAATAAAGTGCGATAGCACTATTTAACGTCGATAAATCCGAGATTCTCGTCGCATCCCTACTTTGCTTGATAAGCTCAACTGGGTTTAAGACCAAAACCACAGCAGTTGAAAGAACTACAAGAATGGCTATGACAACCAATAATTCAATAAGAGTAAAGCCTCGTTTCATTTTTTTAATTAAGGTTAACGAAATAATGGACTATATTCGACCTTTTCAGGATATATTTAGTATACCATATACATACAACAACTTCGGGTTTTCAATTGTGGATAACGTTATAGTTGGATTCTTATGTCTATAAAATAAAAAAGCGCAATTAAAATAGCGCAAGCAGTATATATCAGTTTATGTTTTTAGGTTATGTATAACACTACTAAAACTAATGTTCGTTTTGAAGAAGGAAGGTTTTGATTTGCTCTACAAGTTCTTCAATAGAAACTTTGGCCTTAACAAAATATTGAATAGCTCCCAAAGACTGACCTTTAGCTATATCAATATCCTGACCCAAATTAGATAGTATTATAATTGGCGCTTTTTCGATCTGCGGATCGGTTTTAAGTGTTTCCATAAGCTCAAAACCCGAAATCTTAGGCAAAATAATATCTAGAAGAATAAGGTCTACTTTAGTCTCCCGGAGAATCTTCAATGCTTCCTCGCCGTCGCGTCCCAAAAGAACCTTAAAAGATTCTTTCTCCAAGCGTTGACGGAGAAGATTAGCCAATAATGGCTCATCTTCAACAAGAAGAATGATTTTTTTATTGTCAGCCATTTTAAGTAATTATAACAGAAATCTCTCACCCTTGAAAGATTTCATTTCAGTAAGACTGATTATCGGGAACGATGCTAAGTATTTGATCTTCCAATGGTGAGGTATTGTAAACTTTTTTAGTTGTCCCAAAGTCGAGACTTAAGGCTCCTCGACCAAAACCTTTATTAATAATCAAGCAAATCGCAAGGCGCTCGCCGCAACCTTTATATAAGGATGCGACAGGCACTTCGCGATTCGCTTTCGACTAAGTTTAGTTAATCCACGAGCAGCTTCCGCTACCCGTGCCTTGTTACGACTTCTGCCATGTCACCGAACTTACCCTTACCAGCCCGAGGGCCGGCTTTAGGTACTCCCGGCTCCCTTGCAGTGACGGGCGGTGAGTACAGGACTCGAGAACGTATTCACCGCGGCCTGCTGATCCGCGATTACTAGCGATTCCGACTTCATGAAGGCAAGTTGCAGCCTTCAATCTGAACTGAGGCCGATTTTGAGGGATTGGCTCCGCCTTGCGGCTTCGCAACCCGCTGTTCCGACCATTGTAGCATGTGTGTAGCCCAGGGCATCAAAGGGCCATGCGGATTTGACGTCATCCCCGCCTTCCTCCGTCTATACGACGGCAGTCTCCTCTGACACTTATAACAGAGGACAGGGGTTGCGCATGTTACCCCATTTAAGGGAGCGCCTCACGGCACATGCTGACGGCAACCATGCAGCACCTGTTCCAACGTCCTTGAGAGAAGCCCATCCTTTCGGACGAACGTCGTTGAAATTTCAAGCCCTGGTAAGGTT
>JACRFG010000026.1 GCA_016234345.1 Candidatus Jorgensenbacteria bacterium
CCGCTCGGGGTCGCGCAGGCGAAAGAGAATTTTGTTCGTCAAAATATACTCTTTGTCGTAGAAAGACGGTTCCATGGACGCCCCTTTAATTTCCTGCGGCGACATGACGTATAGGTAGATCATGACCAGAATTGCCATGACGACGACGATAGATTGGAGAAAATCAAAAACAGCGGTTATGGCCCGCTTAATCATGTTCATACGTTTTCCTTACTCAAGTCTAGGTGATATAATAAACCTCGTCAATAAGGACGACTAGCTCAGTGGTAGAGCGCTTCGTTGACATCGAAGAGGTCGTTGGTCCAATCCCAACGTCGTCCACACAGTGAATAAAACTATTATGCTTCTTCGATCTTTCATTCCCGTGATCAAAGCCGTCATTTTTGATATGGACGGGGTGCTTGTAGACTCAGAATCCCAGCACTACCGCGCCCACAAAGCCGCAATTAGAGAGCAGGGCGGTCAGCTTACGAAGGAATTCTACAGCGCCCACGGCGTATCCCGTGACCCATTGCTTCTCTACGCAGATGTTTTTCCTCATCGTAAAAATGACAAAGAATTTTTAGAAGGCATATACCGGAGAAAACTTCAAATATATCAAGAACTTCAACACAAAGAAGGAATCCTTCCGGTGAAGCCAGCTGTCGCGCTGGCAAAATATTTCTATGACAAACACATGCCTCTGGCTGTGGGCACGGCAGTACACCGAGGTGAGGCAATCAATAATCTGAAAACTCTCGGTATCGACCAATATTTTCAAGCGATAGTCACGTTTGATGACGTTGGGGTCAAGCGGAAACCTGCTCCGGATATTTACCTTAAAGTTTCCGAACTCCTGAACATTCCTTCAAGAAATTGCCTGGTCATTGAAGATTCAGAAAACGGAGTCAAAGCTGCCCTTGGAGCCGGCATGCACACCGTGGTGGTGCCCCATGAATTTACCCAAACACATAATTTTAGTGGTGCAATTATCGCACGATCTTTTGAGGAGATAGGTGAGGCATTTGGCAAAGAAAGTGGAATCTAGCCAAGACGAACTTCTTTGACCGCCTCCATACCCGTAGCTTTCCCCGAAACAACTGGGGTCGCGGCGTCAAGGCGAATGGGCCACTGATCCGCTCCTTGTTCGATAAAACCTCCAGCGTGCAAAGCGGTGACTGGTTTGGTCACGCCGAACCCTCTGAAGGTAAACGATGCCGTCCCATCGAGCGGCGCGAGCAATATTGTTTGACCACCCTTTAGCTCTATAACTACTATAAAAATCACCCCTTTCGTGAGTCGTTCCGATCGTATTATATGCCTGTTTTCGAAAAAATCAAGTCTGACTCAGCATTTACCTGGGCGTATTTTTGATGGGTGGATACGGTTTGTTGCGCCGTTCAACGGTGAGTAAAAGATGATTGAGCCCTGAAGAGTCTGGTTTAATCGAGAGGTAGACTTCTCCTACAGACCTTTGTGACGTGAATACCTGCAGTCCGTGACCTTTGACGCGCTCAGCGAGTTGCTCTATGGTCGGGAAATAGGCCTCTTGCCGCGGGTCTTGCATGTGCTCAACGTCTATAGTAACCTTGTCGTTTTTCTTTACTATGATAGGAATTTCGGCAGCGCCCAATTTTATAATATGTTTTCCTGGCGGGAGTTCTTTTACGCTGATAGGTTTATGCCAATCTGCCGCGTTCGTATCTCTTTCAACTTCGTAGATAGTCATAGAAGTTAGTATACCCTATACTGACTAGAGCATTTTTACGTAGTTGGTGGAGTCGGAGTAAAATATTTTGTATACTATAACACGAGGATAATGGAATGAGATACAGAACGTTGGGTAAAACAGGATTAAAAGTTTCAGAAGTCGGCATGGGAACGTGGCAACTTGCTGGTATTCCATGGGGGTGGGATGCGCCGGATGAAGAGGAAAGCATGCGGGCTTTATATAGATTTGTTGATTTGGGCGGCAATTTTATTGATACTGCATGGGTATACGGACGGGTTGATGAACCGGGAGATAAAGCCAGCAAACACAGCGCAGAAGAGTTAATAGGCAAATTTATAAAAGAATCAAGAAATAGAGATAAAGTAATAATTGCGACAAAAATTCCCGGGAAAAATCGCAAATGGCCGGCTTGGCGCGGAACTCCGATTTCAGAAGTTTTTCCGGACAAATACATAGAAGAAATGGTCGATAGTTCGCTGCAAAGCTTGGGAGTCGATTCCATTGATCTTATGCAATTTCATGTTTGGCAAGATGATTTTGTTAAAGAAGACGGATGGAAAAATACGATTCAAAAGATTACCAAATCCGGAAAAGTAAAATGCTGGGGAATTTCACTGAATGATTATCAGCCAAGTAACTGCTTAAAAACCCTGGAGACAGGTTTGATTTCAACCGCTCAGTGCATATTTAATATTTTTCATCAAAAACCCACGGAAAAACTTCTCCCATATGTTAAAGAGCATTCTATTGGTTTAATAACGAGAGTACCTCTGGATGAAGGCGGCTTAACCGGAAAATTAACTTTAGAATCTACGTTCGACGATGAACTGCGGTCGGTATATTTTAGTAAACAAAGGCTCGCTGAGTTTATACCTCGTATTAAAAACCTGGAAAAACTATTAGGGCCAGAAGCAAAAACTCTGCCTGAGTTGGCACTTCGCTATCTTTTGTCGTGGGATGAGGTTTCAACAGTTATTCCTGGAACGAGAAAAGTTAAAAACGTCGATGCTAACGCCAGCGTATCCGATGGAAGAAAATTATCTAAAAAGTTAATGGATGAACTTAAAAATCACGCATGGGAAAGAAACTTTTACGTAGATCTTGACCCTTCCTTGGAAAAAGACGGATATATCGAAAAATAAATTTGGGGACGGTCCTTTGATAGATTGGTGGGACGCTCTAGATATTGCATAGTTTAATTACTATATTAGGATTTTGAAAAAGGCTTGTACAAAAGAGATGTGCGTGTTAAACTATGAAGTTTTTGGAGCGTATCAACGCCAAATCAAAGGACCGTCCCCGAGTGTTTTTTTAACGTGTTCGCAATTATGCTCCAACCCTTCTAAACTTGCCAAATCTCTTAATTAAGTGGGGAATCACATTGACACTATGGGCTTTTTTGGCTATATTCATAGTTGTGAGCATGCTTCCGGATATTGGCCCCGGTCTCAGCCATAATGACTGGAATATTCAGCAAAATGCAG
>JACRFG010000001.1 GCA_016234345.1 Candidatus Jorgensenbacteria bacterium
ACCGCTCCTGCTGGCACAGAATTAGGCCCCCCTTATTCCTCCGGTACTGTCATCCCGACAAAGTCGGGATTCATCCCGGAGAAAAGCCGTTTACACTCCGAAGAGGTTCTTCCGGCACGCGGCGTCGCTCGATCAGGCTTTCGCCCATTGTCGAATATTCTCGACTGCTGCCACCCGTAGGTGTACGTGCCGTGTCTCAGTCACGTCGTTGGGGAACGCGCTCTCACGCCCCCTACCGGTCGTAGCCTTGGTGAGCCATTACCTCGCCAACTAGCTGATCGGGCCTAGGCCGATCCCAGAGCCCCTTGCGGGATTTACTCTTGCGAGACTATCGGGAATTAGTTCGCCTTTCGGCGAATTATGCCCGTCTCTGGGGTACGTACCAGGGTGTTACTAACTCGTTCGCCACTAACCAACCATTGATGTAATCACAAGTTGATTCGTTAGACTTGCATGCCTTATCCACGCCGCCAGCGTTCATCCTGGACCAGGATCAAATCCTCTAAAAAAATAAAATTGGGACAACTAAAAAAATTCACAATCACATATGTGTCTGTAAAATAGCGCTCGAAACAATCAAAAAGAACTTGTCAGTATCTAGCTGGCTAATTATAGGTAGTCGAGATGACTTGTCAACCCCCTTCAAGAGTCCATACAAAAGGAAAAGAGCCCAAATTTAGGGCTCTCTTTACTCTTTATTATCGTGTTATTGCGACTCCCAAATAACTCTCTGCTTTTCGAAGAAGGTTTTTAGCTATCTCTCTATCGCCCAACCACTGACCTTCCAAACATTTTATAACTATAAAATCAACGTTATCTTTCGAAAAATCAAATTCTCCAATAAGGGGCTTCATTACTCTCTCTTTTGCAAAATGCAAAATATGCAAAACAACACTAAATGCTTCATCATCGGTCATGACCTTATCCATCTCCCAAGGATCGTGCTTGCGTGATTCTACTTTATAGATACCGTCCGGACCTTGAAATGACCATAAAAGTTTTTGCAGATCACTGAATAAGATCGGATGTCTGTCTAAATATGGCTCTAGGCCGTCAATACGCTTCGAAAACTCCCGCATGGTTTCTAAAATCATGCTACTCCTTATATTAATTAATACTCCAAATAAACTAACATGAGCATATTAATCATTCAAGCAACTTGCTAATCTTAAAATATTCATTACAATGGAACATGCCAATTATGAAAAAAGATACCCACCCCGCATACCATCCCACCGCCAAAGTGAGTTGTGTCTGCGGCGCAAAATTTACTGTCGGTTCCACCAAACCGGAAATCCACGTAGAAATCTGCTCGAAGTGCCATCCGTTTTATACCGGCGCCAGAGATTTAATTGATATCGGTGGCCGCGTTGAAAGATTTAAATTAAGGAAAGCTAAAGCAACGCCAACCAAACCCAAGAAACCGACGGTTAAAAAGAATAAATAAAATATCTACTGCATATGGAATTACAAGTTAAAACACGAACCGTTCTCGGTAAAAAAGTTAAACATCTTCGACGCGAAGGTTTTATTCCGGGCGAAGTATTCGGCCACGGCGTACCCAACAAGCATGTAAGCGTGAACGCCAAAGATTTCAATAAGCTTTACCGTAAAGCAGGGGAACACACCGTTATTAAGTTAATGGCCGATGACGGCATTACGGTCCCAGTACTAATTTCGGACGTTACGGAAGACACCCTGAATAACCGGATTTTATCCGTGGATTTCCACCAAATCCGCATGGATGAAAAGATAAAAACCAAAATTCCAATAGAATTCACTGGCACTGCCCCGGCCATTAAGAAAGGTTTAATTATTGTAAAAGTTATGAGCGAAGTGGAAGTCGAATCTCTGCCCGGTAAAATTCCACACAGTCTGGTCATAGACCTAAGTCATCTCGAAGAACTCGGCCAAAGTATTCTGGCGAAAGACCTTTCTGTTCCTCCGGACGTCAAAATGTTTCTGCCGATTGAAATGGTTATAGCCACCGTAAGCCAACGAGCAAAAGAAGAGGTCGTGACTCCACCACCAACATCAACAGCCGCAACCGAAGCGGAACCAGTAGCAGCCGGAACCGAATCGAGTACGGCCAAAACAACAAACACATCTTAATACAAGTGCTAAAACTGCTGTTTACCAGTATTTTCATGCCGCCGTATCAACTGCGGCATTTCTATCGTTATAATGTAGAGATGGTAACGTATATTATTAAGTAGAATGTCTAAACCATGAAAACACTTCGAGTCGTAACAATCATTACCATAGCTGTAAATCTACTCGCACCTCACGCCGTAGATACATTTTTTACGACATTAATTGTACATGCTGAAGAGACGGCTACTTCGACGCCTGAAATTATACCCGACCCGGAAGAACAAGCACGCCGAGAACAGGACCAGCAACGCACCGAACTCGAAAACCAGCTGACTGACCTCGAAAACCAAATAGCCGAACACCAGCGCACCATCGAAACCTACCAGAAACAAGGCAAAACACTCAAGAACGATATTTCATCGTTAAACACTAAAATAGATAAATTGAATCTCCAAATCAAAGCGGTCAATCTCACTCTCTCGAAAGTCAACCGCGAAATAAACAATGCTCAACGTCAAATCAACCGGACCGAAAACCGAATCGATGACCACAAAAACGCCCTATCGAAAAATCTCCGCAATCTCTACGAAGCGGATTCAAAAAGCATCTTTGAGGTGCTTATCGCCAATAACCGGCTGTCAGATTTTTTCAATAATCTGTCGAACATCACGCTTGTCCAACAAAATATCCGAGTAGCACTAACCGATATTGTGAAACTTAGACAAGAGCTTCTCCAACAAAAAGAGGAATTGGCGTTGGAAAAAGAAGACGCCGAAAACCTCCGCGCTATCCAACAAACCCAAAAGAAAAGCGTTGAATCGACTCAAAAAGAAAAATCTGATGTCCTTAAAGCAACTAAAGGTAAAGAATCAGAGTATCAAAAACTTCTTAAAAAAACTCAGGAAACTGCGGCACAGATTCGAAGCCGTATTTTCGAACTTCTTGGTGGTGGCGAACTAACATTTGAAAAAGCCTATGACTACGCACGCCTTGCTGAAGGAGCAACCGGCGTACGTGCTGCGATGGTTTTAGCTGTTCTCCATCGTGAATCCCTCCTCGGAAAAAACACTGGCCGCTGCAGCTATCAGAAAGCGATGAACCCAAAGGACATCCCGACGTTCTTAGAAATATTAAATAAGCTCAACATTGATCCCGAATCAACCGTCGCTAAGGTTTCTTGTCCGAATGCCGACGGCCGTTACGGTGGCGCTATGGGACCAGCACAATTTATTCCCTCAACCTGGAAAATTTTTGAGGCTTCAATTTTACAAGTAACCGGTTCAAACCCGCCAAACCCATGGAACAACTCCGACGCTTTTGCCGCCACCGCTCTTTATCTCAAAAAATACGGCGCGGACAGCAAATCTACTACAGCAGAAAAAAAAGCAGCGGCAATATATTACTGCGGATCAAATTGGCAGCGATACGCCTGTTCCTATTATGCTGGCAAAGTAGTTGAAACCGCAGGCAAATTTCAGAAAGATATTGACGTCTTGAATTCGACGAATGGAGCGTAGGGAGCTTTGCCTTGCTACTCTCCGTCACCGGTCGTCACGATATTCCGGCGATACGGTGTGACTTACACTCTCGGCGTTTTGAATCGCTTCGCGATACCAACCTCAAAATGCCTCCGAGAATTGCCGTCGAGTAATAAGGCTCCGCCATTGAAAAACAAAAAAATCGGAACTGTGAGAGCTGCTTCAAAATTATTGTTTCGCTTATTGGAAAAAAGAGCCTAGCCGTTATAACAAAAAGAACGCTAATAAAGTTGTGAAAATTCAACTTTCATAATTTTCTTCTATATCAACCTCAATTACTCATCCAACCTAAAAACAACGTCTTTTCTCCAAAAGGAATCGAAAATATTTTATTTGCCTGAAGATCAAAAGTTTTGATAAAATTTTCTTCGTCTGAATCCCAAGGCGTAAGCACAATAAAACTTCCGCTAGGAGAAAAGAGGCGATATCCTAACTCATAATCACCCTCTTCAAATGGAAGGATAGTGGGTTGTTTTTCAGAACCAATCTTCAAAAATTTAACCTTGTAGTTTTGAGTGTAAATAAATTTTGTCTTATCTTCTGAAAAGTGCTGAGAAACTCCTTCTAATCCGGAAATTTGATCGTCTCCTACTGCTGGTGCAGAAACAACAAGCGTCGTGGTACCATTCGACCAATCAAAAAGTAAGATGTTTACCATAAAATCACTTGTTTTATAAGAATCCCCAGTGTTGCACAAAGCAACCATTTTATTATCGCCACCATACAAAGGAGCTAGTGCTCCCCCATACGAACAGAAGCTGGTCGTATCGATTGATTCTTCCAATAAACCAGTGTTTGTATCAAGCACATGAATAGTATTTCTTTTGTATTTATCAAAAAGATAAAGGACATCACCATTTGGAGACCAACCAGCTGGCTCTACATCTAGTTTCAGATTTATCAGATTTATTTCTTTCCACTGCTTTCCAGCTCGATCATATATATCCATTGAGCGGGCGTAAGAACTGCTGTGAGGAAACCGAAGAATTTTCTGACCGTGCGGAGAAATATAATACACTACCACTTCGTCAGGACTAGGAACAACCTTATGAGGTGATTGAAACGTCTCGATTTTCTTTGCAGAAATATCAACAAGATACAAACTTTCTTCTACGCCGGCACTCAACTTTTCATATTTTTCGGGATTCTCCCTGATCTCTGTAAATGTTCTGGGAAATTCGCCTCGAGCTTTTTCAATGGCGGTGGTATCGTTCACAATAACTACTCTTCCATTTTCTGACGCTCGGATATAAAACGAATGATTCTTGCTTTCACTAGCAGAAAACAGACGTACTATTTCAACTACGTTTTTGCCTCTTGCGTCACTTTCATATACTCCACCGGCACTATAAAAAAGTAATTTATCCGTCCCAAGATCAACTACATCCGTCACCTTTAACCTCGATTGAGAAATCTGTGTATCTTTTTGTCTATCAGCAATATACCTTACGGACACACCTACCATTATTGCTACTAACATAAGGAGTAATGCTGGAATCAAA
>JACRFG010000003.1 GCA_016234345.1 Candidatus Jorgensenbacteria bacterium
GCACTATCGATCGAGTTACTTCAACGCCGCACTTTTCACATACCACTCCTTTATATCTAATTTTCTTATATTTACCACAGTAACATTCGTAGTCTTTAGTCGGACCGAATATACGTTCGGAGAAAAGACCGTCTTTTTCCGGACGTTGCGTACGATAATTCAATGTTTCCGGCTTGGTTACCTCACCATGAGACCAGGTAAGAACTTCGTCGGGCGAAGCAATTTTTATGGCAATACTTTTAAGATCGCTTTGGCTTTGTTTATTATCCATAAATTTAATTATTTATTCATCGAAATTCTCGCTTTCTTTCTCGTAATCGTAGTTAACACTCAAATTCAAAGATTTGAGCTCGTTAACAAGCACGTTGAATGAAGCGGGAATATTGGGTTTCTTAATATCCGTACCGCGGATGACTGATTCAAAAGCGGCTGAACGACCGAGGACATCGTCGGATTTTATAGTCAACATTTCTTGAAGCGTATGAGCGGCTCCATAACCTTCGAGAGCCCACACCTCCATTTCTCCGAATCTCTGACCGCCAAGTTGAGCCTTACCACCAAGCGGTTGCTGAGTAATCAATGAGTACGGTCCGGTAGAACGCATGTGTATCTTATCTTCAACCAAATGATTTAATTTCATAATATAAATCGAGCCAACAGTTATAGGTTCTCTAAATGGAGTGCCGGTCATGCCATCGTAGAGAGTCACTTTGCCACTAGGCGGTAATCCTGCACGCACCAATTCTTTTTGAATTTCATCTTCTCCACCACCGACAAAGCTTGGCACAACCGCTCTAAAATCCAATTTCTTAGCCGCGAAACCAAGATGTGTTTCAAGAATTTGGCCTAAGTTCATACGAGAAGCTACGCCTAATGGATTTAAAACAATATCTACTGGCGTTCCATCTTCAAGATAAGGCATATCTTCCATTGGACGGATTTGTGAAATAACCCCTTTGTTACCGTGACGCCCGGAAAGTTTATCGCCGGCTTTAATCTTACGAAGCTGCGCAACCTCAACCTGAATCTTTTTTATAATACCCGGCTCAAGTTTATCGCCCTTATCTCGAGCAAAAATTTTAATGCCAATAATCCTACCCTGCTTACCATGAGGCAAAGTTAATGAGGTATCTTTAACATCTCGAGCTTTTTCTCCAAAAATAGCTCGAAGCAGTCTTTCTTCTGACGAAAGCTCGGATTCGCCTTTAGGTGAAATTTTACCTACTAAAATATCGCCGGTGCGCACTTCAGCGCCGATTCGTATAATACCCTCTTCGTCTAAATTACGTAGTTTATCTTCGGCAACATTGGGAATATCCGGTGTAGTAATTTCCGGACCGAGTTTAGTATCACGCACAGAACAAATAAAAGTCTCAATATGAATCGAAGTAAACCTATCCTCTCGCGCTACCCGTTCAGATAAAATAATCGCATCTTCGAAATTGCCTCCACGCCACGGAACAAACGCTACAACCAAATTCTGCCCCAAACTTAAAACACCCTGATCCGTAGCCGGACCGTCAGCTAGAAGAGCTCCTTTCTTTATCCGGTCACCAACCGAGACCACCGGCCGTTGGGATATACACGTAGATTGATTCGAACGTCTGAATTTAAGCAAAGGATACGTACGCTTTGTACCACTTGCTGTTTTTACCACTACCGCACGGCTGTCTACTTCGATAACAGAGCCGTCAACATCTGCAATAACCATTTGTTCTGAATCGTGGGCAGCTTTTTCTTCTTGACCTGTTCCGACCAGCGGAGTTTCGGCTTTAAGCGAGGGAACGGCTTGTCTCTGCATGTTTGATCCCATGAGAGCGCGATTGGCGTCGTTATGTTCAAGAAACGGTATAAGTGCAGTAGAAACAGAAATAAGCTGATTCGGTGAAACATCGGAAAGATCAACTTCATCACGCGCACATATTCCGGCAGCTCCCTTTACACGAGCCGGAACTATTTTAGAAATAATGGAGTTTTTATCGTTAATAGGAATATCGGCCTGTACAATATTGAATTTCTGTTCTTCAATCGCATCAAGCCATACTACTTCCCGACCGATAACTCCGTCTTTTACCTTAAAATAAGGCGACTCTATAAAACCGAATTCGTTGATTCGAGCATAAGTTGAAAGATAACTAACTAAACCAATATTGGCGCCTTCAGGAGTTTGAATAGGACAAATCCGACCATAATATGAAGGATGCACGTCACGCACTTCAAAACCGGCCCGCTCACGAGTAAGACCTCCAGGACCCATAGCGCTAAGCCTACGTTTATGTTCAAGCTCAGCCAGAGGATTTACCTGATCCATAAACTGAGAAAGTTGTGAAGAAGCGAAAAAGTCACGAACAACAGCTGTTAAAAGCTTGTAATTAACGAGTTGTACCGGCTGTAGGGTCTTGCGATCAAAGGTAGACATACGATCCTGAACGCCACGGCGCAACCGCGCAAAACCAACCCGTAACCGCGATTGGACGAGTTCTCCAACCGCACGAATACGTCTATTGCCTAGATGGTCGATATCATCCGGCTCAGCATCAAGGCGGCTATTCAATATAATGATTTCACGGATAATCGCCGTGAGATCATCTTGATCGAGAAGACCGCTTTCTTTTTTAGAAATATTCAAGCGCTGATTGAATTTAAACCTACCCACGCGGCTCAAGTCGTAACGATCGAAACGGAAAAACATTCCCTCGATAAGCGATCGCGCGTTATCAACCGTGGTAAGATCACCAGGTCGAAGTCTTTGATGAATACCCAAAAAAGAATCGTCCTGATTCTTGGCTTCATCTTTTTTCAATGTTGCTTCGATTTGTTTAACCGTACCACGATCAATGTCAGCAAATGCTTTTAATATGGAAGCGTCGTCTTTGAATCCGAAAATCCTCAATAATTGAGTTACGGGTGCCTTCCTTTTACGATCAATCTTTACGCCAATAAATCCATCGGCCTCGGTTTCGAACTCAAGCCAAGCTCCTCGATTGGGTATTACCTTACCGCCGAAAAGTTTTCTGCCCCGAAGAACATTAGCCACAAAATAAACGCCGGCCGAACGAACAAGCTGTGAAATAACTATTCTCTCAACTCCGTTAATAATGAAAGTGCCGCGAGCGGTCATCATCGGAAAATCACCGAGATAAACTTCCTGTACTCTAGTCTCTTTGGTTACACGATTAACGAGTTTGAGATTCACGCGTAGAGCGGCTTCGTAAGTCTGATCTTTTTCCTTGGTCTGCTCCTCGGTATACTTGGGCGGATCGAAATGAAAATCCGAAAAGCTTAACTCGAGTTCTTTGCCGGTATGATCTTTAATCGGAGAAATTTCATCAAAAAGCTCTCGTAGCCCTTGGCCGAGAAACCATTTATATGAGTTCAACTGCATCTCGATGAAATTAGGCGGCTCGTAACTTGGACCTGAATATAATGAAAAAACCTTGGTTTTTAATGATTTGTTCATAGATATTTTGCCCTTTTTATATTGTGTTCTTCAAGGGTTTTTGAAAATAATGTTTCTTTAGTCTTTGAGGCCGAAAGATAAAAAAGGTAAGGGCTTGTTTTGGGTGTAACAGCTGCTTTAATAGCTGCCTGCCCGGGATTAGAAATGGGCGTCGGCGTCCACCCCAACCGCTGATATGTATTGTAAGGAGACGCAATGGTCAAATCTTCTCTACCGACGAGAAGCGTGGGGCATTCCATAAGCTCTCCATCGCATTTTGCATAAGAAAGGGTTGCATCGATCTGCAAAGGAATTCCTAATTTTAGTCTTTTAAACATTATTCCGGCTACAATTTGACGATCGTTAAATTCCGGCACTTCACGCTCTAAATAAGAAGCGAGTATGAGAAAATCGTACCAATCTTTTTTGCTTTCCAGTTCAGGCCAAGATTTTACGGTAAATGTATCTAAAAATACTCTTACAATTTTTTCGACCGATGAATTTAGATTAAAACGATAAGTATCGGGGAAAAGAAAACCTTCGAACGAGTGAACTCCGGTTAAAAATTGGTACTCCGAAGCGAGTTCGTCTGGCCGAAAGGAATTTAATTCGCCTTTTTCAATAATTCCATAAACTGCAAGTATTGCATCAATATCTTTTACAGTCGTGCCTTCCGGAATAGTAACAGTGACTTCATTCTTTCCTCCAGCCGTCAAAATTCTTACGATTTCAGGAACGCTCATCGTATCGGACAATTGATAAATGCCCGGTTGAAAACGTTGAGCTCGACCGGTAAGCAATGAATAAAATTTAAACACGGCTATTGATTTTAATAATTTTGTTTGGGAAAGTCGTGCACCGATATCCCTAAAACCTTCTCCTCTTATTATCCTAAATTGTATCGATGCTTCATCGCTTGTTGAAGATCCACCACTCCATGCCGCTGGCTGCAATCCGTAAAAAAAATAAGCGATGATAATGATAAAAAAGAGCACACATCCGATTCCAACCAAAAAACTAAAGGAAAACCGTCCTCCCATTCTCATGCTGAGGATTCAAGTTGAATGTGTTCCATTATACTCATAAGTATAGCAACCGTCAAGAGGCTAGAACCGCCATAGCTGAAAAAAAGGAGGGGTATTCCAGTAACGGGTAAAAGTCCCATATTTGACCCCACATTTATCAAAAAATGAATAGTTAAGAGGATTCCCGCCCCCAAAGCCAGAAAACGAGCATAATTATCACGGCCCCGAAGACCAATCCTAACTACACGAAATATAAGAATACCATAAAGACCTATTAACACCACACCGCCAACTACTCCCCATTCTTCGGCAAAAGCCGCAAATAGAAAATCGGTATGGGCCGCAGGCAAAAAATGGAGCTTAGCTTGCGTTCCTCCACCAAACCCCTTGCCCCATAATCCTCCGGATCCAATCGCTATTTTAGATTGTATGACGTTATAACTCGTACCTAATGGATCTCGTTCTGGAAAAATAAAACTCATAATGCGTTCTTTCTGATATGGTTTCATGGCAAATGCCCATAAAAAAATGCACAACATAATAGCAATAAGCAAACCAACCGCAAGTCTCTTCTTGTTAATCCCGCTTGCAAAAAGAAACCCAGACCATATACCAAGAACCACAACCGCTGAACCAAAATCAGGATGGAATAAAACAAGAACGACCGGCAATATAGTATAAAAAAACGAAGCAAAAATATTTCTTCCTTGCCATGCGGCTATATACCGCTTAGAAAAGAAATGTGCCAAAATAATAATCAACGCGAGTTTGGCGAGTTCAACCGGCTCAAACTGCAATCCCCCGAATACAAGCCAGCTCTTAGTGCCACGGATAGTTCGTGATTGCAAATTAGATATTATAAGAAGAGTAATACTTAAAAAGTAAAGACCGTGGCGAAACCAAGTCTGACTCCCAAGCCATCGCCAATCAAGTTGACTTCCTAAAAAAATAACTGCGAATGCAAGCGCATACCAAATGAGTTGCCGACCAAAATATAAAGGCTCAACACTTGCAAGAGAAAGAAGGCTCGTCAAAGCGATGCTAAGGAGTGCTCCGAAGAGCACCCAATCGAAATTAGCAAATCGACGAATCATTTTACACTAACGTATACTTTAGTTACCTTAAGATCAACAGTACGAGCTAACTCCTTATCTTCCGGAAAAATAATAGTAAAAGGTTTTTCTCCAAAAGCAGATAAGTTTTCAATAATAGTCTGAGCCGCAAAAACTTCACGGTCGTTTTGAGTTGATAGGATTCCTATAATTTTAGCTTCTTTAACAGCAAGAGGTGTCGGGTTACGCATGATACCGCTTATACGTATACGATTCCCTTCGACTGTAGTAATTAAGTCTGTGGGCGGACTAACCTGTGGATGAAACAAAATCGCAGCTGATTGCCAATCCTCTTCTCCAATCGGAGAAAA
>JACRFG010000027.1 GCA_016234345.1 Candidatus Jorgensenbacteria bacterium
ATACTTTCATATAAATCTATATCAAAAAGGGATAATCCTTAAGGGATACTCCTTTAAGGATTATCCCTTAATGAAAACCATCTTCTGTAACATCAAAATTTCCTTCCTCATCAGCCTGCTTTTATCAAACTTGTCAATAACGATCTTTCTGGCTCCGGCTCCCAGTCGTTGTCGCAAGTCTTTACTCTTTATTAGTCTTTGCAAACCATTTGCTAAGCCCCCCCTCGTCGGTTCAACCAACAATCCATTCTTTCCGTCAACAATGATATCTTTCACGCCCGGAATGTTACTTGCAATACAAGGCAATCCGCAGCTCATCGCTTCTAACAACACCTTGGGGTGACCCTCTATCAAAGACGGCAAAACAAAGATATCGGCCCGTTGATAAACTTCCGTTAATTTATCGTTTGCAACAGGATTTTTTAATTCCATATCAACATTTAACCTTTGCGATAATCCCTCAAGTTCCCTCTTCAAGCTCCCGTCACCGACAAGAATCAACTTAGCCGATATTCCTTTTTTCGATACGCGACCGCGCCTGTTTTTCTGGAATATCTTTAGATCATAAACCGCTTGAAGTAAAGTCATTAAATTCTTCTGCTTCTCTAATCGCCCCACAAATAAAACAGTTAGTCTCCAAGTTTCTGATAAGGCCAGGCCTTGCCGTGGCAAGGCCTGGCCTTTGAATGCTTCTGTATCAACCCCATTCGGAATCACCACAATTTTCTTAGCTCCAAAGCTACGTACATAACCTCTCAATGCCTCCGTCGGGACCATCACTTCCTTGGCAAATCCAATCGCCATCGGCGTCAGTAGCGTTGATAGCACCCATCCAGCCCATTTTCTTTCTATAGCCGCGAACTCATCGTAACGGTATCCGAAACTTAACGCATAGGGAATTCCGTATAACAATCGAGCGACTAGACACGGCACCGCTCCGGTTAAATGCACCGCCTTGAGCACTGAACATCGATGAAGTCTCTTTCTCTCAACAATGGGTAAAAGTAAAGCTTCAAAGAATCTCCTCCAATCGCAGTGGCGATATTCAAACAATTCGACCGAACTGAAAACTTTTCTATATTCAACCAACTCGCTTTCCCATAAACTCCATTGCCCGCTCTCTTTCAACCGCTCACTATTCTGCCCCATCGGCAGAACTATTCCAAGGTTTTTTTTCATGGCAAAGTATATGGATTCCGAGTGATCGCGCGAAATCTATATTCCTTTCCGATAAATATATTTTAGATGAGTCGGAACCGCCAATGAAATCAAACTTGGAATCAAATACAAAATTTTCGAAAATTTTACGTCTTTACGCCAAATCGCTCCCAATCTTGCCCTTATCCCACACCGCAATTGTTCCTTGTTGTTTGAAAATGAAGAGGAAGTTTTATGAATTCTCAATCTTATCAACGGTTCAGGAATATTCTCGATTTTATCCGTTTTGACCCGGCGTAAAATTAACTCCCAGTCCTGCGAGAATCGAAAGTCCGGATTGTACCCGCCGATTTTCTTAACCCACGCCTTTCTCATCATCCAAGAAGGGTGGATTAAGGGATTACGATAAAAGGTGACGCGCTTTATTTCCTCCAACCCCACCGGCATTTTTTGAATTCCGATTTTCCTCCCGTTTTCATCGATTAAAGTCGCCCACGTTCCGACCAACATCACGTCCGGATGAGCCGTCAAAAAAACAACTTGTTTCTCGATCCTTTCCGGCTCGCTCATATCATCAGCATCCATCCGCGCCAAAAATTCACCTTTGGCTCGTTTAACTAATCTATTCAATAACATCGTTATCCCCTCATGGCCGGCATCCTCTTCAGTTAAAATTTCCAACCGTGGATAAGTTTGATTTCTCAAACTATTTAACGCCAAAGAAAAAAGTTTATCTTTTTTCCTGTATGGCATCAAAACTGAAACCAATGGTTTCTTCTTCATAGTAAAAAGGTTACATGATTCAAATCATTTAACCTTACTGGCAACAATAAAGAAACTAATTGTTTCTTCCGGATGGTATTTAACTTTTTTCCACTTCCATTCGATCAGTTTCCGATACCATCCCAAGGAAATTCCGCCGATGAGGTCTATTATTCCAGCCCACGGGGTATCATAAGCCGTGGGTTCTATTTTTAATATCGAAAATCCGTTTTCCTCCAAAAATTTCCTGATGTCATTCATTGAATATTCAATCCTGTGATCCGGATCGGTATAGTGAGAAATTCCAAATCTCATTTGTAATCTTTTCCACGACGTTTGTTCGTTGGGAACTCCGAGTAACAATTTTCCCCCGGGTTTCAATACTCTTACAACTTCTTTTATTATTCCTTCCCGTTTATCAAGATGTTCCAACACCCCCAAAAATAGCACCGCGGAGAATTCGCCTGAAGAAAATGGCAGTTTCCCCTCCGCGGACAATTTTCGAAATTCTGCGTTGCTACGTCCGCTTCTTCCTGCCGCCGCTTCAGCCAATTTTAACTGCTTCATGTCAGTATCAAATCCCACTGTCCGCCTCACTTTTGCCGCGGCTTTTAACGTGTGCTGGCCGTTCCCGCATCCAACGTCCAGTACTGAATCATCGGTGGATAACCATTTTAAATACTGCGGCTCAACGCCGGAAAGAAGATGTTTCGGATGCATCCTCCCCGGATATTTCCCGGTCAACTCTATCAACCGTAGCGACAACGATGATAGTTTTTTTGACTGCTTTAAAAGTATAACCGGAATTCTCGCCATTTCCCACCACAAATCAAACGCGGCAGTACTCAATCGGTGGCCGATTATTAAAACTAGATTCTCCAGCCGGTTCATCCATCGGGGAATCGCCATCGCCCTTCTTTTCAGTCTTAACGGCCCAAATCCTTCAACCTCAAGCAAAACTTCCAATTTTTCTGCCTCTTGACCCAAGGCATAAATCGCCTTCATCCCTTTTTCCAGCTCTTCGCTGCAGCCAATAACAACTTTAATATTATGTTTTTTTGCAAGTTTTATTAATCGAAGCGCTTCTTTGATATTCCCAATTCGGGAAAGTTTAATATTAATAGCATCAATATCATAATCTGAAAAGGTCCGACCTTGGCGTACCTGCCTCGCCGGCAGGCGGGCGCCAAGGTCGGACCTTACTATATTCAGACTTTCGTCAAGAATAACTTTCAATCCGTAATGATGGAGCAATTCTGCGGCAACCGGCAAATCCTTAATCTTCACCGGCTCTTCAACGTATGTAACCCCGTACTCTTTCAAAGTCGGGATAATATACTGAAGTTGTTTTAAAGAGTATCCCTGATTAGCATCGATCCTGATCTCATTCGGAAATTTCAATTCTCGACGAATAAATTCAATACACTTTATATCATGTATAACGTCACGCCCAACTTTCAATTTTAGATTCGATTCCCGCCTTCTGAAATTTGG
>JACRFG010000028.1 GCA_016234345.1 Candidatus Jorgensenbacteria bacterium
CCTGTCTCACGACGGTCTGACACTTTTTTACAATTACTTGTAGAGTAGACTATACCTTTGACAATTTTCGCAAAATTGTCATCGACGTTTTATGGAGTAAGCATACTTACTCCATCCGCCCGCATGTTTGATGCGGACAAGTCGTTACGGGGATTGCGAATCTTATAAATCATAGAGGGAATGATAAAGGGTTCGATAAGGCGCAGAAATTTTTGATATTCGCGCCTCCCGATCGCCAGCTTGAATTTTGTTCTATCTTTTACGAGCGTTGGATTAATGGCGTATTGAACCCTGAAGAATTCTACAATACGCTTTTGTTCTTTTGTCGAGAATCCATGCGTATTGAGTGTAAAACTCTCGCGAGTATTCGATCCATCGTCCATAAACCATACGGTTATCATTCTCGGAGTAAGAAACGAGAATATATCATCCGGAAGGATCTTCACGCTATCTTTGTAGAAATAGCGATAAAGAGCCCCAAATTCTTCAATGCTTTTCGTATGAAAGTACCACGATGTTTCTTGGAGTTTCCTTTTCGGATTATTCCAAGAAATTTCTCGCGGTTCTTCACCGACAAAATTCTTGAGGATTTTGTATTTCCAGAAGACGTATTCTTTCTGTTTTTCTCCGTGATGCACGCGTAGGCGCGCCGTGATCGGATTTCGTTTTCCGATCGATCGGCATTCCAGCCGTGCATCTCCTAACAATGATCCAATAATGACATCTAATTGATGTTGCGAAAATAAAGATTGCAATCTTCCCACGGTATTATCCATATTATGAGTATAACATGGACTTCACCGTTATGAGTCGATTTTTACTGGGCTCACGTGCATTACGCAACCCAGCTCGCGTGCCACTTTAATTGGCGAACAGCCAACAATGATTCCCCCCTCTTCTATTACTAGAAGCATTAGACTATATCTTTTCCGATGGTTTCGTATCTATCGGGACTGACGTATTATAGAAACTCAAAAGCTTCTATCTCGTGCTCGATCTAGTCGAGCAAACGAAGTCGTTACGGGGTTATAACCACTGCCTTGCAGTGGAATTTCTAAGTCCTAATTTCTAATTTCTAAACAAATCCCAACGACTAAAATTATAAAATTTAATCATTAGACATTTATTAGGAATTAGTAATTAGAAATTAGTCATTCTAGTGCTGTGCACTGGCTAAACTTCCCACGGAATTATCCATATAATTTTATCATATGGACTCCTCCGTTATAAGTCAGTTTTACAAGCGCTTGGTTTCTGCTCTTACGCTTGGGAGCTTCTCCACCCCCGCGCTGTGGCGAGCCGACATCGCCTTGACACATTATTACTAATGTTGTGGACTATATCTTCATCCTTTACATTTTTATAAAGGCGCTGACGTGTTAATGAAAATTTATATTTTCATTCCGGCCGACTTTTATATCGGACCAATTCTCTACGGGGTTATACAATAAATTCAAAGTTCAAAATGTAAAAATCAAAATTACAATTCAAAATTCAAAGTGATTTTATTTTGAATTTTTCCCAAAACCATAACCCGCCGCAAATGCTATTACAGCAAAAAATACAATTTCAAGCATTGAACCGCGAAAATAAGTGTTGCTTAGTTTAATTATGGCGTATATTAGCCAAATTATTAAAAAAGCTTTCCACCAATTTGCACGAATGAAATTTTTTATTTTTGCATTGTCATTTTGCATTTTGATTTTTGATTTTTGAATTATTGCAAACTTCCCACGGTATTGTCCATATGATAATTCTATCATATGGAGTCCACCGTTATAAGTCAGATTTTTGGTATAACATTACTGCTATAGCACCCCAATGTCTTCGTTAAGGTGCCGAGCCTGGTCGTCGATGGGAACTCTCGGACCAGACCAGCCTGTTCTACTGAATTAACAGTATAGACTATATTTTCATCCTTTGACTCGTTGCGCTCGCTCAAGGCAAGCCCATCGAGTTAAAGGGGACGGCGTATAAGCAAGATTGAAAAATCTTACTTTGATCAAAATGATCAAGTCGTTACGGGGTCCGACGTTATGTCGGACTTCCCACGGTATTCCTAAAATCTAGAACCCTTTCGGGAGAGACCATTTTAGGTTCACCGTTATAAGCCGTATTTATTACTCCGACTTACGTCGGAGAGGACAACCGATCCTTATTTCAGGATCTATCCCCGGGGTAGCTTTTATCCGTTGTCTTTGACCATTCTATAATGAGTCATCGGGTCACTAAGCTCTGCTTTCGCACCGGCGCGGCTTGTGAGCCTTGCCGTTAAGCCGGCTTTTGCCTTTACGCTTTATCCGCCGTTTCCATCGGCGGAAAGCCGACCTTAATAGACTCCTTCGTTACTCTTTGGAAGGATTCCGCCCCAGAAAAACTGCCCGCCAGACACTGTCTCCGCGTGTTTTTGCCACGCGGATTAGATTTTAAAATTTTGAAGATGGGTGTTTCATTGGCGAGTCCACCCCAACCGAAGTCAAGGTTTCAACCTCTCCCCACTACGCTACGCATCAAAACCTTAAAGCCAATATCAAGCTGCAGTAAAGCTCCCGGGGTCTTTTCGTCCCGCTGCAGGTATCCCGCGTCTTCACGGGAATCGCATTTTCACCGAGCTCCTCGTTGAGACAGTTCCCCAGTCGTTACGCCTTTCGTGCGCTCCGGAACTTCTTTTTTGTTGCTTATCTTACGATAAGTATCAGACTATATCTTCTTCTTTAGCGAAGGTATTTTATAATTTCCTCCCTTGTTCGTCTTCTTTTTCCAGAACTATTCATCTGATACGCAAGATTGATTACTTCTCTAAATCCATCTTTTCTAAGATGTACTTTGTTATCAATTATGATGCATATAGATTTGAATAGCTCGAAATCTTTTTGTTTGGACGAGAGTAAGGGAAATTGTTCGAAATGGGGAATGACTTTTTCCATTAGATTGTCATGATCCCGGATTTCAAATTTTACTGTTTTATCAGCGTAGTCGCGACGGATATAACCGCAACCGAAATATTCTCGTATAATGTCCAAAACTTGACGTCGGTCTTCATTTTGGCTTACCGAAAAGCTTGGTCGAAGTTCCCATCCCAACAATGCTTTCGTCTTTTTATTAAAGGTAACAGTAAAACATCCTTCACCATCCACATAACCGGTTATATACTCCGGTATGTTTCGAGCGTTCACTAAAGAGGTCGGCGTGTCATAGCTTTTTGATGAAAAGCTATTTTGGTTTTTAACCTCAGTCGTTACGGGGTCGTTCTGACGTGATGTCAGATGACTTCCCACGGTATTATCCATACGATAATTATATCATAGGGAATTCACCGTTATAAGCCGACTGTTTCATCTCGATTTACATCGAGAAGGGGCAAGTTCGCTTACCCGGAAAGGAATTGCGCTCATATTGTTACTTCGTAACAATCGCGGACTTACGCAGACTTCACGCGGACCCGCGGAAAGTCGTCTTTGCGATTGGTATGGACGAGGCATTTCTGCTCGCCTCCCCGATTCGCATCGGGGTTCGGACTATATCATCGCCTCGCTCAACGCGAGGAAATCCTAAATCCTAATTTCTAAATCCTAAAATTGTTTAGAATTTAGAGTTTAGATATTAGAGTTTCCGTCGCTTCGCGACGGCGTTCGGCATATAGTCTCTGAGGATTCTTAGAATCGCTTTTTCTTTCGATTCATCTTTCCAATAAGTTTAAGAATTTTCGTTCTTTTATTTTTATCCAGATGATCTTTGTTGACCATGGCTTTAACGACTTTCTTAAAAATAAGAAAATCATTTTGCTTATAGGTATGGAGCGGATGCTGCGCGAAGAAGGGGATAATCTTTGTGTTTAATTCGTTTATCGAACGAATACAATATCGATATAGATTTTCATTATGATTATCATGTCGTTTATTTATAAAGATATTTCCACAACCAAAG
>JACRFG010000002.1 GCA_016234345.1 Candidatus Jorgensenbacteria bacterium
ACCAACTCCGGCTGGAACACCGTGGGAATGCGGATTCCCACCGCCGATAATGCGCGCAACCACACCCAATACCTTTTCTTCTTGGGTAACCTCTTCGAGAAGCGTATGCTGTCCCGAATGTACCCACCAATCATGTGTGAAAAGACCCAACACCAAAATAAAGGCGGCCACAAAAACCATGCCCCACCCAGTTGCCCGTTCAATTTTATCTTTACGTGCAACAAGCCACTTAAGAGCATTAACACCTAAAATTCCCAAAATCGCGAGAAGAATTAAAGGTAGAATCCGACCTACCGCATGTGTGAAAAATAAAAGCCATCCATAAAGCACATCGCCGGAGGCCGCAATGCGCGTCAAGATTACCGGCGTGGCCGGATGCGGACAACCCACGCCAATGTTTCCTAAGAATAACCCCAAGAGAAGCGCTTTTAAATAATCTTGCTGTTTTTGTATAAACGCCGGCGCGGCGCCGCTATACGTAGGCATCCGAACTTTTATCAACCCCAATTCTCCCAATGCGAAAAGATACGCAAAAGCACCGGCGATAAAATATAGCCAATTTTTTACCAACTCAAGCGGAGCGCCAAGCGTGCCGATCGCGACTTCACCTATTATCGCCGCGATTACTCCATAAAGACTCAACGTAAGTGCGACACCGATACCAAAAGACAATGCAATCCCCAAGCCTTTAACCGGACCCTTCCCCATAGAAAGAGGCACAATCACGAACGCAAGAGGTAAGGTACAAGGCAGCACGATCATGGTAAGCCCCGCCGTAAAACTGAAAAGATACCAACCGAAACCAACCGGCGCGCCCACGCCACCCACAAAAAACCAAAGCAGGCCGATCACAATTACAACGAGCAACCCTGCTCCAAAAAGAGCGACTAATATTTTTGATTTATTCCCCTGTGGTTCCATGTGACAATGATTTTTCTTTCGTTAACATAATCCAGAGCGCGAGCGATGCACCCACAAGACCGATGTCACGAAACGTAATCAAAAAATTTGTTTCATTCCACGGCGCGAATGCGAGAATAAGAATTCCGATTAATTCTAACGTAGAAAGCGCAGCTACTATCCGTACAATAACCGGCTTCAAGAACCACGCCAATAAAACAAGCGCAAAAATAATTTCAACCGCCCCCTGAAATTTTAGATACGTATTAAGAGAAACAACTGATGAAATCATTTCTCGCAACCAAAGCGGCATAGCCCAATGCCATGCGGTGGGATGTCGCATCAAGTCCTGTCCCGAAAAAACGTACATAGCTCCCAAAGTTATGCGCAGTATCCAAACTGGACTCAATTGTCGTAATAATTTCATTGTGAAAACTCTTTAAGTTTGGCTAAAAATTTTAGTCTATCGAATCCACCGGTTGCGAAAAGTTCGTTATTGATAATGATTCCAGGCGAGGCAAAAATCATGTATTTTTGAGCCAGTTCTGACCCCTCCGGCGTCGTTACGTCTAATACCCTAAACGTTACATTGGGCCAATCCTTTTTTATTGTTTCCCAAAATTCTTCAAATGTTTTACAAATCTGGCATCCTGGAGATTTAAGAACATCAAGAACAACTGAGGTCATTTAATTAATTATATCATAAAAAATACGCGGTGTTTCGTTATACCGCGTTAACTTACCTAACGAACTAAACGCGAAGATACCGCCGTACGGCAATAACGCTCGAAATTATGCCAAGAATGACCCCAAAGGCCAATTGGTAAAGCAGAAGTGAGAAAAGCTCACTTCTAAAATAATTTAATAGATTGAATGCGGGTATGAAACTCAACACATAAGGAGAGATAAAATTAATAAGCGGTACAAGCGCAAGGAAACTTAAAATGCCGGCTACAACACCGTATATAATACCTTCAATCGTATAAGGACCTCTGATAAAACTATTCGAAGCGCCCACCACACGCATAATAGCTATTTGTTCGCTATTTGAGTAAATAGCCAGACGAATGGTAGTAAAAGTAACCATAATCGCCAAAAAAGCCAAGAAAATAGTGAGAAGAATACCGCCTCGTTTTAACGTATCAATTAAAGCGTTTAACCTTTCGATTACAATTTGATTTTCCGCATATGAAACTTTCTCAACCAACTCACCAAGCTCTTTAGTGTCAAGGTAACTGGCTATGGTAGCGTACTCACGCGAATCTTTAGCTTTGATATTTAAAGAGGCGAGCAATGGATTAGCATCGAGTTCTTCGAGTGTCTGGGTAACAGTAATTTCAGCAGCGTGGCGGGCCTTGAATTCATCGAGCGCTTGTTCTTTGGAAATATAAACAACGTCACTAACCTCTTCAAGTTTCCTTAATCTCTCTTTGATGCCCAAAATAGCATCTTCAGTAACTGTACCCTTAAAATAGACACTGATATCGATCTTCTCTTGTATCGAACTTATGGCGTTTTTACTGATAATATTAAATAAAATGAGGCCCTCAAAAACCACTGCTGCAAGCACCATAATGCTGATCGTCGAGACAGAAAGAAGCCCGTTTCGTAGAAACGCCTGCCAACCGTATTTAATGATTCGAGAAAAAGTAACAATCATATTTAATATTATTCGATAATGAAACGGCCGTGCGGTTCGTCTTTGAAGATTTTACCGCGCTCCAAAGTAATAACCCGCTGACCCAATGAATTTACTATCTCCTTGTCGTGCGTCGCAAGTATAACGGTGCTACCAAGTTCATTAATTTTCATGAGTAACTTAATAACCTCCCATGTATTAAATGGATCTAAATTACCGGTCGGTTCATCCGCAATCAAAACATCCGGACGATTGATCATAGCCCGGGCCATAGCCACCCGTTGTTTCTCGCCGCCCGAAAGTTCGGCCGGATAGTTTGCCATCTTGTCTTTCAAACCAACCATATCAAGAACTTGCGGCACAAACTCGATAATCTCTTTCTGCGGCCGGCCGGCAACCTCAAGCGCGAAAGCGATATTTTCAAAAACACTTTTTCTCGTAAGAAGCCTAAAGTCTTGAAAGATGACTCCGATGTGCCGCCGGAATTCGGGCAATTCACGAAACTTAAGCTTATTGATTTCGTAGGAATTAAAAAAAATCTGGCCTTTGGAAGGTTTTTCTTCCCCGATTAAAAGTTTAACCACTGTCGACTTACCTGCGCCCGAACGACCAACGATAGACACAAATTCACCCGGTTGAATCTTAAAACTCACCTTATCGAGCGCTACCATGCTGTGGTTATAATTCTTGGTTACGTTTTGAAAAATGATCATATCGTTAACCTATCTATTTTACTTTTTTCTCTAGAAGTAAATCAAGGTTGCCTCCGAGTATTTCTTCGACACGAGAATTTTTCAAGCCCGTTCGGTGATCTTTCACCTGCTTATAAGGATGCAATACGTAAGATCTGATCTCGTGACCCCACTCGGGCTTAACCTTAACCCGTAAATTGCTGATTTCTTTTTCGTGCTTCTCTTCCATAAGTTGAACCAATTTAGCCTTGATAAGTTTCAGTGCCCGCTCACGATTCAAAGCCTGCGATCGTTCAACTTGCGATGAAGTTACAACGCCTGTCGGCAAATGCACGACTCGTACTGCTGTTTCTACTTTGTTTACGTTCTGGCCGCCTGGCCCCCCGGCACGATAAAATTCAATTTTCAAATCTTTTTCCGGAATTTGGACATGACGGGCTTCAATATCAGGCAACTCAGGTAAAACCTCAACGAGCGCGAATGAAGTATGCCGTAACTGCTTGGCGTCGAACGGTGAAATGCGAACCAAGCGATGAACTCCCGATTCTTCCTTTAACCGACTATACGCGCCTTCACCACGCAGTTCTAATGTTATATCGTTCACCAGCTGCTTTTTCCAATTCTTTAAATCAGCGTAGCGGGAATACATTCGTAGAAGCATCTTCGCCCAGTCTTTAGCATCATCCCCGCCTGCGCCTGCTAAAACCGAGATGGTGATAATATTTGGATTATAATTCATAAAATTCAAAATTTATTTATCAATCTTCAAGCTTGTCAAGTAATCTTCAACTCTTACTTGAAATTCTTTCCTCAAAACATCTGCTTGTCCTTTCTGGTTTTCATCTACATTTCCAAAAAACTTGAATTGAATCACACGATCACCTTCAGGAGAAATCTCAACTAATTCACATTTTAACTTTGAATGAGGCGTAGCTAACTTACCAGAGCCCAAACGATAGTCAATACTATTTTTCTGCAAACCCTCTTTTAACTTTTCCACATCTCCTGCCCACTTTAATTTCATTTCTGACGCATCAACTACATTCTTATAAATGTTTAAAATGTTATCCCAAATCTCTTGATTTAATTCGGATACTTTGATCCTATCTATTTTCTCTTTTTCTTTTTTTTCTAAATTATTTTCTATGCCTTTCATAAATTTGTATTACGTTTCTAGAAAGAGAATTCTTTCCCATTTTCTGGAACAAAAAAATTAATTCCTGCTTTTGACAAAAGCTCGGATGGTATTCTATGGGCTACGCCGGGCAACTTAAGCATTGCTTCATGAACCGGGAAACATATCTTCGGTTTTATATCCAGGGCATAATCAACCGATTCTGATATTTTTAACCAGGGTCCGCCTACCGGAAGCGCAAGAATTTCCACTTCCCGACCAGGCTTGTAAAAAGAATCTCCTGGATAAAAGAACTTATTCGCGACCAAATAACCAGTATTATCAACTGACGTAAGGGTTCGATAAATTTCTGCATGTAATTCGCCAAATCCTTCAATCTCTACGCCTTTTACGATCTTCTTTTGACCATGCTCGAGAAGTTCATATGCAATAGCGTCTTTTTCTAATATTTTACCGACGCCTTTATTGCTAAAAATTTTTACGCCGGGGTTATTACCCAATACAATCTTCAACGATTCGATATGAAGATGATCTTGATGCTCATGCGTGATCAAAATCACGTCAATATTCTTAACGTTATTTTGTTCCTGAATCGTGTATAAACCAGGATCTGTAAGTATTCTTAGATTCCCTTCCTCAATCACCAAACAACAATGTCCTAATTTTGTTATTTTCATGAGCCGGAGAGAGGAGTCGAACCTCCAACCTCTGCTTTACGAAAGCATTGCTCTGCCATTGAGCTACTCCGGCGTACAATTTGCATCTTAGCTTAGTTTCTTATGTTTTTCAAAATTATTAAAAACCGAACGCGTAATTTCTACGCGTTCGGTGGAAGTAAGCCATAAGCCGGATTCTGTTTATGCGACAATCTATCTAGGTCCTCGATTGCTCTCGGACTCAAGCGACTCTCCAGCCTTGGGCTGGCACGGTCTTGCACCCTGTAAGGATTTGGCCGTTTCACTCCTGCTTTGTTATCTCTATAACAGGATTAGACCTACCTACGTTGAGATTGGGTCTTCCTTCAGCTTTCGCTTCAGGACGTCACTGCTCGCACCTCTATTCTTTCGAACGATGGGTGTTACCCACTACATTTGTCCCTCGCTTACGCTTGAGACAGGTGTCCGGACTTTCCTCATCTCGCTTTGTTAAAAACGGATGCTGCCGCTTAGCTTACTTCTGATATAAGTATAACAGAAAAAAGTAAAAAATCAATCGCCTCAATTTTAACACATATGCGTGTTTTTTGAGGCTAGATATATTTTTAGTAGAAAACAAAAAGCGCCTATGAAGAGGCGCTTTGACAATCATGATTTTTTGGGCGGACTTACCAAACAAGTGTACTGTCCAGCCTTTAAATATATGCAATCTTCTCGTATAAGTTTTGCTATCTCGGCTAGCTTTTTCAAAAGTAAGGGAACTTTCCCCTTACCATCAAAAGAAACTTCGTATTGGCAGCACTCATCACAGATCAACTGATCGCCTTCATTATTCCAAAAGCCGAAACTCGGAATAATCGAGGTGGTATACGCGCCAAACTTCTCTGTGAGAAATTCATGCAACACTCTCCTTACAGTAATACCGCCGGCATCACGCTCAAGCTTATGAGAAGGAATTAAAAAAATCGCCGGTCGACCAAGATTTTCGATATGGTAGTTCTTTTCGTCTTCAAACGAAGACCACTTACCTAGATGATCCATTAGTCACCTCCCTATCTTGTACGTTATTTTTAGACTGCGGCTTGTTCTGATCCATGAAATATTCAAGGGCTTTCACAATCCGCAAAGCATAACGAGTTCTCGTCTGATAGTTTCGAATTTCCCAATTATCGTTCTCACTATTAAAATTACCCAGCTCAAGGAGAACCTTTTCTAACACTGCGTTCCTCTTCCCCAAAACGTAAATATGCTTCACTCCCTGCCCAGCTACCTTCACCGAAACATCAGCAGCTAATTCATGAAAAGAATCGATGAGTAGTGAAGCTATGCGCGGTCGACGCCCCCCACCAATAATAAGATATGTTCCGTCCTTAGATTCCTCGGCAACATCAAAATGAACTGATAGAAATACAACACGGTGACGCGGATAACGCTTGAGGATATTATTAGCATACGCAATACGCTTTCCCAAACCTCTACTTCCAGCTTCCACTCGAGAGCCATCGAAGCTGAAAACTTCTTCTCGATTATCTAAGAGAACTTGTTGCGCAGGCCAATCACGATAATAATCGAATTTCTCATCACGAATAGTTTTAAAGACTATAGCACCTTGTTCTCTCGCTAGTCGTTCAACGCGTTTAGCAACATCATAAACATATTCATTTTCAACTATGTACGAACTGCGAAACGAACCATGTGAACCAGGATCTTGTCCTCCATGACCCGGATCGAGAATCAACACAAGACCATAAAGTGATCCTTTCACCGCCTTCTGCTTAGCCACTTTCGACGAACCCAAAACAAATGATGGTGCGACTAGCGCCAAAATAATGCAACAGAGTCTTATCCTAACCATTCTTTATCTTCCTTTATTTTATATTGTTATAATTACTATAAATAGTATAGCACAAAAATAATGAGGGGTCAATATGATTACAATTACAATAATGTATCCAAGGCACGATTAACTAAATCGTCAGCCATTTTATTTTCTTCGCGCGGAATAAGGTTGAACTTTGCTGATTTAAAATCCTGTTTTAAATTCCAAACTTCAATAAAAAGCGGCTGGAGATCAGCGTCTTTTACCTTATATTTTCCATTTAGCTGGCTCACTAAAAGTTCACTATCTGATCGAATCTCAACATCCGTTTCTCCAGCTCTATCACCGCCCAAAAGCGATTTGGTTTTTTTGAGCGCAAAAATAACCGCTCGATACTCTGCGATATTATTCGTGGTCTTACCTATCTGCTCAGAATAATATTTGACTCGCTCTGAGTTTATCGAAGGATCGCCAACCACCACTCCAATCGCCGCCGGACCGGGATTGCCACGAGACCCACCGTCCGTATAAATAATCAACTTTTCATCCTTTTCCATGGAAGTTTTTTGCCCAAAGGTAGACTAAAACCGGCCGCGGCCTTATGACCTCCACCACCAGGGAATTGTTTTGCAAGACGCGAAACGTCAACTTTACCGTTTGAACGTAGAGAAAATTTTATTCCATCAGCAGCTTCATTCCACACTATTGCCACCGGATGTCTATTATCTAAAAGCAGATGGCCAATCTGTGATTGAAAATTGGGGGAATTGGCTGCTCTCGCACGATACCCCTTAAAACTCACTTCTTGGGCATATTTTATAACTTTCTTAATAAGACGGTTTTCATATTCCAGAAGTAACTTTCCTTGAACCGCGGCTTTTTTTCTAAACTCAGATTTTTCAATCTTTTTTATGAGTGTATTCCAAATTTTTAAATCCATCGGAAAAATATCCAACCAAGCAGTTATTTCCATCGTATGCGGCATACTAAATTTCCATAAATCCATTTCCTCAAGGTAACGAAGAAGCTGTGGTGTTTTCTTTTTAGGGAAGAAAAACTTCCATGAAAGTACTGCGCCGGAATGTCGATTATCAAAAACCCACCGACTCGCGCTCCGGATTATATCCTTGTTTGAAACGTGATGATCAATAAAAGTGACTAATTCGTTTTTTTTAGCCAGTTCTTTCAATTTTTTAGCAGACGCCGAAACATCAAGAAAATATATTTCCTTTCTGTCTTTAAGACTTAAACCGACAAGCTGATCTAAGGTTTGACTTGGTCTAATTCCAACATAATCTGCTTTTTTGCCGAATTTTTTCCACGCTGCCCAAGCCGCCCCGAATCCATCGGGACAATTAGCGTGATACAATACAATAATTGATTTCATAAAATTTAAAATTTGGGGAAAAATATAGTATGTACAAATCTAACGATCGTTATATTTGTACATAAGTATAACGAAATCAGACAATTTCATGTTTAGAGGCCCGAAAGAATTTCATATACTGCAACATATCAGCATCGCTTACCGTACGAATGAACGCTTTAGGTAATGGCGCAGGACCAAACCATACACTTTTCTGAAGTTGGGTAAAACCCATCATAGCGAGTTCAATTCTAAGCCAATCCCGGTGTCGCCGCTCTCGTTCGGGAACATCAAAAACAACTATCATCTTCTTTGACTTGCTTCGTGATTTTGGCGCGTATACCCCATGGGAAAAACGCCGCAATATTTTAGTTATAATCCCACCCTTAACGATTTTCTGACCGACTGGAGTGAGCAACCATTTACCACTTTGATTCACTACCAGACCATTTCTTTTCAGGCGAGACAAAGTTACGCGTAAGGTATTTGGCCTGGCGCCGATACACTCCTTTAACTTCACAAACGAGGCCGGACCACCACCATGGATATCTCTCTCGATCGTTCGATACCTTTCAGCATATCCAGAAAGCACGATAAGAATTTTTTCTCCTGTCCCCATAATGCCTATTTGAAACTCGTTTATATATCATAACATATACATTCAATCTAAATAGACTCATTTTTGTGTTATGTACAGATCTAACGATCGTTAGATTTGTACATAGTTTACAATAATATCTAATTTTAAGAAGAAAACAAAAACTGCCGTGGCTTATTAGCACATCGGCAGTTCTATATTCTACAAATTAATCTGGAAACGACTTATGTCCAAACAACGACACCAAGAGTTTCATGCAAATCCTCAGGAATAGGCACTGGCGTGGCATAAACCAAACCCGAACCATAGCCATAACCACGAAGTTTTGCAGAAAAACATTCGTGAAGAAGTTGCGTTGCAGCCCTCATTTCTGTTAAGGGTGCCTTAAGAACGAGATAAAGATACATGTGTATCCTCGCAATAAAATTAACAATTTTTTATTTATAGAGCTAAAAGCAGTGTAGCACAAAAACCACTATTTTGTCAATGCTTCAATCCCCGGCATATTTTTACCGCTCAAATATTCGAGCATCGCGCCGCCGCCAGTCGAGACAAAAACATTTTTCGGCAATACGAATTTATAACCGCGGAGCAAAGATAGGGATGACGTAGTTTCGCCACCACCCACGATAACAGTGGCTCCACGACGCGCTGCAACCGCAATCCCCTGCCATATAGCTCGGGTACCTTTTTCAAAACCTTTTTGTTTAAAACGGCCAACCGGCCCGCTCCAAATTATGGTTTTCGAACGCCCGATCACAGTACTCCACTCACGTATTGTATTCGCACCGATATCAAGAATTTGATGTTTGCGTTTGTGAGAGAAAATTTTTACATCCGCCGGTAACATTATCTTAGAAAATTCCAAAAATTTTTTAATAGTTGAAACTGCCTTTAAGTCCACCGTTGAATCTCCGGTCGGCAAACCCTGCGCCGCAAAAAAAGTATTAGCCGGACCCCCACCCAAGAGGAAACAATCAGCCTTACGCCAAAAATATTTAAGCACATCAAGCTTATCAGCAATTTTTGCGCCACCAATAATGATCGTAAACGGATGGTGGTATCCTTTCATCGCGCGATTTAAATTTTTAATCTCCTGCTCTAAGAGCAAACCAGCATACGAAGGCATATATCGGGTAATAACTGCAACCGATGCATTCTTACGATGAGAAACAGCAAACGCATCATTCACATAAAAATCACCCCACTTGCTTAAAAACTGTGCGAATCGCGAGTCATTTGTTTCTTCACCGCGATAAAATCTCAAATTTTCCAATAAAAAAACTTTTGCTTTCTGACTTTTAATGAATTCTTTAGGATGTGTAAGCCAAGAATGCTCATAAGAAATGAAATGAAGAGGTAAGCCAAGTTTTTGCCTAAAAATTCTTGCGAATAGCTTTAAACTCAAATCTCGATTAGTTTTATTAAAAGTCCAATCGCTCTTCAGTCCCTTAAGCGACTTTTCTGGTTTTAGAACAGGCCTACCCCTATGGCTCAATAAAACAACCTTTGTCTTATGACGAAGAAGCGAGCGAATCGTGGGTAGTACCGCATCAATTCGGATCGTGCTTTTCTCCTGGCCCGGCTCGATATTCAAATCAATGCGAAGAAGGCAAATTTTCCCAGAATATTTTCTAAGATTCAATTTTGATAAATATTTAATCACAAATTTATTATAGATTAAAATTGTCCTATATAAAATGAGAAACCGCCATATTTCTATGGCGGGATCAAGATATCTCTTGATGCTTTTTTACTGCAAAACAAACTTCTTCAGTGCCTCTGAATATCCCGGATCGCTCTGTTTCACAACTCCCTCAATATACCAAGGAATTAAACTGGAATCAGAGATCGTTATTTCAATCGGGCCGGAATGTATGAACGTCTGCATTCGAATCATTCGCGAATGCAGATTGGAACCAGTATTCGTTACAACATACAGGAATGCTCCGGAGTTCACGATATCTCCTTTCTGGGCACGCTTGAGTTCCTGTTGAATCATGGATTTTGATTTCACTCCAGGCTTATCACCATGATTTTGAGAGGAAAAATAGAGTGTCCCAAAAATAAGCGCAACAACAATAATAACAATCATGAAAGGAACTCCAATCAATGCTTTTAGATCGTACATAACGTTCTCCTTACAAGATTAGTGATGAATAAACAGTTTCAAATTAACCAAAATAAGTATAACATATCACAGATTATATGTCAAGTAGAGCGGAAAACGCACAAATCCGATAAAATGGCTATGCATGTCAAAAAACATTGTTATCTTAGGCGCCGGATTTGGCGGGCTTCGAGCGGCGATTGTGCTCTCAAAAGAACTGAAACGTCTTTCACTCTTGGATAAATACGAAATCACTCTTGTTGATAGATATAATTACCATACCTTCACACCGCTTCTCTATGAAATAGCTACCACATCAAAGCAGATCGCCGACTACCTCCATCTAAAATCATTAGTTACCTATCCCCTCAAAGAGATTCTAGACCCACATGTAAACTGCATCACCGATGAAGTACTTCACCTTGATCTACTCGATAACCTAGTACACCTCAAAAATAGTAAAATAAAGTTCGATTACCTAATAATTGCTCTTGGCGCCGAGACTAACCACTTCAACATCCCCGGCCTCAAAGAACACTCGCTCAGTCTCAAAAACTTTGACCAGGCGATTGCCATCCGCGACTCACTCTGGTTTGCCGTTGATAAAGATAAAAAACTGATGCGGGTTGTAGTAGCAGGAGGCGGCTCAACAGGCGTTGAATTAGCTTCAGAGATAAAAGAATGGTTCTGCGGCGAAGTTGAAAACCAAGCCCTCACCTGCAAAATTCATGTTACTCTCGTTGAAAAAGCGGAAAACATCCTTCCTGGTTTTGACAAACAAATTATAAAAGCCGTGCAAAAACGATTGAGCATATTAGGCATTGAAATTCTAACCAACACAGCCATAACCCGTGTCGAAGAACATAAAGTCTATTTCGAAAACGGAAAAAATACTCCGTTTGATGTTCTTATTTGGAGTGGCGGCGTGAAAGCGTCATCGCTTACTCAGAAAATCCCGGTGCGACGGAAACACGGAGAACGAATTGAAATATTGGGAGAGCTTTCTTGTATCCCTGAAAGCCCCGATCTTAAAATAACCGGTAAGATATACGCGATCGGTGATATCGCCTGCATTATCGATCCCGAAACTCAAAAACCAATACCGCTTGTTGCGCGCGCCGCCATCTCTCAGGGAAGCATTGCAGCACGCAACATTATTCGCGAAATTAAAAAAGAGCAGAGACTCTCCCAATCGATTGAACCCGAACAATACTACCCCAAAAGCTATCCGTATATTATTCCGACTGGCGGAAAATATGCTGTTGCAAAAATTGGTCCTTTTATACTCAAAGGATTCATCGCGTGGATCTTAAAAGGACTCGTCGAGCTCAACTATCTTACATCAATTATGCCGTTCGGTAAGGCTTTAAAAATTTGGCTGCGCGGTCTGAAAGTATTTATACAAAACGATAGATTGGGATAGACATATCTTTTTAAAGATCTTTTTATTGCTCATCTGCTCACATTTTTGGACTTAAATAAAAAGAGCCAATCTAGTGGCTCTTACGATGATTAACTTATTTGCGATTCAAGTTGACGGATTTCTTCGTCTATTTCATCTAGTTTTACTTTATAACTTTTCTCTTCGTCTCGGGCAATCATTCCTGTAAGTGTGCCGCGACAAGTAGAAAGCGTTAATGTGCTGTATTCGCTATATTTCTTAAAAATGGATTCACGAGTTTTCTTCAGCTTCATTAGTTTTAGCTGTAATTCTTTCATTGCAATAACCTTTCAAATTATTAAGATGGGGATATTGCTATTCATAATATAATCATATTTTACTTTTAATGTCCAGAGTTAAAAAATGTGGGTAGAAAATCCGTGTCTTCATCCAAAACGATCGTTTAGGTTAAATACGATGAATTATTTTATGCACAAATCTGAACGTAGTTAGATTTGTGCATATCGAAAATTTATTAAGAAAACAAATCCAATATGACAGAAGTTTCTCTTAAGAGATTTCTTTCTAACAAAACCTATATCCAACCCAATTTCTTTAGTTGCGAATAAGTCCCGTGATAAGCAGCTAGATTGCCCATAATATTTTTGGGCGGTTTATAAAATTTATTGCGAACTGGTTTACGAGAATCAGATTCATAGATCTCATAGGCGCCGCCGCTTTTTTGAAAAAGATCGGCAATATCAATCATATCCAAAACAGATTCTTTCTTATATTGTTCTCGAACTGTTGCATCAGGATGCTCTAACGCAATCTTAATCTTTGCTTGTACGTTTTGGGCTGTAACCCAAGGCCATACATATTCATTGTGGTAGCCGTCGAGTCCGATAAGACGATGTGGCATAAAAATCTGACGGCGCGGGTAAGGCGGATAAAAATTTTGCAGTCCCGATTTTTTTCGAACATATTTATCCAATGTTTTCTGGACTCTAACAGCTTCTACGGAATTCAAAAGATACAACGATCCGAATACTGAAGCAGTCGTATCAATGCGTGATTCGTCAGTTGCGGTTTTAAAATAGCCATGCTCGCTGTCATACAATTTATACATAATACTTTCTTTGGTTTGTCTGAACTTATTTTTATAATTTTTAGCGTCTTCAGACACGCCAAGACTATTGGACATGAATTCCATCATCCTTAATGCGCGAGCGTACCATACATTCACCGTTCCAAGCTTTCCACCTCTTTTTAAACTATCGGCCCAATCAGGATTCGGTCCTTCAGCCACCAACAAATGATCGGATGGGTCAATTTTTTGCTCTACATATCCAATAGCTTTTTTGAGTTTATCAAAATTTTCTCTGGCGAACTCTCTCCCCTCTTCCGAATTAATAAAAAGTTCGCCCAAGGCAACAATAGTGGCTGGAACCGTATCTACCGCCTTACAAAAATCCTGGCCTTCATAAACCGCTCTTTCTTTCTTCCGAGTAATAAAATCAATACCAAGTTTCTTTAGTAACTTAATCCCGGGAATAAGCTGCAGGACATGGCGTTTACGCTCTACCCTATACGGTAACGCACCATCAGCTCTCTGATGAATAAAGGTGGTTTTTAAAGAATCGATCAGTGCTGCCGGGTTATGCGAAGCAAAAAAATTACCGCCCGCATGCGCTAAATCACGCGTCCAAAGTTCATCATAAAAATTATCTTCTGGATCAGCAGACGGACAAACACCAAAACCCAGCTTATAACATTGATCAAGTCTGGCCCCTGCGTCTTCTGCTTTTTCCTTAAGTAATGCTGTTTTTTCGGGATCTACATTAACCTTTTCTCCCGCAAATCTTTCAACCATCCGTAATTCATTCACTCGTTCGACACTCAATCGTTCTATATCATTTTCTCTTTGTTTTTCTGGTTGAAAAGCGATACTGCGATCAAAAGCTTCAACGCGTGTCGAATCCTTTTTCTCGAAAGAACGAGTTGTTGCGTCATCTTTCTTTTCATGATCACGGAGCTCCCCCGATGTTTCACTCTTCGGCCATTCAAACGAAGACATAAATCCAGCATACTACACACCAATATAAAAATAAACCTCCCTACACTGAGGGAGATTTTACGCTTCGAAATATCATACAGTCCCAAACTCCGATTCTGAAATCACCGACATGAGTGGCATTGCACGCTTTATGCGGATCCGGACGGCAAATCACTTTATCATCACTAACCCATACTTCTTCGCCGACTTCGAAACGATGCTTGCAATAATCACAAGATTCTTTAGGACCATGATACACGGTGAACAAATTCATTTATTCGTCCTTTCCTGATGTACGCGTTTTCGAAAACGGGAAATTATTTCGATCAACTCCGGAATGCTATTGATTACCAGCCATACAAAAAACATCGCAAAACCGATACCCATACCACCCCAAAAACTCCATTCACCGAGATATTCACCAAAAAGTCCGGTCGAAACCATCGTGACAAATGCGAATATTACTAATCCACGCACTGTCTTGATCTCAAACAAAGGTTCAGTCATTACTTACTCCTTTAAAATTGTAAAAACGTATCTATTTAAGAGTAGGTCTTCGCATCGCCTAATGTCAATTTTTGAAAAATAAAAAAACGGCCCGCAAACTCTACTTTCCCCGCCGCCGAAGCAGCAAGTATCATCGAGGCTACATGCTTTCACTTCTGTATTCGGAATGGGAACAGGTGGGACACATGTAGCTTAATCACGGACCGAGCTGATATGGAAATCAGCTTTTTGAGATAGAAATTAAATAGCGCTCGCTTAAAAAGTTAAGTAAGTAAGTTTATTAGTACTCCTCGGCTAAAACCCTTACGGGCCTTACACCTAGAGCCTATCAACCTGGTAGTCTTCCAGGAACTTATAGTATCTAATCTTGGGAGAGGCTTCGCGCTTAGATGCTTTCAGCGCTTATCCCGTCCGAACATAGCTACCCGGCGCTTCAATTGGTATCAAAGCCGGTAGACCATAGGTTCGTTCAGCCCGGTCCTCTCGTACTAGGGCCGACTTCCCTCAAATACTCACGCCGACAGCCGATAGAGACCGACCTGTCTCACGACGGTCTGAACCCAGCTCACGTACCACTTTAATTGGCGAACAGCCAAACCCTTGGGACCTTCTCCAGCCCCGGGATGTGGTGAGCCGACATCGAGGTGCCGAGCGGAGTCGTCGATAGGGACTCTCGGACTCCACCAGCCTGTTATCCCCGGAGTAACTTTTATCCGTTGTCTCCTGCCTTTCTATAAAGTGCAGTCGGGTCGCTAAGTTCTGCTTTCGCACCTGCGCGGCTTGTAGGCCTTGCAGTCAAGCTGGCTTATGCCTTTACACTTTAGGTACGGTTTCCATTCGTACCAAGCCAACCT
>JACRFG010000029.1 GCA_016234345.1 Candidatus Jorgensenbacteria bacterium
TGGCTGACTGGAGGGTGCTTGCTATTAGTTCAGTGGTAGAACGACTTGCCCTAAAAAGCATAGAAACGGGGATTCGATTTCTCCATAGCAACAACGAATCTGAATCAGCTGTTCTCAGATTTAACCCTCCCGCCAGCTAATATCAGATAGTTGGTTAAAGGGGGGATTAGAGATATCGTGGGGCGCAAGCCCTATCACGGCCGATCTAGACCAAAAGAGAAGTCATCGATTCTTCCTCTTTTGAAAAGCCGTAGACGATATTCTCCCCTCTTTAGCCAATTATCGATCGCACTTTAAAAACTGAACCCGAGCATAATTTTGGGCTAGAAGTCCTCGAAGTGAGGCACGAAGCCCCTGAAACAAATATGCAAAAATCAAATTATGAAGTCGAGGTGCTTGTTAACGGCAAGCCTCTCAAAGAATATATGCATCAAAGTAAGATGTATATTGAGGGCCGTGAGGGTACGACATTCTCACTACGCCTTAGAAATAACTCATGGAAACGAAAGCTTTTCATCCCATCAATTGATGGGTTATCAGTTATGAATGGTGAAGAATGCGGCTTTAATTCCAGCGGTTATATTATAAAACCATACAGCTCAATTACTATCGATGGCTGGCGTATCAGTGATTCCGATGTAGCTCAGTTTTACTTTTCGGCTCCAAATGATTCATATCGAAAGCGAATGGAAAAAGGAAATAATCTGGGTGTAATTGGAGTATTGGTATTCGAAGAAAAGGAAAAACCACAACCAATTATAATCGAGAAATATATTCACGATGATTGTCACAAGCATCATCATGATAATTGGTGTTCGCAGTGCCATAGATATCATTGTCCTCTATGCAACTCATGCCATAGTTGGGCACATTTTTCTACTACAGGAGGTAATTATATGAGTTCATCAACAACGGGCGGTTCTTTGGGCGGTTCTTTATCACTTAATGCCAGCAATACTTCTGAAAATAAAGTTTATTCAATGCAATCGATGAAGACCAAAGACATGAGTCAAGAATTAGGCACTGGTTGGGGTGAAATGAAGCGAAGCGAGGTGACATCAGTTGAGTTCAATCAAGTGGCCAATCCCGATGCTGTTTTCGAGATTTATTACAATACTCGAGAGCAATTGGAAAGATTAGGGGTCGATTTCCGAAAAGAATCATTATATATTACTCCGAATGCATTCCCAGGGCAGTATTGTAAACCACCACAAAATTAAGAGTTAGTCAATATTATTAATCAGCTCGGGTTCAGTTTCTATGGCACGACCAAAAGTAAAATATCGTTATAGATACTCAAATCGACAGACAAAACTGACAGAAGAGTGTGTCAGAAAGCTTGAAGAAGCGGCATCGGTTCAAGCGGATGTAAAACAACGCTGTTTTTATGCGGGGATTTCAAGAGATACATATTATCGATGGATTAAAGAGAATCCCGATTTATCTGACAGATTAGATGATTTATACGAAAAGTTGCCATTAAAAGCGAGAGAAAATATTGCCAGACGAATATCTGGCGAGTCAACACTTGGCGATATTGGATTATCAAAATGGTTATTAGAGCGAACGCAAAAAGATTTGACTCCAAAACTTGAACTAAGCGGGCAAATTGATCAATTAGGCATAAACAAAGAAGATGATCAATTAAGATTAGAGTTAAAAGAAAGATTGCGATCGAACATGCATAAGCGTTGGGAAGAAAGAGAAAAAATTAAAGAAGCACAACAAAATGAAAATCCTAAATGAACAACTGCCAATGCTTAACGAAATACTCGGCGCAGGAATGCTACCGAGCGAAACGACCATATTCACTTACGGCGATACAATTTATAACCCAGGAGGCCATGAACTTCCCGATCATTTAATCGAGCACGAGGAAACACATTGCGACCAGCAAGGGAATGACCCGAAAAAATGGTGGGAAAGATATTTGATAGATCCTTATTTTCGTATCGAGCAGGAATCGGAAGCTTACGCAAATCAATTCGCATATATTTGTGCCAAAGTAAAAGATAGGAACAAGCGATCAGTAATATGCTCTGATTTAGCCCGAGCATTATCAGGCCCGCTGTATGGAAGCGTAATCAGCCAACAAAATGCTTACAATACTATAAAAGTTAAATCCAAAGTAAGGCCATGAATGAAAAAGTTGAAGTCGAAAATGGCATCCTTGATTGGATCGGTGGAATAATGAATGAAAAAGGCGATCCGATAGAATTCGATTATCACCCATTTTTACTCGATATTTATGATGACAATTCCCAAAATCTAACGGTAATGAAAGCGGCGCAGGTAGGAATGTCGACATTGCAGATCCTTAAAAACCATCGAGATGCCAAAAACCAGAAAATGGATATTATTTATACTTTGCCGACAGATCAGGATGTTCGGGTGTTTGTAGGCGGCAAAGTAAATCGCATTATTGCGAATAATAAGGGCATGCTTGAAGATGTGGCCGATAAAGACAGCATCGAGCAAAAACAAGTGGGAAACTCCATGATTTATTTCCGAGGCACTTGGACAAAGAAAGCGGCTATAATGGTCACTGGCGATCGCCTCGTTCACGATGAAAAAGACAGCTCAAAGCTCGATGTTATAGCCGATTACCAGGCCCGTTTACAGCATTCAAAGTTCAAACAAACTCATACATTCAGCCATCCGAGTTTGCCCGAAACTGGTGTGCATGCGGACTGGTTAAGAAGCGATCAGAAACATTGGCATATGAAATGCCCGAAATGTCAGTATGAACAGTTCCTTAATTGGGATACGGAAAATCCAAGAAAAATGTCAATTGATTTCGAGCACCGAGAGTTTGTGTGCAAACGATGTCGTGCGACTTTAAGCGATAAAGTGCGAGCGACAGGCCGATGGATTGCAAAATATCCCGATCGATCATGGAGCGGATATTGGGTGCCGTTGCTTATTGCTCCTTGGTATAGCGCAGGGGAAATTATAGATAAATTCCAGCATCCCGATACAACACCCGAGTTCTTTTATACCAAAATATTAGGATTGCCATATGCTGATGCTTCTTCAAAATTATTGAGACAAAGCTTCTTTCAAAATCTAACTGGTCACCAATGGGCGCCAGGAGTTGATGAACGCATTATAGTCGGCATAGATACAGGCCTCCGCCTTGATTATGTGCTAGGCAATAAAAAGGGCATATACTTCCACGGAGATGCCACAGATTATGCCGATTTAGACACCATAATGACCCGTTGGCCGAAAGCAATCGCAGTAATCGACCAAGGCGGCGATTTGATAGGTTCTCGCAAGTTTTACGAGCGTTGGCCAGGTCGAGTGTTTCTCTGCTTATTAGCAGGTGATCGCAAAACAAAAGAATTAACAAAATGGGGCAAGGGCGATGAACACGGCGCCGTTACAGCCGACAGAAACCGCATGATCCAGCTGGTAGTGGATGAGTTTAGAAATAAGCGAATACCAGTGCATGGAAGCGAAGCCGATTGGTTCGAATACTGGCTTGACTGGAATAACTTATCAAAAATGAAAGTGCTCGATCCCGATACGAACCAAACGAAAGGTTATAAGTGGGTCCGTAGCGGTCGAGATCATAGAGCATTGGCGACAGTGTTCTGGCGGATTGGAATGATGAGATTTGCTGGAATGGGCGGAATAGTGGTTGCTACTCCAGAACGAAAACCAGACAGTTATTTTATAGAACCGAATCAAACAGTGCAATTCAATCCGCAGGAAATGTTTGATAGAATGGAGGAAGAACAAGAATCAGATTGGCGAGCGGTATCGTAGTGTGTTATAATATCTATACATTCCAAAAGGGAATCTATACACATGGGAGTTAGTCGAGCCTGTGATTATAAATTAAATTAGGAAATTATCATGGAAGATAACAACGAAAAAGAGTTAGAGCAAAAAGAGGAAGAAGTAAAATCTGATGAAGCTTCAGAAGAAAAAGCTGAAGAGAAATCAGATGAATCAGTTGCTTCTGAATCAGTTCCCGAAGAAGAAAGATAAAAATTCGGTGCGACTGTAAATGTCGCACCATATCCCGACTTGGAGAAGCAGTATCTCACCTGCCTCATAAGCAGGAAATCGCTGGTGCAAATCCAGCAGTCGGAACATATAAAAGTTATCCACAGAAATTCTGTTGACAATATAAGAAATAATCTGTATGATTGATTTATATACCTTTCGGTAGATTAATCGGTAGATCGTCAGGAGTACCTAAGTCTTGCTCAATTGGGAAACTGGAGGTAGTGGTTCGATTCCGCTCTAAGGTACAATTAAATAGAAAAAAAACGGGCTTCTTACTGCCGTAAGGAGCTTATTTTAATAAAAATGGCAACAGACATTTTAACACAAGGATATGAGTCATTGGGAGCCGACATTAATAAGCGGCCGACTGATGGTACTCAAGAAACAAAAGAGGGCATAGTTTCTCAAAAGCTTCCCGAACTTACGCTTGAAATGTCGGATGATGATATCATTAAGCTTACAAATAAATGGGAAAAAGATTGGAAAGATTCATCAGCAAAACAGGAATGGGAAAAACAAATCGAGGAAAATGAAAAGTATTGGTTAGGGAAACATTACGATTTGCCAAAAGCTGATAAATCCAGGCCGATAATGGACAATGCGATATTTGAAGCTCTTGAAACATATCTTCCACAGGCTACCCGCAGAAATCCCGAGCCATTAGTTATTCTTGATCCGAAAGAAGTCGGAGTAGGCGAACATCCAGATCCTAAAAAACTTCAATATGTCGATAAAGTTAAAAATAAGTTATCAGACATTGCTGATAAGATTAAACTTAGATTGAAACTTAAAAAAACAGCCAGGCATTGGGCAATATCCCAGTTAGGGGTTATAAAGTTTGGTTGGGATTTGGATAGAGATATTCCAGCGGTTCGAGTAGTGAGGCCTAAAAAGATTATTCTCGATCCCGAGTCTATGATTGATGAAGATGGATATACTGGAAACAGGATAGGCGAGTATAGAAAAATGGAAGCTTCAAAAATTCTTGCTATTATCGGGGCAGATGAAAAAGAAAGTGAAGCTAAAAAAGCTATAATAGAGTTGGTAAATGAAAATAATCTCGCCACTGAAATAAACTTTATAGAATGGTGGACTCCTCAATATTTCTGCTGGAAATTAGGCGATAAGATTTTATTAAAAAATAAAAATCCGCATTGGAATTACGATAAAGAAGCGACTCAAGAAAATGTTGATACATATGGTAATCCGACATCAGCAACAGAAATGACGCAAGGAATCAATCATTTGCCAGTTCCCGACATGCCATATAGATTCCTCTCGGTATTCAGCTTAGGCGATCAGCCGATGGATAAAACCTCTCTTATTCAACAGAACCTTTCAAATCAAGATTTATTAAATAAGCGAAACAAGCAAATTGACAAAAATGCTGATGGTATGAATGGCGGTATGGTGGTCTCACTTGCCAGATCAGGATTAACGCAGGCCCAAGCTAAAAATGTGACATCAGCTTTATCAAAAGGCGGCACGGTAGTTATTCCTGACGGAGCTCCACGAGAAGCAATTGATAGATATCCAGCCCCAGGACTTCCGAATGATGTTTATAATCAGTTGGTGGATATAAGGAGCAGATTGCGTGATATATTCGGTGTGTCGGGGGCCACGCCAGCGGGTATCAGAGATGAAACTACAGTAGGGGGTAAAATAATAACGAAGAGCCTTGACACGGATAGAATTGGCGGCGGCGTTACCGAGTATCTTGAACAATTGTCGGATGATATTTATAACTGGATTTTACAACTCTTATATGTCTACGATACCGACTTCCAGTTCATACCAGGCGCAGTTCCTCCCAAAGTTTCAATCTCGGTAAAAGAGGGGTCATTGCTTCCAAAGGATAGTATAGCAATAGCCAATCAGGCACTTGAATTAGCCAGAATAAATCGAATAAGTAATGTAGATCTTTATAAACGCTTAGATTATCCGAATCCTGAAGAAATGGCCGCAAATATATGGCTTGAAACAAATGCTCCGCAATTACTTTATAGAGATAATCAGCTGGTTCAAGAGGCTCTAGCGATGCAACAGGAGGCTCAGCAAACATCAGTGGATATGAAAAATACGGAGGAAAAAACTAAGCATCAAAGAAATCTTGAAACCGAGTTATTAAAAGGGGAGTTACGGTCGGCTCCTCCAGCAGTGCCTAACTTATCACAATAACATGCCGTTTAAGAGTAAAGTTAATCATGCCATTTATCAGAGAGAATGGAAAAAAAGAAATCCAGAAAAACGATTGAATCATGAAAGAAATGCAAATAAGAAAGCTAAGGAGGAAATATTTAAGATATTAGGAAAGAAATGTAGTAAGTGTGGATTTGATGATATCAGAGCATTACAGGTAGATCATAAAAATGGTGATGGATATAAAGACAGGCATAGTCGATCAGTTAGAAAAGTTTTTTATAAAATAAGAAAATCTCCACGAGGATTCCAAATGCTATGTGCTAATTGCAACTGGATAAAGCGTGTAGAAAATAAAGAATATGCCATTTCAAAGTAAATCACAACGAGGCTATTTATGGGTTCATCATCCTGAGGTCGCCAAAGAATTCGAAAGAAAAACTGCCAATATCAAGACACTCCCCGAGCATGTGAGAAAAAAGCCTCGAATGAAAAAAAGAGAGGAAAATAAATAGTTTAACAATTTATATTTATTGAGCGCTAATAATTAATAGGTGAAAATCGCTCATTCACCTTTGGGCGCTAATCAGCGGAAATCGCCCACCCGCAAAAAACTAACATGACAGAAGAAATAAAGACGCAGTTCAAGGCAGAAGGCGAGCCAGTCTTTCCAGCCGAGGACACGGAGAACGACAACTCCACCGATTCGTCAACGGAAAAAAACGAAACCGACCAGACTGGATCGTCTGACCAGGATAATAAGCAGACGGATAACAAAGATGGCGGTAAAGAGGATGACAATTTTGCCGATCACCCACGGTGGAAAGAACGGGAAGATGATTGGACTAAAAGGTTCAATGATCAAGAACTTCGGCACGCCGATGACTTGACAAAATTGCGAGAGGATTTTACGGGAAAAATTGATACTGCTGTTAAAACCAGTGCACCCGTTGAAATTCCCTCATGGTTTGGAGGCGATGAACAGGCTTGGAAAGATTTCACTACTTGGAATAACCAGGCACTGGCCAAAACGAAAGAAGAAGCTCGAACCGAGGCTTTGAAAGAACTACAAAGTAAAGATGATGTGGCGCAGAAAGCGATTGACACGGCCACTCAATACTTCGTAGATCAAGTAACAGCTCTCGAATCCGATAAGACGATCAATCCGCAAGGAGAGAAAATCGATCGGAATAAACTTCTGAAATTCACGATGGATAACGATCTTGTAGACAGCAAAGGCAGATGGAATTACAAAGCGGCTTTCATCATGATGCGGAAGCAACCAGTTGATACCAAAGATCGTAAAAAACTCGCCAGCGATACAACATCCGATAATCGTGCGGAAACCAAACCACCCGCTTTCATGACTAGCGAAGACTTTAGCAAGCCAGGCGCTAAGCCATGGTAAGCAGTAAGTTATTAGTCGAAATTATTAACAATCTAACACCATAACAAAAACATGGCAGAACTATACGGACAGAGGATTCAGACAACGGTGCAAACTAAATATTTGCCTTTCGTTGTCGATACAGTCCTCAACTCCAATGTCTTGTTCCAGCGGGTAGTCCGTGGGGCCAAGAAATGGAGCGGCAGAACCCTCAGGGTGCCTGTCAAAGTCTCGAAGAACACCACTGGGACCTCATTCCGTGGCTTCGATACCTTCTCGACTTCTGCTACGGATAATCGCCAATTTATGGAGTACTCTCCCGCTTTCTACCAGATTACATGTGCTCTTCCAGGCGATGAACTCTCTGTAGCCGACACCGAAGACAAGGTAATTGATATGATGAAGCTCACAATCCAGTCGGACACCGAAGATATGGCCGATGACCTCGGCACTATTTTCTACGCCGATGGGACTGGCAATACCTCAAAGGATCCATTGGGTCTTGCGGCATTGGTTGATGACGGTAATTCCGTTGCAACAATCGGCGGTCTTTCTCGATCCACTTATGCCACTTTAGCTTCAACAGTGACCGCTTCAAGCGGAACTTTGACTCTTGCTAAAATGGATACTTTGTGGTCAGCAGTAACTTCGGGAACTCAAAAACCGACGGCTTTTTACACCACAGAAACAGTCTTTAATCTTTATGGCCAATTACTCCGCCCACAGGAAAGAATCATGAAAGATGCTTCCACAATGAAAGGTTTAGTCGGTGGCACTGGTTTCTCGGCGCTTGAATTTAATGCCAAACCAGTCTTAATGGATGAAAAAGCCACCTCGGGCATATTTGCGGCTGTCAACGAAAATTTCGTCGATTGGTATGCTCTCCCGTTTTTCAACGCTAAAGCGATTGCTTACAAGTCTCAGATTAAGGGCAATGATTATGATGCCCCGATCGGTTTAGGATTTTCTTGGACTGATTGGATCGTTCCTGCGAATGCTGGATCAGTCGTCGGCCATATCTATTTCGGCGGTCAGTTTATCACTACTAATCCGAAAAGACACGGCAAACTCACTGGCGTTACTGGCATATAGTCGAATGTCAGTGTGTCGGTGTTAAATTATTAAAAGTAATACAATAACACCATGGCTTTAGAACTAAAAAATTACGATCCAGCAGTTATGCAAGGCGCAAATATCGGTGTTGCCGTAGATCTTACCGATATTACTGATAATAATGGCAATGAAGTGATTGAGGTAGACGGCGTTGCTTCTGCCGTAAACTATATTAGGGCGACCAATTCCGCAACGGGGGATCCAGCTGAATTTTCAGCTCAGGGGGATGATACAAATGTTGGCTTGAGTTTGCTCGGGAAAGGAACAGGACAGATTATAGTCAATAACGGCACAGATCCAGTTCAAATCAAGTTAATGGGCGCAGCTGCTGGTTTCAACAACGAGATTGTTGATTTAAACGGAAATGAAATCTTGCAATTGCAAGGCGTTGCTTCCGCAGTCAACGAGGTTTCAGTTAGAAATGCTGCGACAGGCGCTCCTCCTATTGTCGAAGTGACTGGCGGCGACACTAATATTTCTTTACGCCTTACGGCAAAGGGAACTGGTGTCATTCAAACCACTCAGCCTCTCGTTCATGAAATGAGCCAAACTGCAGTTACTGATACCGCAACGCTTACTATTGCCCAACTTCTGACAAAAATTATTGATGGCACTCCGACAGCGGCAGCAACTTATACATTGCCAACAGCCGCCAATTTAGTAGGAGGAATCGCTAATGCTCAGGTAGGTGATAGCTTCTCTTTCTATGTGAACAACAAGTCGGGTGGTGCAAACACCATTACAATGGCGGCAGGCACAGGTGGAACTTCTGATGGGACTTTGACGGTTGCCCAGGATGTAATTCGGGAATTCTTGATAATTGTGACCAATGTCACAGCTTCTTCCGAAGCATACTTCGTTTACGGGATAGTATAAAAAGTCGAATTATTAACAATTAATACAATAAAAAATCATGTCCTCATTTCTTACAGGTCCAGTAGTAGTTGCCGCTCAGACGCTTCATAGCTCAAGTGCCGATAAGTATCACATGCTTGGCGAAATTATATTTGCCAACGACGGTCGTGCTTTTCGGTATTGCAAGGCTGGCACTACTGCTTTAGTCGCTGGTAAACTCCAGCAATCTTCTGCGGAAGATACAGGTCTGCAGAATCTTACCGCCGTGGCCGCTGCAGTTGACGATTTGTCGGTTGCTTCCACCACTACGGTAACAGTTACGGCAAATGAGTATGCCGAAGGATTTGCTCTTGTGACAGTCACCCCAGGCGTTGGCCGTCAGTACAAAGTTAAGGGCCATATTGCCTATACGTCAGCAGCTCCGACTTTCAATCTTTTCGAGGGAGTTGTGGTAGCTCTTACGACAACTTCTCGTCTTGATCTCGTGCGGAATCCTTACAGTGCGGTTGTAGTAAATCCGATCACTTTGACTTCAGCTCCGATAGGTGTTGCAGTTCATCCAATTACTGCCTCACAGTTTGGCTGGCTCCAAGTATTGGGAGTTGCTAATATTTTAGCCGATGGCGCAAACGCAGTCGGCGCAAATGTTGTAGCTTCTAACGGAGTTGCAGGCGCAGTCGAAGATGCCGCCGCTCCAGGTTTACAGCCTCTCGTTGGTACTTGCCTCACGGGCGCAGCTGACACGGAATACGGTGCAGTTAGACTCGCAGGCATACTTTAATCCCTGATCCTGTCCTCACTCTGCCTCCTTAATATAAAAGGGGGTAGGGATGAGGGCGGGAATCAATTAAGTGAAATTAAGTCCAGCGCTAATAATTAACGCCGAATTCGCTGGTACGGCTTGGGCATTAAAAAGAGCGGATGATTGCCCCTCCGCCAACAAAAAAATGAAAACAGCACTTTTTACAAACTTCACCGACCAGGAATTTATCGGATATTGGGATGGCAAAGCAAAGAAATTTTCTCCAGGCCAATCACTATATATGCCTGATTATTTAGCAAGTCATTTTGCCAAGCATCTCGTTAATAGGGAGCTTTTAAGAACCGATGCGAGCGGCAACTTAATTCATAAAGACGGCGATAAAATGACATCTCCAAAAAAGCCCGAAGAGGTTCCCATTTTTATGGAATTATTCAATAAAGCATATACTCTAGATGAGATGGATGAATTAGGCGACAAAAAAGACGATATTGATACTTTAATCAATGTCGCAAACAAAAATAGGCAGGAGAAGGTAAAGATAGCGGCTCCTGAAAAACAGGATCCGACCAAACCTCAAGTCGTTCTTCCGCCCGACTTCGATGACGAAGAGTCAGACGAAGAAGTTAATCAATAAATAAAATCATGTCGAAACATGAAAATCATCAGTTTATAGAAATGAACTCTGGCCGAAATGCAGGCAAAATGGCATATAAAGATGTTATGTGTCCCGAGTGCGGCGAAATGCGGCGCATGAATGAAGATGGCACAATCGAAGTAACAAAAAAAAGGAAAAATGGAAGACATGTCGAATAAGGATAAATAAACATGGCTCAAATTTTATCAGCATTTTCACGAGACGCCAATGGCACTCCTATATGGACTGACGGTCTTATCGCATCAAAAGCGATTACTTATGTGGCGGGCACAACTGGTGCCACTGGCGTTACGACACTATTTACGGTAACAGGAGTTGTGACAGTCAGAGTATTTGGGGTTTGCGGGACCACTATAACGGGCGCTGGGACTTTAGAGGTAGGGATTTCGGGCGCAACTGCCGTAATTTTGGCGCAAATTGTCAATGCCACCGATTTAGCCGCTAATGAACTTTATTTGGATGCAACGCCGACAACGCAAGTTGAAGCTTTACCGAGCCAGCTTATTATAAGCAATGGCCAAGATATCATTCAAACGATCGGAACAACGGCTCTTACAGGGGGTCAAATAACTTATTATTGTATATGGACTCCATTATCAAGCGACGGTAATGTAGTAGCCGCATAATATGAAGCTCCTCTCGCCAGAAAAAATTGAAAAAGAGGAAAAAAGGAGCGATGAGGAGCTGAGAGCAAGAGTAAACAAACTGAAAGAAGAGGAATCTATAGTCGTTAATCGATTAAATAATCTCAAGAAAGAGGAAACTAAGCAAAAGCATCGAATCGACATACGTATTGCTGAAATCGAAGCGCAAATTGGCATTCGAAAAACCATATTATTTAAGGAAGTTGAATCATTGGAAAAACGAAAGGATGAAGCATTAAAACCAATCAATGAAATCAAGAATAATGCCGAAAAACTGCTAAAAGACGCTCAGACAGCTAATGATCGCTTAAACACTAAAAACGCAGAATTTGACGCTAAATTCAAAGAAAATAGCGATAAACTAAGCGAGAGATTGGAAGATGTGATGGATAAAGAACACGAAATATCCGAGAAGTCAATAGAACAAGACCATCGGGAAGCTGGGGTAAAAACGGCCGAAACCGAAATCAAAAAATCAACAGAAAATCTTGGGGAAGAGTGGGTTAAATTCCATGAAAAGGTTTATGAAATAAATAAGGATTTAGAGCGCAGAGAAAAAGAAGTGGAAGACGGTAAAAAAGCCAATGAAGCCATTAGACAGTCGAATGAAGCTGAGTCAGCAAGATTAAAGCAGGAAGATAGAGCTATTAGAGATAAATATGCGGCTTTAGAACAGGCTAAAAAACATTTGGGAATTCAATAAAATGGCGACGGCAAAAAAAGATGACAATTCAATAAACGTAATAACTGGCGTTCTTAATACTGACGGGATAACTCTCACCAGGATAAAAGTGGATCCGACAACTCATGTTTTAGATATCAGTGATGGTATCACTGGGAGTGATTTAGGTGCAGATCGTGCCGCTAGAGATAGTAATTTTGTGCCAATTTTGATAGCAGTATCAAGCTCTGATGGATCAACTGCAACACCTTTATATGTTGATTCTAGTGGCAAACTTTTAATAAAATCAACTTAAAAAAATGGGAAATGCAAAAAGAGACGACAATTATATACCGACACTAATAGCGGTATCTAACGCAGATGGCAGCACTCCTGTCACTCTTTATGCCGATCCGACTACCCATCGCCTGCTTGTTTCCGCTATTGGGGGGACATTAGACGATCTTTCCGATGTAGTTATTACAACAGCGGCGCAGGGTCAAATTTTATATTATAACGGCACAAATTGGGTCAACTTAGCTGTTGGCACGAGCGGTCAGCTTTTACAAACAAATGGTGCAGGCGCAAATCCCTCATGGGTAACGGCAGGAGCTGGTACGGTTACTTCCGTTTCCGTGGTAACCGCAAACGGAGTTTCAGGGAGCGTTGCTACGGCCACAACAACGCCAGCAATTACTCTTACTCTTGGAGCGATTACTCCTACAACTATTTCTGCGACATCACTTGCAACTACGGCTGCTTCGCCATTGCTTTTAACAAATGGTCAGCTGGTGACTATCGCATTAACTTCTCAAACAGTAGGTGCCACAACATTGACAATCCCAGACTTCGCCAGCGTTGTTGATGAGTTCACTTTCAAAACAAAATCTCAAACGATGAGTAATAAAACTTTTGTTGCTCCTGTCTTAGGCACTCCTGCATCGGGAGTCATGACAAATGTAACAGGACTTCCACTTACGACGGGGGTAACTGGTATTTTGCCTACGGCTAATGGTGGGACAGGAATTGCTTATTTTACGGCGGCAGGTCCAACGGTCGCTAGAGTTTATACCTTTCCAGATGCGGCGGCAACTATCGCAAGAACCGATGCGGCGCAAACATTCACAGGAGTGCAAACAATGACATCGCCTAAAATTATCACTGATGTTTCAGACACAAACGGCAATGAGGTCTTAAAAATCACTGCAACAGGTTCAGCAGTAAATGAGATTACGATTGAAAATGCGGCCACGGGCACAACAGGCCCACGCATTATAGCTTCAGGTGAAACAAATATAGACCTTAGATTGGCGGCCAAGGGCACGGGCGCAATCCATATTACAACTGGAAGCTATGGCGATTTAACAGCCGATACTGATGGTGCCACAATTACATTCGACCTCTCGACTTCTAATATCCACACAGTCACTCTTGGTGGCAATAGAACGCTGGCAATTTCAAATTCCCATGTAGGCCAATGTTTCATGCTTCGTCTTCTTCAAGACGGCACTGGAAGCCGAACGGTTACATGGTTCACAACAATTAAGTGGGCTGGCGGGACTGCCCCGACTTTAACAACAACGGCAAGCAAGGCCGATATGCTCGGATTCATCGTAACGAGTGCTGGGAATTATGACGGATTCGTAGTGGGAGCTAATATATAAAAATGATTGAACAACTCCTAAAAAACAAAACTGCTAAAGAAAAAGCCAACTTCAAAGGCCAAGAAATCGCCAAACTCGGTTCAATCCAAAGAGAACTTCACGGCAAATACGAAATTGAAATTACTGGACTTAACGCTATTGAAGGCGGGGTTGAGTTTTATGTAAGGGCTTGGGATTTACAAGGCAATTCCATTTCTCTCGGAATGGGTGTCGAGATGGAACATTTCAGAATTTTTAATCCTCAAATACTTATCGATGACCTTAATGGCGACATCATAAAAGATTATACCGATGAACGGGGTGTGTTTCATAAATATCGCCAAAGAGAAGATTTGAAAGAAACTCTTTTGCGAGATATTGAACACACGATTTTTACCCACAATAAAGGAATCAATCCTCCAAAAGGAAGCATTGGCAGCACTACTTCTACTTTTTATCCTGCCACGGGAGCGAATAGTCCTGTTGATGGATTTGTTCGCCGTTCCGGCGTCGATCAAACTTGGGCTGATGTAATATCTGGAGCTGGAACAACCGCCGGCGTTAGCGATACTCAAATGCCAGCCAGTGGAGATCTTGCTTCTTTGACAACGAATCAATGGGCGGCAAATTATCGGGCTATTTTTACTTTTGACACTTCCCCTATCGGGACCGATGATATAGCTTCTTCCACTTTTTCGCTTTATGGCTATGCGAAAGCAAGCGCTGTGGGAAACACCCCAAATCTTGATGTCTATGCCGCTACTCCCGCCGCTGTTAATAATTTAGCTGTCGCTGATTATGGACAAGTAGGCTCTACTTCTCTTTCGGACGCTCCGATTTCTTATAATTCATTTTCCACCACTGGTTATAATGACTTTGCTCTTAATGCGACAGGTCTTGCCAACATAAACAAAACCGGTGTTTCCAAGTTTGGAACTCGGAGCGCTAATTATGATGTCGGCGCTTCTACTCCTCCGTCTTGGAACGCAGATGGAGTTGATTCATTACGCGTCTATTTTGCCGACAATGGTTCAAACCAACCCAAACTGGTGGTGGTGCATAGTGAGGCAACCACAGGTGCAGCATTTTTATTAAACTTTATGCAACCATAAAACATGGCAGACGAAAATTTTTACAAAGAAAAATTATGGAATGAAATCCTTGGCGAGATCAGGGAGATTAAGGTTGTGCAAACAAGTCAGGGCAAAGATATTGCCGACATTAAGATGAAAATGAATTGGGTATTCGGTTGGGCTTCGGGAATGGCAATAGTTTTCTCTGTAGGATTTAGCATAGTAAAAGATAAAATTTGGCCGAATTAATATGGCAAAAAAAGAAATAAAACCAAAAAGAATCAGATACAACAATCAGTACCATATCGAAAGATACATTAAGTACAAGAAAATTGTTATGGAGCATTACGGAAATAAATGTTCTTGTTGTGGGGAAACCAACTTTTGGTTCTTGGCATTAGATCATAAAAATAACGATGGATATAAATTGGGTAGAAGTAGAAAAGTCATGCGATTTTCAACATTGGTAATACGTTCAAAAGAACATGGATATCCGAAATCTTTACAAATCCTTTGTTATAACTGCAATCAAGGAAAAAACAATCCTATTAACAAGTATATTTGCCCTCACAAATTTATTTGAATCATATGGCAACGCAACCTCTTATAATTAAAGATTGGGAAAAGGGTGTGGCAGATTCGCCCCACTTTGGGAATTCCCTAATGAGAAATGTTGATATTGAGGCATTCCCAGGAGCGCTTAAGGTCCAAAAAGCTACAGCGTCATTATTTTTTGCGACAGCACTATCGGCCACTTTTACTGCAGATGCGGCAACCGATATTCTAACGATTTCTGGCACAAATATGACAGATTATACTACAGGAACCGCAGTGACAGTTTCAAGCACTGGCACTCTTCCGACAGGTTTATCGGCTAGTACGAATTATTTTATAATTGCCGTATCAAGTTCAACAATAAAGTTGGCGACTACGATTGCATTGGCTAATGCTGGGACCGCAATAAATATCACGGATGCGGGCAGTGGTACGCATACGATCGCAACAGTCAATCCAGGCACGGTTAATCATATTGTCAGAGATACTCACGGCGATATTAAATTCTTTCATGATTCAAACGGGCGAGTGTGGTATTTAACAAGCGGTTCAACTAGAGTTCTTTTACTAAATGGCAACACACTAACAAATTCATCGGGTCAGGGATTGGCTTTTATTAGAGATAATAACGCTACAGAAATCAGTAAGAAGAAATATTTATTTGTATTTAGGAATGCCTTAATAGATGTGGTTGAGATAACTGGCACGACTCAGATTGAAACTCCATCGTGGACAAGCGGGTGGCAAACAATGAATACAGGATCAGGAGCAGGGAATAGTCATCACGCATTAACAGGTCAAGATTTTATAATATATTACTGCGATGGGAGGTATATTGGAAGCATTAAAGAATTAACTACATTTGATCCAGCAAACAGTGCTACTTTTACATATACCAGTCAAGCGCTGGATTTGCCTCAGCTTGAAATAGCGAACTGGCTTGAAGAGTTAGGAACCAATCTTGAAATAGCGGGGGATACATTTAACTTTATTTATCCATGGGACAGATTATCCAATTCTTACAATTTACCGATTCCAGTGCCAGAAACTTCAATTAAGCGATTAAAAAATATCGGAAATCTCGTTTATATTTTGGCGGGGACAAAAGGAAATATTTATACAACACAGGGTTCATATGTCAATTTCGCAAAGAAACTTCCCGATTATCTGGTAAATAACAGCGGAACATTGCAAGCTAATCCAGTTACATGGGGCGGGATTACTTCTCGAAACGGGGTATTGCTTTTCGGGGTCGCTGGATTAACCAGTGGGAATAGCGGCGCATATATTTTATATCCTGATGGTCGACTTGTCATGGACAATATTCCATCATCGGGATCGGGGAATGTTACGGCTTTATATGCTCAAAATGATTTCTATATCATGGGGCATGCAAGCGGAGGGAGTTATCATACTTCCACTCGATATGCTTCATATGAAGCAGTGGCGCATTCAGGGCTTTATAGATTATCAGATAAAACAAGAAAAGGCGCATTATCAACATTAGAAGTTCAAGTCGCTAAACCCGTGGCCACTGGTCATATTAGGATTGGATATCGAGCCGATACATCAAGTTCATTTACTACGATTGATACTTATACCGCCGATGGAACGGCAATATCATTTGAAAGCGATGCGGGATTAATTGATTTAGAAAACATCCAAGTTCAAGTCGAAATGGATGGATTATTTGAATTAATGGAAGTTCGTTTATTGCCATGACACCAGAAGAAATTATAAATAAATTAGATATTCTGACGGCGGATATTGAAAAGTTAAAAAAGCAATCGAAATTGCCCGATCATTTTCATAATGGATTTGATGTTTCTCGAGTGAAATTTCAAGATATTGATACAGTATTTTATGCTCAGTCGACAATTAATCCAAGCAGTTTGCTTGATGGGGCGGGAGAGATTAAAACAGCAACGGTAAACGGTGCTAATCTCGGTGATTTTGTTCTTATTGCTCCACCATATGATCTTCAAGGGATTACAGTCACAGGTTGGGTATCCTCAAGCAGTACGGTGAGTATAAGAATACAAAACGAAAGCGGCGGGACTCTTGATTTGGCGAGCGGAATATGGCGAATATTGGTTATTAGAAAGATTATATAAAATGTGTTATAATATAAACATAAAACAATGAAATCTTATACAACCCTAAGAACTGCTTATGGGGTAGACACAAAAAATACGGCGACAGCTAATCTCACGAAAGGTGATGAATGGATGAATGATTTTCATCGCCGACTTTTAGCCAAAGCTGATTGGCCATTTCTTCACAGATTAAGAACCGCTACGACAGTTGCTTCAACTACATTCGTAAATCTGCCTTATGATATGGATCAGGTGGAAAGCGTATTTGTGACAGTTAGCAGTACGAGATATGATCCTAAACCAGCGCCGTCAAGACGATTCTGGGATCAGCTTCACTACACGACAGTAACATCGGATACTCCCGAGTATTGGTTTATTTATAACGGACAAATAGGATTATGGCCAAGGCCCACTACGGCTGGCAATACAATTTCAATAAATGGGAAAGTTAGAGTTATAGATTTAAGCGTTGCCGACTATACGACAGGTACAATTACTACCACTTCCACCACTTCTGCAGTAACAACAGTCACGGGATCCAGTACGGTGTGGACAGCACAAATGGGGGGTCGTTGGATGAGGATAACTTATATTAACACTGCTAATACCGGAGACGGTGTATGGTATGAAATATCATCAGTAGCAAGCGCCACTTCATTGACTCTCGTAAGGCCATATGGCGGGACCGCAATCACGGCTGGTTCGGCTGCTTATACACTGGGTCAAATGCCTCTACTTCCCGAAGCATTTCAGGATCTCCCCGAAATTTATGCGGCATATCGGTATTGGTCGAAAGAAAAAGATGAAAGAGCGGCCGAATTTAAAACTATGTATCAAGAGGGAGTTACCAGTTTATTCAGCACTTATGGTGTGAATGATTTATCAATGGTTCTTGATGATGGTGAAGATCGGTCGATTATTAATCCGAATTTAACGATAAACTTATGATAAATAAAAAACGAAAAATTTGGCGTTGGAAATTGGCAGATAGATTAAATTTATCTGAAGTACGCAAAAAGCAATGGTTAAATGGATTTAAAGGTTCTACTGGAAAACACTGGATGCTCTCTGAAAAGACCCGAAAGTTACAGGGACTAAGGCAAATTGGTGAAAAAAACTATATGTGGAAAAATAATGCTACCGAGCGAAATTTTGGATTTTATCTAACAAATGCATATAAATTATGGCACAAAGAAATTATTAAAAGAGATGGAAATATGTGTGTGTTATGTGGTTCAAAAAAACAATTAGAAGCAGATCATATTAAACCTCGTTCATTGTTTCCAAAACTAGCTCTTATTATTGATAATGGTCGCACTCTTTGCCATGAATGTCATAAAAAAACAGATACATATTCTGGTCGAGTTCATAAATTAGCAATAATATAAAAATATGGCGAATTACTCATTTTCAAACTTTTTCAAATCAATAGGGAGCACATTCAAACCATCGGCAACTCCTTTGTATAATCCGTTAGCTCAAAAACCAAAAACAATGGTTCCAGCCGCTCCAGTTTCGGGTCCGATAATACCACCTATTCCGAGTATACCGACAACGGGAGGCGATTCTTTAATGGCCATAAATACTCCTCCACAGTTCAGCGCATCCGCAATCCCGCAGGTAAAGGCTCCAGTGGTGCCGACAGTCCCCGCAATTACCCCTACTTTACCGCCAAAAACGCCAGTTTTGCCCACTATTACGCCTACTCCGACAATTATGCCAGCTTCTGATACTTCCACCACAACAACGCCGACTCTACCAGCCGTCAGTCCCGCAACGCAAACAGCATACAATGCGGCAAATAAAGCAGTAGAAGAGTCTCTGAAGATAAGCCCCGATGAATTATCGACTCAGGCCGATATTGATAAGCTTATAGAATCGACAAAAGCGGGATATAGGGCCACTTCCGATCAGCCGATTCCGATGGAATTTATAACAGGTCAATTAGCATCAATAGAAAGGCGGGCGACAGGTCTTGCCGAACCTCTTGAAAGAAAATTATCAAGATTACAGGCGGCCAGAACCGCTTCGCTTGAAGCATCCAAGTTCAAACTCGAAAGAACGGCAGATCAGCTAAAAATTGAAAGGGAAGCGAGTCAAAAAGCCAAAGAAGAAGCAGAAAGTGCAAGACGATTCGGAATCACCACAGGTCTTACTGAAAAAACCCAAGCTCAATCAAAACTTGAAGCCGATCGAAAGTTCGAAGAAGATAAACGACAATTCGGTCTCGATTATGCGATAAAACAAAGAGAAATAGCTGTCAAGGAAAGAGAAACGGCTATAAAAGAGACCGAAGCCAAAGGTGCGACAGGTGTGACTCCCGAAGCAGGTAGTGCACTTCAATTAATTAGCGAAATATTACCAAATGCCAAAGCAGTATCGGGAGCATTCCAAACAGGGATGATTCCATTCACAGCAGGAAAGGTAACAAAAAATAAATTAAATCAACTTAATGCGATTCTCGCAATCGGCGCAAGAAAATTAATCAAAGGACAGGGTCAAGTTTCTGATTATGAAGCTAAAATATTACAGCAATCAACGAATGCTCTAAGCAGTGGACTTTCGGAATCTGCATTTGCCGAGGAACTTAAAAGAATGCGAGGTATTTTGAATGCTAACGCTGGGTTTCCAGTCATGGTTCAGATTGTCCAAAATGGAAAAGTTGTCGATGAAGGCACACTAAGCCGTGAAGACATATTTGATGCGGCTTCTAAAGGTTATCAAATTAAGTATCAATAAAAACAATGGCATATGTAGTCGGAAAAGCGGCGCAAAACCTCCAGCAAACATCCGCTCCAACAACAAGCGGGGGCGGTTATTTCGTTGGCAAAGCATCTCAAGGCGCTCCGACTCCTCCATCAAATATAGGGACCGCAGTACCGCAGGGAGAAAACTTTTTAACATCGCTTTTCAAAGCGCCGATTAAATCACTATTGGTAAAACCAATTCAGAGAACAGCTGAGGCATTAGTGGCCGCTCCGACTTATGCGTTCGGATCCGAAGAGCAGAAAAAAGCGATGGATATAGAATTAGCAAAGGCTCATGAGATAAATCTTAATATTCCAGGCACGAATTTTGGTCTCGGAAAATATAATATTGAGGCCCCAACAAGTGGTAAACAAGTCGCAGGCGAAGCGTTAGAAGCTGGCGCATATTTGGTTCCAGGCGGTAAAGCGGCAGGATTGGTAAAACCAACACTTAAAACATTGGTAAAAGAGGGCGTAAAAGTAGGCGCAACATCGGGTGGAGCGTTCGGAGCGGGAACCGCATTACAACAGGGCGCCGATGTAGGTGAAACATTAAAACAAGCGGGGACTGGCGCAGTAGTCGGTGGAATAGCGGGCGGATTGATTCCTCCCGCAGTCGTTGGGGCTGGTAAAGTGGCGGGAAAAGTAACTGGTGCAGGCAGAGCCATTTTTGGTAGGCCGAAAACCGAGCAAGTAATGCAGGCCGTAAATGAACTTGAATCGAAATATAAAGATATCGAAAGAGGCTGGGTTTCAACAAGAAAGGCGAGCCTAAAAGCTGAACAGGTAACCCAATTAAAAAATAAAGCTGGCACAGTTGGTAGAACTCCCGAGAGAGTGTTAGCCGAAAGCGGAATTGTTCCTCAACATACTGGCGACACATTCACGACAAAAGGTCAAGCTAACAAACTTAGAGAAGATGTGACACCGCTTTATAAAGCAAATAAAACTGCTCTAAAAGAGGCGCAATTATCTACGACTCCAGTCGCTATAAATGATTTGGAAAACAGCACAATAAGTCGCATCAATTCAGGCAGTGGCACTTCACTTCAAAAAGAATCGATGATTACAAAGGCTCGTTCCGAATTTGAAGCATTAAAAAGAGAATTTGGCGATACTCTTAATCTCGACAATCTTGATACTGCAAAATCCATGCAATGGGGTGCGACAAAATTTGATATGGCCGTTCCTCAATTAGAGAGGGATGTCCATTATGCAGTTGCAAAAAGCATGCAGGAAGCTATTGAAGAATCGGCGGCCAGAGCTGGGGCGACAGATGTTGCACAATTAAACCGAGAAATCGGCGATATTTTAGAAGCATCAAAGTTTTTGGAAAATCTTGACGGCAAAAAAGTATTATATGGCCGTATGGGAACTCACATGCTTAGATTAAGCGGCGCAATTATAGGATCTCGAGGAGGTCCGCTGGGAAGTCTTGCGGGAGCGATCGGTGGCGATGTCGTTGCAAATATATTAAGAAATGTATCGATAGCTTCGCCAGTAAAAAGATTAATATTAAGAGATTTACAAAAAACCAATCCAGCGGCCTATATTAGGACCATGAATTGGCTTGAAAAACAGGGCTTAGCCCGAGAGTTACGATTGGCATTGCCAGCACCGTCACCATTAGGATCCGCAAAAAATCCGATTATTACTCCCCCGCCGACAGTATTTGAAAAAGGAGTACCACAAACAGTCAAACCGCCAGCGCCCTCCAGCTCCGCTGATGTTAAAAGAGGGGTTATTTGATCCGAATGTTATCAGACAAAGAGGTCCGACAACATACGAACCACAAGCAAAAAATGTGTTTTATTCCCAAGGAAAAGCACCGTCGACAAATCGACTATATAGTAACCAAACTACTACTGCTGTAAAGAGTTCCGCCATTGGTAAAATTGTAGCACCAGCGGAAAAAGTCAGCAAGCGTTCGGTATCCACAGCTCTCGATAAAATAGGGGTCAAGTCAGAAAATATTGTATCTGTTAGACAATTTGGATCATCAGTTGAGGGTAAAGTAAAACCCAATGATTATGATCACTTTATAATCGTGAAAGATGGATCAATGAAATTCTCAAAAAGAGATGGAATGAACCAGCCGATTATTAAAACAGTAGGTAAGGACCAGTATTTTATAATGCCTGAAACTGATGGCGAGGATTTATTACAGGCGATGCTTTATACGGGTAGAAAGGATCAAGATAGGCTATATTCTGGTAAAACGGTTGATTTAACAAAAGAATTTAAGAAAAAATCTAATTTTGGAAAAAGTAAAGATTCCTATCTTCATAAGTGGGGCCCAAACTCTACAGCAAAAAGAGTGATTAGAAATATAATAAATAGATAAAAATATGAACCAATTCACATCAGGCGCACAATTTGATATTCGACCAGAATCAGAGAAAAACAAAGACTATAAATTCGGCGAGCTTGTTGCATCCGTGAATGCTGTCGAATGGAAAGAAAAAATACCAGATCAATGGCGGAAGTTCCCGATTTTTAACCAGGACGGCAGTGGATCCTGCGTAGCCCAAACCGAAGCTAAAGAAATGGGAATAATGAGGTGGTTAAAAGATAAGGTATATATCCACTTTTCGGCGACCGACATTTATCAGCGCCGAACAAATAAACCAGGAAGCGGAATGGGGGCCGTAGATGCCCGAAATATCGTGAAAAACGGCGGGGCCGTGCTTGAAGCATTATCTCCATCACAATCACTAACCGATCAACAAATGGATGAGGTGATAGTCGAATCCTATAAGCGGGAAGTGGGTGATATTTTCAAAGTGCCGAATTATGTGGAGTTGCCAATCAAAGATATCGAAACGGTGGCATCATTCATCCAAACAACGGGTAAGGGCGCCATGGTGTGGTTTTACTTCAACAATAACGGCGAATGGATAGAACATCCAATAGTTAAAGATCCGAATCTCGACTTGAGTGCATTTGCGACAAATCGCCATTCTGTCACAGCTGTTGATTTTGCCTTAATAAATGGTAAAAAATGCCTTATAATCGAGGATTCATGGGGCGGTAACGCAGGAATAGGAGGCCAGCGAGTAATTGACGAGGATTTTTACAAGGCCCGCAACTGGTATGCTGGATATCTCATGAACTTTAGATTTGACACACAAACACAGCCGATTCCAGTGCCAAAATATACATTTTTACAGGATCTCGAATTCGGCATGCAAAATAGCGATATTAAAGTTTTACAGGATATCTTGAAATTCGAGCAATTATTCCCGAGCAACGCCAGCTCCACGGGTTATTTCGGCGCAGTCACAAAGACATCGGTAGGAAAATTCCAGCTAAAGTATAAGCTTATAACATCAGACAATATTGGATACGGCCGAGTGGGTCCGATCACCCGAGCAAAGCTAAATAGCCTCTATGGATAAAGCTGTGGACAACTATATTTGCCAGATGGTGTATAATAAAAATATGGCGGTCGGTCGCTAACAATTAACAATAAATTAAAAATATGCAAAAAATCATATCGTCAGCGTCAAAAATGGTCTTTATGTTAATGGCCATAGCGGCATGCGTAGCGTTCTTTATGGGGAAATTGGATCAGAATAATTTCATGATCCTATCGGGTGCGGCATTCGCCTTTTATTTTTCAAATAAGGGCGAGACTTCCAACGAATTTGCGGGCAAGTAAGGTTCTTTTAACAGGCACTTTTAGCTCATATCTGCCACCAGGCAGATGATAATGCCTTAATGGTAATAAATACCATATAGAGCCTTTTCATCTGCCTTAAGCGATATTCATGAAATCGGTAAGGTGGGAGAACACATGAGCATGGGACTGAAACAAAAATAGGAACGAGCCAACTATAGATTTTAATAACTATCAACTCGTCTTTCCTTATAAAAGTTCCATGCTCGTTCTCGTGCGTTTCGAAAGTTCGGCGAGAGCTCATACTCGCTAACTATGACTACAAAACAAATATCTTTTTTAGCAGTTATTCTATTGCTGATGTCAGTATTTTTAGCAAAGCTTATCTCTGACAAGATATTCGAATATAGAATAACGCCAGAAAAAAAATTATCCCAAAGTGGAACTCATCAATACACTACAACTCATCAACAGGAAGTATGGATCTCGGCGCTTGAATTTTGCGAGAGCCGAGGATTAGGCGAAGCCGAAAATCCCAAAGATAAAGACGGGACCGCATCATTGTGGTGGTTTCAATTTAAGCCCGATACATTTGAAAGATACGGATTAAGGTACGAATTGATCAAACCAGCAACTAGCACTGAGTCGCTACTCGCTGTTGAAATGAAGAGTTACGAATTGACTCGGGAAATAGTTCGCAGAATGATTGGCGATCCAATGGTTAAGTGGGATCGAGAGTTCCCTGATTGTATTTTACGAAAAGTCGGATTTCCGCCCAAAAAATAGACATTTTAGAGTGTGGACAACTCTACTTGCTACCGAACGCTCGGTGTGATAATATTGTATTAGAGATGATGAGTGTGGACAAAATACCGACTTGACAAAAAAAGTTAGATGTGATAAGATGGTAGTATACAGAATCGGAAAGCACATTAAAAATTAAAGAATTATTAACCATTAACATCTGCAAACAGAGTGGCTCACAATATACACGACTCACTCTCAGCGCAGAAAAAAACATGAAAAAAGCATTATTGATAATGGTATCTGGGGAGAAAAAAATTGTCTTCCCAAAAAAGAAAAGTGGATTTGATTACGAAGAGCTTCGGGGATATGTCGGAGGCATAGTACAAATGGTGCCAATGCCAAAAGGCCGACGACTCATCTGCCATGATGAAGGTAAGCTGATCGGACTTCCAAAGAATGAAGAGGCTACGAAAATATGGAAAGCGGCATATCCGATAGAAGATTACTCGTTAAATAATGATGAACTGGTGGTGGGTGATGTTCTTATAACGGGTCGAAATATCGAGGAGTTACTGAAATGAGAATCGAATTCATTTATAATGACGGCGGTTGCTCCGAAGCTGGCTATAAGGGCCAGACGGGCGACTGCGTAGTCAGAGCAATTGCGATCGCAACCGAAAAGCCATACCAAGAAGTGTATGATGCTATCAATGCAGTCGCAAAAGGCGCCCGAGCGGGATCCCGAAAAGGAAAACCCAATGCTCGAAACGGAGCACGGAAACAAACTTACCGGCCATACCTCGAAAGCATTGGCTGGCAATGGGTGCCTACAATGCAAATCGGGCAGGGATGTAAAACGCATCTCAAGGCAGATGAATTGCCAGCTGGTCGATTAATAGTGGCGTTATCAAAACATTTGGTGGCGGTAATAAACGGAGTAGTCCATGATACATTCTTAGATGATCGAGGCGGGACAAGATGTGTCTATGGATACTTCACAAAAGTATGATTGAAAAACGAATACGCTATTATATAGTCCACGCCTCTGCGGAGGAAAATCAAAACGGGACTTATCATCATAGCAAACCATATGCGGATCTCGTTATGGCAAAGCGAGACTCCGCTGAGGTCCAGGATGACTTCGTGGTGCTTGAAAAACATTACGAACGCCGAGATCCGCCTCCAGCTGGGTTCATATACAAACAACCCGAGCTTCAGTGGGAGGTGGATCATGAAGCGGGAGGGATCGAAGTTATAGATTATTAAAAGGTCGAATTACAAACCGATTAAATCGCAAACATGAAAGAAAAAACAATAATTTGGCTCTGTGGAATCGGCACCATCATATCATTTTTATTATTTATGTATTGGGTAGATAAGCACGATAAAGCCATCGAGCGGTCAGCCGATGCCTATGAGAAATGCGTCATGGCCGAATATAATACCACGGCATCCACATGGTACAACGAGCACGGCGAATATCCTTACTGCGATCCAAGGCCATGAATGACGAAATTAAAAATCCTCATTGCGGTTCTTGTAAGAACTTAGAAGTTAGATTAAGAAGAAACTTGCCAGACGGTGATGGTGGGACTTTGAAAAGTAGTCAATCTTGCTATGTTTGCATCACTCCGAAATGTCCGATAAAAATAGATGTTGCAAAATTGGATAAGGTATGGGAACGAGTTGGAAATTAAAATTAATAAAAATAGCATGATAACACTAAAAATTGATAACTATGAGCAAACAATTGATGATCAAGTTAGGTATATGCAATCGATTATAGATCGTTTGGATCATGGGTTTACAAGTGGCACAAATTGGGAAATTAGCGGGTCGGAAGAAATTAGATGTGCTTGTGAGGATGGATCGTGTAGTGATTCCACGGGTCCCGAGGGCAAAGTTGCAGATCATATTGAGAATTGTGACTACTCTCATTGCCACCATGAACTGGGAAAGTTGTAAAATTTATCCACTTGCAGTAATACCGAGCGTCAGGTATAGTTTAGTAAAGGTCGGATATTTATTAACAATTAAATAAAAACCAATGAAAGAAATCGAAACGAAAGAATTGGTTGCTGTCAAAGCGCAGATCTCGAGGTTCGAGAATCTCGCAAATGCAACCATCATCGAATCGCAGGAAGACTATGGCAAAGCAGTCGACATCGTCAGCAAACTTAAAGAATTAGGTTCTGAAGTAAAATCAAAAAAAGAGTCTGTCACAAAGCCGCTGAACGAAGCATTGCGAAGCGCCCGAAGTCTATTTGCTCCGATCGAAGAACATCTCGAAAAAGCCGAGTCCATTGTCAAAGTCAAAATCCTTGCCTATAA